>JALSLV010000076.1 GCA_026988115.1 Lysobacterales bacterium | reverse complement strand
CCTGACATTACCTTTGATGACAAGTTTGAATTAAACATGGGCGGCACAACCATCCAAGCCCTGCACTTGGGTCCTGCTCACTCACCTGGCGATATTGTGGTGTGGTTACCGCAACAAAAGCTGGTTATTTCAGGCGACATGGCTTTTCACCAACGCCTATTACCTGTCACCGAACACACCGATACTGCCGCATGGATAAACACATGGGAAACCAAATTTGAGCCATTAGGCGCACAAATTGTTATCCCAGGACACGGCACACCGACAACCATGGCAGAAGTGCGTAAATATACGGTCGATTACCTCAAATACGTACGCGAACAAGTCGCCATAGTCCTCGAAAACGACGGCGACTTACAACAAGCCTACGAAATGGATTTGTCCGCTTATGAGCAACTAGACACTTTTGATGATTTAGCTAAACAAAACATCGGTCGTATTTTTCGCGCGATGGAATTTGAATAAATCAATTTTTAGCAGGTAATGCGAATTACCACAAACAACTTGTTGGGTGGGCGGTGCCCCACCGAGCAATTTTCGTTTAAATTAAAAGTTTAAAAAATGGCAGTAATAACAGAGACTAGAAAAACTAAAATAATAAAACTAAAAAATACAATTCTTTTGGTGTTAGTTTGTTCTGCTTATGGTTGCAGCAACACTACTTGCACTGAAAGCACTGAAAGCTCTGAAGCCGTTTCTTACGCCAGAGGTCTGAGTCAAAAGCGGTTAACTCAGCTCTATCATGATATGGAAAAATTCTCAAATAAAGATAATTTACCAATAGGTGGATACAGTAGACATCGAAAAGACAGAGAAATACCAGAAGAATTCCAAGACTTAAAAGTTGTAAAAATTAGACCGTCCGATGGAAATATTATGGTAGAAGGCTGTTTTGACCACTATGTATACTTGAACTTTTATGGTTTTGGAAAAATGAAAAAGCGTCACCCCAAAAAAGAAATTGTGTTAAGTTGGGGAGAGTATACTAATGCAGGAAGTGAAGTGATTTGATTTGGTCAGAAAAGTAAGTAAAAAACTGACGATGTTTAATGTTGGATTATTAAAAAACAAACCATTAGCGTTTATTGGTAAGTGGGATTTATCCCACTCAAAATTAAACTTAAACTTTAAAAGCGTCGGTTAAAACCGACAATCCAACAAAATCAAATCCTCCAACCCCTTTGGTTAAATTCACTCTACTAACGGTTGTTATCCATAGCATAACGCCCTATTAACAGGCAAAAAATAGTGGGTCAAAATGGAGCGGAGCGAACAGCCCGCTGTTTTTAGTCCTTGTTGATTTGCTTGTTATGCTTATCTACGCCAATTATATATTTATATTCAGCTTCAATTTCACTACGAGCAGCATTTAATTTTGGCAAATGTTCATGGATCCAGGGACTATAGAGTTCCTGTAATCGTTCTTCATGTGAATCGTTAGACTGGGCAAAAATTCTAAGTTTAGTTAAGCTTTCCCATACACTGGTTAGAAAACTATAAACAGATTTCTGCGAAGTATCCGATAGGTATAACTTTTTCTTTTCAAAATCATGAAAATACTTATCAAGAGCCAAAGCAGCCTTGTCCATTCTTTCAATTGCAGGAGGTTTATCTCTGCCTAATTCATCTGGTTGAATAGCCCACCTGCATTGCAACCAAACATCCGCGAGTAATTCATAATTTTCAGTGATCGCATCAAATCGTTTTTGACTAATAGTATTTAATCTATGCTCGAATAGTTTCGCTTTTTCAGTAAGCTCTGCTTTTGTGACTTCTAAATTTGCTACATAGAGCGCTTTTTCACGTTCTAGCTTTTCATCTAAATTAAATTTTTCATTTTGAATTATTCTTTTTGACCATAGTTTACCTAACCATGCTGACATGGCTAAAATAATTACAACTCCACCTCCAAATAGAGGTAATAACTCACCATTAATGAAATTGCTCAAATCATACTCCATAAGCATAACAACTTAGTATATGTGCATTCAAGCCATATATCGTTGTTAATTCGTGTTTAATTTTAGTGTTTTTCATGGTTTTTTATCGTACCACAGTTGTTTTCTGAATAAAAGCATTAAGATTACGCAATAATTTACGCCTTTATCGTGTTATATGTGCGTTAGCGTTAATATGTGCATATATCAGGTTAAAAGTGCCTTTTATAAAGTTATTGGTCGGGTGAGCCATGCCCACCGAACAGAGTTTTAGTGAATGAAAATAATCCAGTTTTGTTAACACCCTCTTAAAAGGCATTATTTTCAGCTAAAGTATCCCGATTCTTATCGAGTAACCAGATTCCTGCTCTCGCTTAGGCTCGGCTGGAATGACAAAGGGTGTTTAATTTATACTTAAACGTTAATATCTAAAACACCTTCTATAAACCGTGATTTCACTTGGCGGTATTTTTCTTGGGTAAACCCTTCACAGGACAATTTCATTTGGTTGTATTGTTCGATCAACTCGGGATTTGATTGCAATTTATCACGAAAACACAGGAAACCTTCAAATACAGAACCTTTTTCTACCAATTGGATTGCGACATCTTTATTGTTTTGTGATTCGAGCATACACAGTTGCGGTGTTCGCATGGTGTTTTGTTTGATTTTAAAATTTAATTGTTCAATTATGGCAATGGCTTGTTCGACATTATCTACGGCGACATAAATATCCAAATCTCCTTTTGATAAACACCCAGGAATTGAAGAAGCACCGATGTGTTCGACTTGGGCATTGGGTAACTGTTTTTGAATTTTTTGTTGGTAATCTTCAAACAATTTTTGGCAACGGGTTTGATAATCCTTGCTGTAACTATTCAGCGTAAATGAAAAACTTAATATGAACTCTTATGGGTTGTTGGCTTTAGCCAACCTATCTCAAAAAGAGAGTTAAAAATCAGGTCGACTGAAGTCAACAACCCAATATATACAACTATCATGGCAACTCTTTCTGAAATAAGTCTGTTTTTATCAATACGCTGAATAGTTACTCCTTGCTTTGGAAAAACCGCATGGATTCAATCACAGGATTGTGCAATTACTTGGCAATCGCTGTCTCGGTAGTAGGTGCAACCGTTTTGATAAAAGGTGGCACTGCATTCAGAAGTGCTGTCTTGTGGTGTTTCTTGCGCAGGCATAATGAGGTAAATGAGTAACCAGAAAAAAGTAATCATCCATCGTAAATCAGGATTAAAATGCTTGCCTTTCCACATTAAATAAACGCCAAAAGGGTAGAAGATAAATAAAAACAAAATAACCAGTTTGCGGTTTTTTGCTAAATAATCTATTGAGTCGCTAAGCGTCATAAGCCACCTGTATAATGGCATCACCGCGATTAACCACGGGATTGTTGTTGAGTGTAATGACATAGCCATTTTTTGGGCAGTTGCAGGATTTGTGGTAATCACCTAAGGGTCCGCAGATAGAACCAAGGGTTTGTTTAAATTTAACCTTGTCTCCTACCTTAATCGTTGGATGAAAGAAACCCGAAACAGGTGCTCGTAGCCATTTTCGGTTGTGGAAGGTTTTACTTGGGTTGATGTTTTCAGCGTAATCAGCCATGTTAAGAAAATTTAAGATTTTCTTAACTCCAGAGAGTGCTATTTCTGTTACTTCTTGGTCAAAACGCAGGGATTCTCCTCCTTCAAAAACAATAATCGTTTTGTCTTTTTCACTGGCTGTTTCACGCAGTGATTGCGGAATGAGATTGGAATGTAAAGTAAATGGTGCATTAAATGCCAGTGCCAATTCTGCACTTTTTTCATCGGTTAACACCGCACGAACCTGAGCGGCATTAAATCGGCTTTTACCACCCGTATGAAAGTCAATAATGTAATCGCAATGGGGCAAAATGGTTTTTGTTAAATGGTAAGCTATTTGACTGGCAAGTGAGCCTTTGGAAAACCCAGGAAAAGAGCGGTTTACATCTTTGCCGTCGGGAACTTCGCGTGAATAATTAATAAAGCCAAAAATATTTAAAATAGGGATACAAATAACTGTGCCATTTTCGACGTGGTTGATTTTTTCATCCAAGATACGTCGAACTACATCCACCGAATTTATTTCATCGCCATGCAAACCAGCCATCAATAACAAAACAGGCCCATCACTAATTCCACGCGAAACAACAACAGGAATATCAATTTTTGTCCCTGAGGTTAGTTTGGCAATCGCTAGGTTTATCTTTTTGGTTTGCCCTTTTTTTATTTCTACTCCTGCAATTTTCATGTGGTATTTGTTAAGCCTAATTCTTGTGTTGGAAATTCAATTATAGCACAAGCCAATATTCCTGTTCCATTGTGCATATTTGATTCATGTCAATTACCTTTACCCCTAACACGGTTAGAATCTCGATTAGAGGCTGAGGGGATTAGTCATGGTGAAATTTCAAACAGCTTCAACAATTTATTTGTAAGGAAAAGCATATGAAAAATTCGTCTTCTCCGTATGTTGTTACTTTCGTCATTTGCTTATTGCTTTGGCTATTGTTAACAGCATCTTTTGCTGCTGATGAGCTCATCAGTGGTGTCATTATTTCATTGGTGGTCAGTATAATATCTGCACCTAAAATGAAGATTCTCAATGGTTTGCGATTGCATCTTGGGTTTTTCTTGGGTTTGATTAGTTACCTTTGGTATTTCTTTATGGCGTTAATTAAAGCCAATTTTGATTTAGCTAAAAGAGTAGTTTCTAAAGACATGAAGTTACATCCCGATGTGGTTGAAATCAAAACCACTATGCGTTCGGACTTGGGCAAATTGTTTTTAGCTAATAGTATTACTTTAACACCAGGTACATTAACTGTGGATGTTATTGGTGACAGCCTATTGGTGCATTGGATTGATGTACCAAAAAATACAGATATAAAGACAAACACTAAATTGGTGGTGGCTAAGTTTGAGAAGTATCTTAAGGGGTTTTTAAAATGAGGATAATGATATGACTATTATTGAAATTATTGCCATGCTACTTATTGGGTTGGCGGCATTAATTGGGCTGTATCGATTGATTTTTGGCCCAACAAATCCCGATAGAATTGTGGCAACCGATGCGTTAAATTTGATTGCCTCTGTTGTTTTGGTTTTGCTGGCTTTATTTTTTGACAGCGTTTTGTATTTAGATGTGGCTTTGATTTATGCAGTTTTGTCCTTTGTTGGCATGATTGCTCTAGCGCGTGTGATTGAGTCCAAAGCAGATGAAAAGGAGCAAGGCTGATGCATTTTATTGGTGACCTATTTATCTTGTTCGGTGCTGTATTTATTTTTTTAGGCGCGGTGGGTTTAATCCGTATGCCTGATGTTTACAACCGAATTCAGGTTGGCACAAAAGGTGTGACCTTGGGTGCGATTGGTGTTTTATTTGGTTTGTTTTTGATTCATCCATTATGGTGGAGCAAATTGTTGGTGATTTTAGGTTTCACTCTTTTGACTTCTCCGGTGAGTTCTTCTGCCATTTCCCGTGCGTTTTACCGCAGTGGCATTAAAGTCTGGCATAAGGATGACAGAGCATCTGATAAAGAGGAGAAAGACGCATGATTTGGGTAGTTACGGTAGTGGTGTTTATTATGTTAGCAGCGGCACTTGCGGTGTTGTTTTTGCCCAATATGATTGCGGCAGTGGTCGCATCGGCAGTGGTTTCTTTATGCTTGACGGTTATTTTTGCCGTATTAAAAGCTCCCGATGTTGCCATGACCGAGGCGGCGATTGGTGCTGGTTTAAGCTCGTTAATTTTAGCCATTGGTTTAAAACGCTTGGGTTATTGGAAAACCGATTCAATAGACAAAGTCAAAGCAGGAGAACGTCATGACTAAATATTCTGCTCTTTTATTTATTTCTGGTTTAGTGTTTTTACTCATGGTAATAACAGGGTTGTTGCCCATCTTTTCAGACAGTCACACACCAATGCTAGTAGGAAAGGCTATTTTGGAAGGCGCTAAAGACCAAGTAGGAGCGGCTAATGTGGTGACTTCGGTGGTATTGGGTTATCGAGGTTTGGATACGCTTGGCGAACTATCCATTTTATTTGCAGCCGCTTCGGTTGTTGGTTTGGTTTTAACTAAATCCAGTTTCAATAAGGCAGCAAGTGCCAATAATGATAAACACGATCACCATGACAGTGGCTTTGTCGCTGTCAATGCCATTGATTTAATCTTCCCTTTGTTGTTGGTTGTGGGCATGTACATTATTACTCACGGTCATTTAACCCCTGGTGGTGGTTTTCAAGGTGGTGTGGTTTTAGCCGTGGCTTTTTCCATGTTGGTTATCGTTCGACCACGAAGAGCATCCATTAATCACGGCATGGTTTCGATTATCGAAAGTTTTGCTGGCGTTAGTTTTATTTTGATTGGTGTCATTGCCTTATTTAAAGGTCAAAGTTTTTTACAGCCTTTGTTAAGTCATGGCGAATTCGGTAGTCTTTGGTCGGCAGGTACTTTGCCTTTGTTGTATTTGGCTGTTGGTTTAAAAGTTGGGGCAGAATTGGCTGGTTTGTTGTTGGCATTAAACTCAGATGAGGTGGTAGACTGATGAATCATTTTTTTACCGTAGAAGGTATTCTTTATTTTGGCGCCATATCCTTATCCATTATAGGCTTGTTTGGCTTGTTGGTTTCTAAAAACCTATTTCGTCTGTTACTTTCATTAGTCTTGTTCGAAGCGGGTGCAAACTTAGTGTTGGTTTTATCAGGTTTTATCCGCAATGGTATCGCACCTATCTTTTTAGATGGCAATAGTGGTGCAGTGATGAATGACCCTGTGCCACAAGCTTTAGTACTCACAGCGATAGTCATTGGTGTTGGTGTACAGGCACTGGCATTATCGTTAATTTTTCGAGTAAAAAAGCATTACGGCAGTATGGATATGCGTACTATCCGCTCAAAACTGGAACGTGAAATAGCAGAGAATGCAGGTGTAACACCACCTGGCAGTAACGAAGCGCCAGCACCAGTAAAACTCATTGAAGGAGAAAACTCATGAACAGTTTAGTCTTATTGATGGTTTTACCTCTTTTTGCAGCATTTATTATTCCTGTGGTGGCTAAATTTTCCTCTAAATTAGCCTTGTTCACAGGGCCTGTGGTGTTGTGTATTAATTTGTTATTGATAATGTCGGCTTGGGTAAAGGTTGGTAGTGGTGCACATGCGATTTTCTTAGGAGGCTTTTTACCACCTGTTGGCATTGTCTTTTATATTGATCATTTTAGTTTACTGTTTTCTGGATTAATTGCCAGTATGGTGCTTATAGTGTGGCCTTGGGATGCAAAAGAATCTCGACTTTACTCTTTATATATGTTGTTGTCAGCCGCATCATTTGGTTTGGCCTTGAGTGCGGATTTATTTAACTTGTATGTATTTTATGAATTATTAGCTGTGGCAACTTACGGAATTATAGCGAAGCAAAAAAATTCTTCAGCGACTGCAGCCTCTTTGCGTTATTTGTTTATCAGCAGTGCTGGCTCTGTGATGTTGTTATTGGGTATTGCCATCATTTATACCTTAACCGGCACCTTAAATATTGCTCACTTAGCAACGATGACAGAAAACCTTCATGGTTTTGCAGGGCTTTCAGCTTTTGCTTTGATTGCTATAGGTGCTGGCGTGAAAGCGGAAATGTTCCCCGTTAATTCATGGGTGGCAGAAGTTTACGGTACGATACCAAGACAGTTATCGGCTTTGCTTGCTGGTTTGATTTCAAAACTAGCGGTTGTTTTAATTATAAAAATGTTACTGATGGTGTTTCAAGTACAAGCGGCATTTGATTTGCTCTTGGTGGTTGGTATGTTGGGTGTGATTAGTGGCGAAATGGTGGCATGGCGAGCAAAAGACATGATTCGTATGTTGTCGTTTTCTTCTATTGCTCATTTGGGTGTTTTATTTATTGCTTTATCCATCGGTGGCTCTAAAGGTTTATGGCTAGCTATTGCCATTATGTTGCACCATTTACTAGTTAAAGGCGGATTATTTTTAATGGCGGATAGGTTCAGTGGTCACTTCGATAAACTCAAAGGCTTGGCGCATCATTCTCCTATGTCTGCTGCGGTTTTCCTAGTGTTTATATTATCATTGCTTGGTGTTCCGCCATTGCCTGGGTTTTGGATTAAAATGGCACTAGTAATGAATTTAGCAGAACTTGGTGGAGGTTTATATTATTTAGCAATTGGTGTTATTTTGTTAGCGACAATAATAGAAACAGCTTATATGTTTAATCTTGTACAAACAATGTACCTAAAAGCTGATGCTGACTCAACACCACTAAACAAGAGATACAGTGCTTCTTATACCTTTGCTAAATTATTTGCTTTGTTGTTGTTGGTCTCTATGGTGTTTGTTTCACCAATTTCCAAACGCTTAAAAGACATAGCAAATCACTCAGCAAACCCACAAATTTATATCCACACGGTGTTGCCAGCACGTTACTTGGGAGAGAAATCATGACTTTATTAGACCATTTGTTTATCGTTGTCTTTTCCTGTTTGATTGCTATTTCAGTTGTGAGAAATTTACCCATCGTTGATAAATTAGCCCCTGTCTTATATGGGCTCATCCTTATCATGTTGGTACGTATGGCATCAGTGGCTTATGGTGGAGATGCATACCTATCATCCTTCTCTCTTGATTTGCTTGGTTTTAAAATGCATTGGCAATTTACTGCTTTGTCGTGGTATTTTGCTATTATTACCCTTGTTGCTGCCTTGGCATCAGCGGTGTTTATGTCGGGTGATTGGGGTAGGCAATACCGCGAGGGTGGTGGTAATTATGGTATGTTGCAATTAGCACTAATCGTCAATGTATTCAGTATGATTTTATTACTTGGCAGTGGTGATTTGTTGTCCTTATTTATTGGTTGGGAGTTTGTCTCTTGGGCGAGTTTCTTGATGATGGTTTTGTCACCCAGTAAATTAGCCAAGAAATCTGCGGTTAAATACATCGTTTATGCTATGACTGGTGCAATGGCACTGATGGTGGCAATTGTGATGATTTATGCGGTTAATGATTCTCTTGAGTTTGAACAAATTAGTATCGTCTTTGCCCAAATGAGTGGCTCCTCGCAAGTCGCTTTGGTGTTACTGTTATTTGTTGCCTTTGCCATCAAGATGGGCTTGTTGCCCTTTCACTTATGGCAAGCGGTTGCCTATGCCGAAACTCCAGGGCCTGGTGCTGCCTTTTTGGGTGCTATTTCCTCCCGTATGGGCATGTTTACCATTGTCTTGGTGATTGTGCAGTTTATCGGCTTAGGAGGATTAAAAAGTGTAGGCACTTCATTTGCCAATATGCAAACCTTGTTGGCTTGGGTGGCGGCATTGACTACCATTATACCTACTTATATTGCTTTACAACAACACGATGCTAAACGCTTATTGGCGTGGCACGGTGTTGGACAAGGTGGTTATATGTTGTTGGGGATTATCATGTTTGATAGCATTGGTAGTGCGGGTGGTTTGATGCATGTGCTTAATCACGCATCCTATCAAGCAGCGTTATTTATGACTGTTGTGGCAGTGATGTACCGCACAGGCACATCAGACTTGAATAAACTCGGTGGCTTGGTCACGCAAATGCCATTGACCTTTTTAGTGATGTTAATTGGCATCATCGGCTTGGCAGGATTACCACCGATGAATGGCTTTGTGTCTAAATGGTTGGTTTATCGTTCGTTGTTGGTTAATGGGCAACCCTTGTTATTTGTTGCGGCGGTACTTGGTACTTTGGGTACTATTCTTTCGGTTTATAAATTAATTCACAATACTTTTCTGGGTCAATTACGTCTCGAGCACCAAAACGTTCGTGAAGTGCCTTGGAGTATGTTAGTACCTATGCTGGGTTTGTCGGTCATTGTCTTTATCACAGGATTTATGCCTGGCTTGATTTTACCGTGGATTGCATCGGTGCAAGAAAGTGTTGGCTTACCCGTTATTGCGCATCACCTTGGTGGTATCGAATACGCCAAAGGTGGATTGGATATGATTTGGGTCAGCGGTATACTGTTTTACGGTTTTGGTGTCGGTGCTCTGATCTTTTATTTCCTTGGTGGCAAATCCAAACGTGTTCATCAATACGATAACTATGCGGGTGGTCACTTTCTTACCTCTGATGTGCGTTACCATTATTCTAATAATTTCTACCCTGGACTGATGCATCTTATTGGCACTTGGTACCGTGGTAGTTTTCAATGGCTGGAAAACTCCATCGTTTCGGTGATGAGCTTTTTCTCGGTTTTCTTTGAAAATATTTACCGTGCCAAACAACCCGTCATGTTATTACTGATTGGCGTGGTATTAGCCCTGTTGGCACTGTATAGAAACTTAGGAGTAGGCGCATGAATGCTTTACACTTAATGGCCGAACTCATCTTTATGCCTTTGATTGCTTTTATCGTCGGCATGATGATGGTATTGATGATGCGTAAAATTTCGGCACGCTTGCAACGCCGAATTGGTCCTCCATTTTTTCAACCTTTGTATGATATTGTAAAACTTTATGGCAAAGACACGCAAATTTCACACGGATTAATTCACGATATTGGCATTATTATGGCTGTGGGTGGTTATATCGGTGCAGAGATTTTATTGCCTGTGCCAGGTATGGAAGGCATTGCGGCGAAAGGTGGCGTAATTACCTTGTCTTACTTTTTGATGATTCCTTCATTGGGTATGGCTCTTGGCGTTGGTCAATGTGCTAATCCAAATGGTTCAATCGGTATTTCCCGCGCACTAACCGCGATGTTGGCTTATGATATTCCTTTCATCTTGGTGGTGTTTGGTGCTGCTTGGCATTACCAAAGTACATCCTTAATTGGCATGATCGAGTATCAGCAAGTGCACCAATGGGGTATTGTTGAAATGCCACTATTAGCCATTGCAGGACTCTTTGCTTTGCAAGGCATGTTGGGTAAACAACCGTTTGAAATTTATATTGCCCCAGCTGAAATTGCCACCGGTCCAATGGTAGAAATGAGTGGTAAATACATGGGTGGCTTGTTTGTGATGCAGACTTTTCAACTTTACACCGCAGGTGTTTTGTATGCCTCTTTATTCCTTGGTGGTGGTACAAGCTTCTTGACCTTATTACCCAAAGCCTTTTTAGTGGTGGCATTACCCATGAGTATTGCCTTTATGTTCCCGCGTTATAAGACCGAAGATGTGATACGCATTTTATGGAAATGGCCAGTTATGCTTGGTTTGATTAGTTTGGCGTTTATCCTTTAAGGAAGTAAATAATTATGAAAAAAGAATTAAAAATTAAACAAAAAGAACGGACCAATCCATTGGCTCATGTGTTCGATGATTTTATCCGCTTCTGCCAATCCAAGTCCCTTTTTATGCTGCATTATTGCACGGGTTGCGGAGCGATAGAGTTACCACCTGCCATGACTTCGCGTTTTGATATGGAGCGCTTGGGTATTCAACCGATGGTGACACCCAGACAAGCCGATATTTTATTGATTACCGGTTATGTTTCCATCAAAACACTTAAACGTGTGATTCTGACTTACGAACAAATGCAGTCACCCAAATACGTTATTGGTATTTGTTCATGTACCGTCAATGGCGGTATGTATTGGCAAAGTTATGCCACAGCCAAAAAACTCAATGAGTATATGCCCGTTGATGTTTATATCGCTGGATGTATGCCACGACCTGAAGCGGTGATGGCAGGTTTACAACGGTTAAAAGACAATATTCGTAACGATAAAAAAGAGCACAAAGGCAGTGCTTGGAAAGATTATTTTAAGCGTTATGATTATTATTTGGGCAACCAACAAGCTTTGTTTGGTGAGGATTGGCAAACGCCAACGGACATTATTGCTGAGGCAAAACTCTATGGCTTAGAAACCGAAGAAACTTACGGCAAACACACTAAGTTGTTAGAGAAACACCAAACACCTTTATTACCTCAAGAAATGAGGATTAAATAATGAACAAAGTACAAATAGATGAAATCTTAAATAAGGTTAATGGCATCAAGATAACGCACAAACGTAAAACACGCATTCGGGTTGATGTCGATGCTGACTCCTTACCAACACTTTTAGAATTGATAAAGGGGCGTGCATCATACATTCACTTATCCGCCATAACGTGTGTGGATTGGATTGCAGATAACCAGTTTGAACTGGTTTACCACGTGTGGTCGTATGAAGAGAAATGTTTAATTTCGGCACACACGCGCATTGACCGCGGTAGTGAAAAAAATCCAGCAAAATACATTTCGGTTTATGATTTATTTAAACCCGCTGATTTCTTTGAACGTGATATTTTTGAAATGTACGGTGTGACCTTTATTGGTTCACCACGTATGGAAAAATTCATCCTCACCGAATGGAATGGCGTACCACCAATGCTCAAAGATTTTGATGCCGAAGCTTACGTACAAGAAACTTTTAAATGGACTGATTACAACCCAGATTGGTTACAAGAATTAACCGACCAAGGTGGCGGTATTGCGGTTAAACCTGAAGACATTCGCACGGCTGGAAACACGCATAATATGTCAACACACCGAGAGCGTGATAAAGCCAAGGCTGCCGCAGTTAAGGCCAATGACAAAATGCAGGGGTGGAAACAATGAGACCAGAAAATTACCAAGCCGTAAAACTCGGCGATAGCAATGAATACGAAATTTTCATTGGCCCAAATCATCCAGGAATCGAAGGCAACTATGCCTTTAGATTAATGCTCGATGGCGATATCGTCGTCAGCGGCAAGGCTGATGCAGGTTATTTGCACCGTGGCTTTGAAAAACTGATGGAAGGCCGTTTGTGGATACAAAACTTAGCCATTGTTCCGCGGATTTGTGTGCCCGATCCAGCACCAATGGAAGTGGCTTATTCCATGGCGGTTGAAGAAATCATGGGTATCGAAGCACCGATTCGAGCACAATGGATTCGTACCATGCAATTGGAACTATCCCGTGTTGCCGCACATTTATTCACCTTTGGTGGACATGCTGCCACAACAGGCATGTACACACCGATGTTTTGGGGTGTTGCCGACCGTGATTTGGTGTTGGATTTGTTCGAAGACTTTACAGGTGGTCGGGTTTACAGTATTTACAATATCCCAGGCGGTGTTCGCCGCGAATTGCCTCCAGAGTTTTTACAAAAACTCAGCAACTTATTGGATTATCTCGAATCACGTCAAAACGATTACGATAATTTATTGTTCACCAACCAAGTGTTTGTCGAGCGTGCCAAAGGTTGTGGTGCATTAACACAATCCCAAGCCTTAGAATTGAGTGTCACAGGCCCTAATTTACGGGCTTGTGGTCTGGCTTATGATGTGCGTCGTGATGATCCGTATTTGGTTTATGATGAATTAGAGTTTGATATTCCGAGACAGAAACATGGTGATGCTTATTCGCGTATTTTAGTCAGGCGTGATGAGCTGTTCCAAAGCATACGAATTTTACGTCAAATCATCGAACGCTTGCCATCAATTAAGGGCAAAATTCGCACGCCAATTCCTAATCCTTTATCGTGGAATGTTCGTAAAGGCGAAGCCTATGCACGGGTAGAATCTTCAAAAGGTGAATTGGCTTATTACGTAGTTTCAGATGGCGGTGACAAACCTTATCGGGTTCATGTTCGAGGGCCCTCTTCCATGCATGCAGTACAAACGCTGGAGTTTTTAGCTAAAGGTGCTCGTTTAGAAGATGTTGCACAGATTATGTTCTCGCTCGATGCCTGTCCACCAGAGGTTGATAGATAATGAAAAAAATTAATTACAATGACAAAGGCAGCATTTTAAATCCGTTAAAGAATCTACAGTTTTATGCCAGAAAACCCGTCACGGAACCGCTTGGCCCACGAGATGCCAGTGCCAGTTACCGTGGTTTCCATATTAACGACTTAAATAAGTGTATTGGTTGCAGTTCGTGCCAAAAGATTTGTGACAACGCTGCTATTACCATGGTTGAAGTGCCCTCCATTAAAGAAGATGCTGCCAAAGGTTTACGCAATTTACGTCCAGCCATTGACTACGGTCGTTGCTGTTGGTGTGCGTTGTGTGTGGATATTTGCCCAACCAGTGCCATAGAAATGACTCGTGAATATGTACACACCTGTGATGGTGATGAAACCGATAGTTATTTTATCTTTCCTAAAGAAACGGGAATTCATGGTGATAGCTTTGAAAAAGGCTGGACCAAAACCGAAGACAGCGACTTACTGGATAGAATTCGTCGCCCAATGGGTGAAATGTTATCTGAGGCGCGCATAGATAATTTCGATGAAATTGTGGATGGTTTCACCCTAGAAATGGCGGTGCAAGAAGCCTCGCGATGTGTCGATTGTGGCTTGTGCGAAGATGCTTGCCCAGCACACATGCACGCCCCCAATTATATCCGTTCGATTTACGAAGGCAATTTGGAACAAGCAGTTGAATGGATGTATGAAACCAATCCGTTTTCACATGTCTGTGGGCGTGTTTGTACGCATATTTGTGAAACAGCTTGCTCACTTGGGCATGGCGAAGGCGAGTCTGACCCGATTGCGATTCGTTGGCTCAAACGCTTTGCCATGGATAATGTTTCCAAAACCAAGATTAAGCAAATTGCCCGCAAAGGCAAAGCCCGCAAAAAATCAGGTAAAAGCATTGCTGTGGTAGGAGCCGGACCTGCTGGTTTGACAGCTGCTTTTGATTTAGTTAAAAAAGGCCACAAAGTAACAGTTTATGAATCTTTACCAAAAGCCGGTGGCATGACTCGCTATGGCATCCCCAATTACCGCTTGCCAGAAGACAGATTAGATCAAGACATTGAAGTCATACAATCCGTTGGTGTTGACATTAAATACAATGTCAAAGTTGGCACCGATATTTCTATGGCGCAATTGTACAAAGACAACCATGCCGTGGTGATGGCAATCGGCTTACAAATGGGGCGTTCTACCAGAATAAAAGGTAGCGACCACAAAATGGTGGTCAAGGCGGTTGATTTATTACGCATGATACCCAAAGGCGATAAAGTTAATGTGCCGAAATCTGCCGTAGTAATCGGCGGTGGTAACGTGGCGATGGATATTGCCCGCTCCATGGCTCGGTTGCAACAACAAAAATACGGTGAAGTTAATATCACTCTAACTGCACTAGAGCAATTAGGTAAAACCTTTTTAGCCGATGATGAGGAAGTTAAAGAATCTTTGGAAGAAGGCATAAGTATTTTGGATGCAAGAGGACCAAAGCAATGTGTGATAAAAAATAACAAACTAGTGGGGCTTGAAACGGTTAAAGTCATCTCAATTTTTGATGCTCAAGGTCGCTTTGCACCAAAATACGATGAAGAAGACTTGCAGTTTCACCAAGCGGACATGGTGATTGAGGCCATTGGTCAGATGAGTGATGTTTCCATCTTGGGTGAAGAACTTACCGAAGAATTAGAATGGAATCGTGGCAGAATACAGATTGATGAAAATGGCCACACATCTGTTGAATGGCTGTGGTCTGCTGGTGATATGGTCAAAGGCCCAGATGTGATCAATGCAGTAGCCGATGGGCATCGTGTGGCAAAGGATATTGATAGATTTTTGAATAAATAAATTATTGGGGTATCGACTTCAGTCGATATTTCATGGACTAAAGTCCATGCCCCTAGGAGAAAATGAATAATGAGTAAACACAAAGAAGGACATTCAAAGTCCTATGAAAAATTGAAGTCGAAAACGACACTTAAAGAAATCTTAGATGTGGCGGTTTCTTTTGAAAAAACGGCACGGGATTTCTACACAGCGATGATTCCTAAAGTAAGTAAAAACATACGTTATATTGTGGAAGAATTGGCCGAAGAAGAGCAGCAGCATTACGATTTGTTTTTATCCTTAAAAAATGACCCTTATGTACAGACTCAATTGGATGAACGCATCAAAACGCCAACTGAAAACCACAAGTTTTCTGATTATGTGCAGTTGTTGGACTTGGGTGACAATCCCGATGACCAAACGATTTTGCAATATGCGCTGGCACGCGAAGATGCGGCAATGAAGCAATACCAAGATTTGGCAGATAATGCGCCTGAAGGTGAATTACAAGACACTTTTCGTTTCTTGGCTATCGAAGAAGCGGAACATAAGTTAGAATTGGAAAAGAAGTACTACGAAATTATCCACAGTGGCGGACCAGGAAACTAAATAATGTTGTCAAATAGTGAAATTGCAAAAAAAACCAAAGTTAAACCCATTTTATCGGTTGCAGAAAAAATGCACATTGATGAAACACATTTGATGCCTTATGGCAAAGAGATAACCAAGGTGCATTTGGATGCACTCAAAGGCAAAAGACCTGGTAAGAAACCCAATAAATTGATATTGGTTTCAGCCACAACACCAACCAAAGCAGGTGAGGGAAAAACCACAACTTCCATTGGTTTAGCTCAAGGTTTAAAACAATTAGGTGAGTCTGTTTGTTTGGCATTACGAGAACCTTCCCTTGGTCCTTGTATGGGTATCAAAGGTGGGGCAACAGGTGGTGGTTATGCCCAAGTTGTTCCTGCAAGTCGAATAAATTTACATTTTACTGGAGACTTTCATGCAATAACCTCTGCAAACAACTTGATTTCCTCCATGTTAGATAACCACATCTATCACCGCAATAAACTCAACATCGACCCTAGACGCATCGTTTGGCGGCGTGTTATGGATATGAATGACCGCTCCTTGCGTCAAATTGTTTTGGGTTTGGGTGGCAAGTTTCAAGGTGTACCTCGTGAAGGTGGTTTTGATATCACTGCGGCTTCTGAAATTATGGCGATTTTGTGTTTAGCCAATGATAAAGAAGATTTACGCAAAAGGCTCAATCGAATTTTGTTGGGGTATACACATGACAATGAACCGGTCTATTTAAAACAGTTAAATTTTACTGGCGCACTCATGGCTTTATTAAATGATGCCATTCACCCAAATTTAGTGCAATCTTTAGAAGGCTGCCCAGCTTTTATTCATGGCGGCCCATTTGCCAATATTGCTCATGGCTGTAATTCTGTGGTGGCTACCAAAATGGCGATGCACTATTCGGATTGGGCTATTACCGAAGCGGGGTTTGGTTTTGATTTGGGTGCAGAAAAGTTCTTTGATATTAAGTGCCAATCGGCCGATTTAGATCCTGCTGCCGTGGTGTTAGTCACGACTATTCGTGCTTTGAAATTACATGGTGGTAAAGAGGAAAACGATTTAGAATCAGAAGATTTAAGCGCTGTAGCCTTTGGTTTGGATAACTTAAACAAGCACATTGATAGCGTACAACAATTCAATAAACCGATGGTTGTCGCACTCAACCGCTTTGCAGCTGATACCGATGCCGAAATTGCCATTGTTAAATCACATGTGGAGAAACTGGGCATCAAATTTGCTGAGTCACGTCATTTTACCGAAGGTGGAAAAGGCTCGGTTGAATTAGCCCAAGCCTTAATTGATGTCGCAACCAATCATCAAGCTTTTCAACCGCTTTATCAAAGCAGTGATTCTGTCTTCGAAAAAGTCATCAAAGTCAGCCAAAAAATGTATGGTGCTGATGATGTTTCATTTACTAAAGATGCCGAAAAAGATTTACTGCAAATCAAAAAATTAGGTCTAGAACATCTACCCGTCTGTATTGCTAAAGCGCCAAGTTCTTTATCCGATGACCCTAAATTGCACGGCATACCCAAGGATTTTCAAGTGACAGTTCGTGGTATACAGATAAATGCTGGTGCTGGATTTTTAGTGGTTCTTACAGGTAATATTATGCGTATGCCTGGTTTGCCCAAAGTCCCTGTGGCAACTAAAATTGAAGTGCAAGCAGATGGTACAATTACAGGAGTTGGTTAAGCAGAGACTTTTATGTAATCTTGTGAATGTGCTGAATTATTTTTTTAGCGACATTTATTTTGGTTGTTTTCTCAATGCCTTCCAAACCAGGTGAGGCATTAACCTCAATAATTAAAGGCCCGCGTTTTGATTGCAACATATCCACACCAGCCACTTCTAAGCCCATGGCTTTGGCTGATTTTATCGCTGTTTCTTGTTCGTCATCAGTCAATTCAATATTTATGCCTTTTCCTCCTTGGTGTAAATTGGAGCGAAAGTCGCCTTTTTTGGCCTGACGTTTCATTGCAGCAACGACCTTTCCTCCCACAACAATGGCACGAATGTCCGCTCCTTTGGATTCGGCAATATACTCTTGAATGATAAATCGCTTGTTGGCACTTTGGTGGGCATTGATAATTTCACCAGCGTGTTTGCGGTCTTTAATCAGAAAAACACCAAAACCTTGTGTCCCCTCTAGCTGTTTCATGACAAAAGGAAAACCACCAACTGCGGTAATAATTTCATCAATATTGTAAAAATAATGGGTAAAATAGGTCTTGGGCATGCCGACACCTTCAATAGTCAGTGCTTGCAGACAATGCAATTTATCTCGTGCCATCAATAAAGCTTGAGAAGCAACTAAAGTGGGAACATTTTGCATTTCAAATTGGCGAATCAATGCCGAACCATAAAAGGTAAAAGTGGCGCCAATACGAGGAATCAGCGCATCAATAAATCGTAGTGATTGTCCGTTGTAATAAACCACGGGATTTTCTTTTTCACAAATGATGTTGCAATGCATATAATCGACAATGGCAGTATTGTGTTTGGCCTTCTGTGATTCTTCAAAAAGTCTTTGGGTAGAGTAAAGTCTTTTGTTCCTTGATAAGATAAGTATATTCATATTCTTTTATGATACTGTAAATGCGTTTTAGCTTTCAATAAATTCCGAAGTTAGGCGTTTAATTTCATCCAAATAACCAGCCTTAGTCGAATCCAACCAAACGGCATTTTCTTCCTTGCGTAACCATGTCCATTGTCTTTTTGCCAATTGTCGTGTCGCAACAATGCATTTGAAAATCATTTCTTCCTTATTCAACTCATCCTCAAGATACTGCCACACTTGGCGGTAGCCGACACAACGCATGGAGGGCATGTCAAAAGTTATCTTGGGATTGGCCTTTAATTTTTCCACCTCTTCGATAAAGCCTTGTTTCAGCATAACCTCAAAGCGTTGTTCAATGCGCTTATGCAGCAAAGAACGTTCAGGAGCAATGACGATTTTCAACACATCATAATCCAGTTTATTTCCTTGGTCTTTTTTATGCAACTCAGTCATGGTCTGACCGGTAATGGCATGAATCTCCAAAGCCCGTCCAATGCGCTGGGGATCATTTTTGTTAATGCGCGCAGCAGAATCTGGATCAATTTGAGTTAAACGTTGATGTAAACCATCCCACCCAATGTCTTTAGCCGATTGTTCAAGTTCTGCACGTATCACTGCATCGGCATCGGGTAATTTAGACAAACCTTGTTGCAAGGAACGGTAATACATCATTGTACCACCTGCCAATAAAGGCATGTTGCATTCATTTCGCGAGCGTTCCATCAATTTATAAGCATCATCGACGAAATTAGCCGCAGAATACGATTCCCACGGATTAATAATATCCACCAACGCATGCGGTGCTTTAATTAAGGTTTGCTCATCAGGTTTTGCCGTACCAATATCCATTTGCCGATACACCAAAGCCGAATCCACCGAAATAATATCGCAACCGTATTTTTCATGCAAAAATATCGCTGCATCAGTTTTACCTGCTGCCGTAGGACCCATGAGAAAGATAGTTTTTTTGTTCAATTAATTGCTTAAGATTTAAATGATTATTATATCCGTAGATAGAGAAGATTACATAGATTAAACCAGTAATTAATATTTATGCTTTTGTTTTCTTGTTGATATCGAGTATTATTTGTTTTTCTAATAATCTAATTAAACTCATGGATGCCACTCAAACGTTAAAGCCCAGTGAAATATTTGAATTTATTTTAAATGTTGCACCGATTCGTCCAATTTTTATTTGGGGCCCTCCAGGTATTGGTAAATCATCATTAGTGGAACAGTTTGCTAAAGAAGTGGGTTTGGATTGTGTTAGCATGCTTGGTTCACAACTAGCTCCTGAAGATATTATTGGTGTACCACAAATTGTGGATGGCAAATCTCGTTTTTGCCCACCGACTTTGATTGCTAGGGATAAACCTTTTTGCCTATTTTTAGATGAACTCAATGCCTGTTCTCAAGAAGTACAAAAAGCATTCTATAGTTTGATTAATGACCACCGAATTGGCGAATATGAACTGCCTGAAGGTTCTATTGTAATTGGTGCTGGAAATCGTGTCCAAGATGCTGCAATTGTAAAGCCATTGTCTTCTGCATTAATTAATCGAATGGTTCATGTTAGCTTAAAAGCAAACAGCAAAGATTGGTTGATTTGGGCCCACAACAATGGCATTAATCAATTAGTGATTGATTATATTATTCTTCGCCCCGATCATTTATGGTCAAAACCACCTGCTCATGAAGAACCATTTTCCACACCTCGGTCTTGGCATATGCTTTCAGATGCCATTAATGCTTATAAACAAGAGTTATTAGATGAACAAATTATTGATGTGCTCTCCTGTGGCTTATTAACACCAAATCATGCACGTCAGTTTAAAGCCTTTTTCAAACAAAAAGCGCATACCTTTACTTTAAGTGCAATTTTGAAAGGTGAAAAATCATGGCCTGATAAGCCGGAAGAACGTGATGTTTTGTATTTTATGGTGCAATCATTACGTGCTCAGTTAATAAAAACTTTGCCCGAAAATAAAAAGAAACTCAATGCAAAGTCTCAAGATTTAGTCATTCGCAGTAAAGATTTGTTGATTAAATTATCTCGAATATCACTAGAAATGGCACAGTTGATGGTCAGCGAAGACGAACAAGGTAACAATCTTCCTGACTGGTTTATGCTTGAAATTGCCAGAGATTTGCCACGCCTTATTGGGCAATAATGAAACAACAAAAAGGCAAATGGAAAAAGAATAAAGAGTTTATTGTTGAGGCTGAAAAAATAGTGGAGTCTCACCCATTGTTTTCACATTTATTACGTACCATTGGCAATATTGTCTTTATAGAAGAAAATAAACTCGTTAATAATACATGGTGTCAAATTAACGATGACATGAAGAAAAATTATTATTCTTCGCATTATCAATCACGAGCCGAAATTATCGTCAATTTCAAACAACGACTCACACCACAAGAATGGGCATACCTTATTTCTTTAGCCTTGTTACATTTGGGTTTAAATCACTTAAGACCTGAAAAAAAGGATAAAGCATGGATGTGTTCATGTGAAATATATGTTCAAGCGTTTAGTCAAACCATAAAATTTGGCAAAATTCCTGAAGAATTTAAAAAAATCGTACAAGATGAATTTCCCACTCGCAATGAAGAAGTGTTGCACAAATACATTTTACAAAAAAACAACTTAGAGACTTTTTCAGGTTTTGGCATAGGTAATTATGCAGAGAGTTGGGTTTTGGATACTGATAAACAAAAACTACCTGAAGAAGTCGAAAAATGGCGTTCGGCTAATTTTGTCAAAGGTTTGAAAAAATCAGTTAAACAAGCAGTTGCCAAAGCATCCAATCAAAGTTTGACTAAAATAAAGCTGAGTAAAGAAATTCAAAAAGCCCACAGTTTGATTATTAGTTCTTTCCCTCTGTTATCTGCTATGGCAGCCAGTTTCTCCTTGATTGAAGATGAAGAAATTTGCAACTCTATGCATATTGAAGTGGCAGCAATCCACCCTGAATTACATGAAATTTATGTCAACCCTCGATGGAATTTTGATTTACAAGAATTGATTTTCATACTTACACATGAAATGCTTCATGTGGGCTTGCGCCATGATGTTCGAGCTCAAGGGCGAGATCCTTATTTTTGGAATGTCGCCTGTGACTATGTCATCAATGCATGGTTAATTGAAATGAATATTGGGCAAATTCCGATCATTGGAATGTTATACGATGAAAAATTAGTCAAACAATCTGCTGAAGATATTTATGATGAAATTGTAAAAAACCTACGTTGGCAAAGGAAATTAAAGAAAACCAAAACACCAAGAACTTATGGTGAACCTGATATAATTACTGAAAAACCAGCTGGATGGTGGACATCAGGTGACGGCGTCGATTTAGATGCCTTTTATCGCCGCTGTTTGTATGAAGGTCAACGATGGTACCAGGGTAAAGACCGTGGTTTTCTACCTGCAGGTTTAATTGAAGAAATTCGTAAACTCAATCAACCACCAATAAAATGGGATGTTGAACTGGCTCACTGGCTTGATCAATATATCCAAATTCCTGAGAAAAAACGCAGCTATTCGCGTATGAGTCGTCGCCAAAGTGCCACACCCGACATACCAAGACCGCGCTGGATTCGACCCGAAGAAAATTCTGCCACTCAAACTTTTGCCGTAGTTTTGGACACCTCTGGCTCTATGTCACGTCAAGATTTGGGTAAAGCCACAGGATCCATCTGTGCTTATGCCATGAGTAGAGAGGTTATTGCTATACGTTTAGTTTATTGTGATGCAAGCCCTTATGATGCAGGTTATGTAACCACCGATTCTTTGTTACATCGTGTGGAAATTAAAGGTCGAGGAGGTACAATATTACAACCCGCAATAAATTTACTAGAAAAAGCCGATGATTTTCCAAAAACAGGCCCAATTTTAATTATTACTGATGGTTATATTGACCACATAAAAATCAAACACAAGCACGCCTATTTATTACCCAAAGGATGCCGCTTGCCTTTTAAAACCAATAAGCCTGTTTTTTATTTTGAATAAGAAATACTACACAAATTCATCAAAGCAACTCTATTCTTTCACTTATAATTTTAAGATGAATTTGATAAAGCTTATTCATCGATAAGCTCCGTAGGTTTTGTGGAACCAAACCTACTTTAGAATAAATAAGCAATGCTATAACCATTTATTAATGAGATATGAATCAAACTCTGTTATTGTTGGGTTTCGCAGGCTCTACACCAACCTACGGTTCTTTTGGTTTTTGTAAGTTGGGTGGAGCATAGCGATACCCAACATTTTTGACAATTAATATGAAACAAGTCAGAAGTTCGTCTGTATTTGTTATTCCATTCTCTTTGGCATACGTTTTTTGTTTATAAACCTGACCAAGCACATCATTCTTTACGCAATTTAAGTGTTTTACTTTGTTCCCATCGGCAAATAGGCAAAGCCATTTTCGTGCATTTGTTTTTTGTTGAATTGGTTGCGTCCATCAAAAAAGAGGTTGGTTTTGAGTAGTGATTTGATTTTGTTGAAGTCTGGACTGCGGAATTCTTGCCATTCGGTAATCAATAACAACGCATCGGCATTGTTAAGGGCTTGGTATTTCTCATCGCAATAACGAATGTTTTTGTTGTCTTTGAGGTAGTGCGTTTGGGCTTCATGAAGGGCTTTAGGGTCGTAGGCTTGTACTTTTGCACCGCGTTTGGTTAGTTCGTTAATTATGGTGATGGCAGGTGCTTCGCGCATGTCATCGGTACCAGGTTTAAATGCTAACCCCCAAATGGCAAAGGTTAAACCATTTAAGTCTTCACCAAAATGGTTGATGACTTTGTTTGATAACACGTGCTTTTGTCTTTTGTTGACCAATTCGACCGCACTGAGTAATTCGGGATAATAACCGTTATCAGTGGATGTTTTGACCAGTGCCTGCACGTCTTTGGGAAAACAACTGCCGCCATACCCACAACCAGGATAGATAAAGCTGTAACCAATTCGACTGTCGCTGCCTATGCCATTTCTGACCTTATTGACATCGGCTCCAACCAGTTCACAGATATTTGAAATCTCATTAATAAACGATATTTTGGTTGCCAACATGGCATTGGCAGCATATTTTGTCATTTCTGCACTGCGAATATCCATGGCAATAAAGCGATCATGGTGTTTCATAAATGGCGCGTACAGTTCACGCATGATGGCTAGTGCTTTTTCACTTTGCGCCCCAACTACCACTCTATCTGGGCACATAAAATCATCAATAGCAGCGCCTTCTTTTAAAAACTCTGGATTGCTGACCACATCAAAAGTCACCTCAGAGTCTCGTGCATCTAATTGCGTTTGAATCGCAGCCTTAACTTTATCTGCCGTGCCCACAGGCACGGTGGATTTATCCACTATCACGGTGTATTGGTTTAAGTGTTGTCCAATGTTTTTCGCCACCGCTAAGACGTGTTGTAAGTCGGCACTGCCATCATCACCCATGGGCGTGCCAACAGCGATAAAAATCAGTTGCACATCTTGGATGGATTGTTCAAAATCAGATGAAAACAGCAATGATTTATTGTCATGGTTTTGTTTAACCATGCGCTCTAAACCCGGTTCATAAATAGGTACGATGCCCTGTTTTAGTTTGGCAACTTTGTCTTGGTCTATGTCAACACAAGTAACGTTATTACCCATTTGAGCAAAACAAGCTCCACTAACTAAGCCTACATATCCACTTCCTATTACTGCTATTTTCATCGGTTTTTACTTCATTTCCCTATAAAGTGCTCTATGAGGACTCAAGATTTGCGTTGTATTCGCCTTGTGTTGCCAACGAGTTCATACGTGCACGATGTGCGAGTTCTTGCTGTGCAGCTGAGGTGTTTTTCTTAATGTCTGAACCCCATACTTTTAAAGCGCTGGCTTGCAAAGCACGACCGTAAGAAAAACTTAAGGGCCAAGGCAGTGGGCCTAGTTCATTCATTTCATTTAAGTTTTGAGTGGCTTGAATTTCGCTTTGCCCACCAGATAAAAATACGATTCCGGCTAAACTTGCAGGAACTGAGTTGAGTAAACAATTGACTGTTGCTTCGGCAACATCTTCAACACCAGATTGCTCAGGACATTTATCTCCTGCAATAACCATTGAAGGTTTTAGGATGCAACCCTCCAGGATAACATCTTGTTCAAAAAGGTGCTTGAATAATGTTTTGTGAGCCAGCTCGCTAATATCATAAGCCGTATCAATATCGTGATCGCCTGTCATTAAAACTTCTGGCTCAACAATGGGCACAATGCCAGCTTCTTGACATAAAGCCGCATACCGAGCCAATGCATGGCAATTGGCTTCAATATTGGCTTGTGATGGCAAGTCATCAGTGATGGTAATAACCGCACGCCATTTGGCAAAGCGTGCACCTAATTCCGCATACTCTTTTAAGCGTGCTCGCAAACCATCAAGCCCTTCGGTGATGAGTTCGCCTTCAAACCCTGCCATTGGATGTGCACCTGTATCAACCTTAATGCCAGGTATAACTCCTGCCTCTAACATGATATCAACCAGTTTTTGTCCGTTTGATGCGTTTTGTCGGATGGTTTCATCGTATAAGATTGCTCCGGAAATGTATTCTCCTATATCGGGTGTTGTTAACAACATTTCACGGTACGCTCTGCGATTATCTTCTGTATTTTCGACATTAACTGATGCCAGTCTTTTGGCAATTGTTCCTGTGCTTTCATCTATTGCTAAGATGCCTTTACCAGGCGCAACCATTGCTGCTGCAGTTTCTAATAACTGTTCTACATTCATTTTTTTACCTTATTTTATGTTTATGTTTGTGTTTAATAACAAACAATTTTTAGATTTATTCTGAGGTCTTTATATAGCGTGTCTCTAGTATTTCAACCGCTGGTAATACATTACCTTCTAAAAATTCAAGAAATGCGCCACCTCCTGTTGAAATATAGGAAATTTGGTTTTCGATATCGTATTTATCAATGGCAGCAAGCGTGTCACCACCCCCTGCAATTGAAAACCCTTCTCCTGCGGCAATGCCTGCAGCTAGTGTCTCCGTGCCATTTCCAAATTGATTGATTTCAAAAACGCCAACAGGACCATTCCAGACAACTGTGCCAGCTTTGCGAGCCATTTCGGCAAATTTTGTCGCCGTTTCAGGACCAATATCAAGAATCAAATCATCGTCTTCTACTGCATCTACGGGTTTAATAGAGGCTTCTGCTGATTCGCTGAACTCTTTTGCACAAACCACATCGGTTGGTACAGGAATCTCTCGACCTTGGTCAATGGCTTGTTGCATTAAATGTTGTGCTTGTTCTATTAAGTCGGGCTCATAAAGGGATTTACCGACATTGTGACCTGCTGCGGCAATAAAGGTATTAGCAATTCCACCACCGACTATAAGTTGATCCACTTTTTTAGAAAGGCTTTCAAGAACGGTTAATTTTGTTGAAACTTTTGATCCTCCAACTATTGCCAACATGGGACGAGCTGGATTATCCAATGCTTTACCTAAAGATTCTAGTTCGTTGTATAACAGCGGACCTGCCACCGCCATCGGTGCAAATTGCGCAACACCATAAGTCGAGGCTTGTTTTCGGTGTGCTGTACCAAAGGCATCCATAACAAACACATCACATAAAGCCGCCATCTTTTTGGAAAGCTCTTCATCGTTGGCTTTTTCACCGACATTAAAGCGAACATTTTCGAGTAAAACAAGTTGGCCCGGTTTAACTTCTACACCGCCCAACCAGTCTTTAATTAATTTGACCTCTTGCTCCATTGTTTCGGATAAATAATCCGCTACAGGCTGCAAAGAAAACTCCTCTTCATATTCGCCTTCTGTTGGTCGACCCAAGTGAGACATGACCATAACAGCGGCTCCGGCATCGAGTGCGGCTTTGATGGTAGGCAATGAAGCGGTAATTCTTTTTGCGCTGGTTACCTTGCCATCTTTAATGGGCACATTTAAATCTTGACGAATTAAAACGCGCTTATTTTGCAAATCTTGCTCTTGCATCTTTAATATGTTCATAGTGTTTCTTTACTGTTGTTATGAATTTAAGTGAACGAATTTTATCTTAATTAGCTAAAATTTGCATCTGTTCATGGGGAATATCGTCTTCTAAATAGAATTTGCCTGTGCTTTTGAAGCCTAAAGATTGATAATAATCGGTTAAATAGGACTGTGCAGAAATTTCAATAATGCTCTTTGGGTAATGCTTTTGACAAAATTTAATGGCAAAATTAATAACTTTTGTGGCTAATTTTTGGTTTCTGCTCTCTTTAGCGACAACAATTCGTCCGATATGGCATTTGCCCTGCTTTGGCGGTAAGATGCGTGCATAGGCATGAACCCTGCTTTCAGTGCCCAAATACAAATGGTGAGCACTAAAATCCAAGCCATCAGCGTCTTGGTAGGGGCAATCTTGCTCAACACAAAACACCTCCATTCGCAAAGCCAGTATTGCATAAAGCTCTTTACTGCTTAGTTGTTGAAAAGTTTTACTTACAATATCAGTAGATTTTAACATTTGTCACATTTTTTTAACGCTTAACATGTTATTCTAGCACCTTTCTATATTGATTGGAGTTCCTTATGAAAAAATTAGTTAAATGGATGCTAAGAATTACTATCCCACTGGTTTTACTTATTGTTATTGCAGCCTTTGTGTTGCCTATGGTTATTGACCCTAATGATTATAAAGACACAATCACAAGCAAAGTTAAAGACCAAATTGGTAGGGAAATTCATCTTGATGGAGAAATTCAGTGGAAGGTCTTTCCTTGGTTGGCACTGACGCTAAATGATGTCAAAATTGACAACGAAAAAGGTTTTAAAGGCAAATCCTTAGCCGAAATTCAAAAATTGACTGCGCGCGTCAAAATTATGCCTCTGCTTTCAAAAAACATTGAAATTGGACGGGTCGCTGTTGAAAATGCGCAGATTAATTTACAAATCACCAAAAAAGGCAACAGCAATTGGCAAAGCATTTTAACCAACCTTGATAAAGACACAAATTCAGGCAGCGAATCAAATGAAGGCAACACAGCCGGCTCGCTTAATATTGCTGGCATTGATTTAAAAAACATAAACTTAAATTACACTGATTTACAAACAAACACAAAAGCCATTGTTTCTGAATTTAACCTGACTACGGGTGAAATAACCAAGACATCACCAGTGCAACTCGACACCTCAATGCACGTAACTATGCCAGATACAGGTTTGGACGTGAATATTAATGCCGATGTCTTGGCGAAAAACTTATTATCAGATACAGGCATAAAACTTGAGCTAAATGATTTTACGGTTAAAGGTAAATTAAGTGCCGACAGCATTCTGCCACTTGAGGTTGCTTTACAAAAGCCGGGCAATATTAATTTAAACGATGATACTTTATTTTTCCCACAACTTCTAGTCGCTCTGGGTGATGCCAAAATAACCACCGACGTCACGGGTAAAAATATCAGTAAAGCCAGCAGCCAGATTTCAGGTGCTTACCAAATCGATGCGTTTGATTTGAACGAATTTTTGAAGAAAATGACAGGGGCTTATTTTGTTACCAATAACACCTTAAGTGATTTTAGCAGTTCAGGCTCATGGTTTATGGGCACTAATCGCATGATATTATCCAATTTAAAAATCAATTACTCAGATACAGCCATCAAAGGCGATGCCAACATAAAAAATCTTGAGAAAATGCAAGGCACATTCAAATTACACCTAAATCAATTTAATGTGGATGATTTCATGGGAACAGAGGAAACCGCCAGCAGCAGTCAAGACGCCAGTTCTTCCACAACTCCGAACATTGACTTTGGTCATTTGAATGGCTCGTTAATCATCGATAAATTGCTTGCCAGCGGCACGACGGTTGAAAATTTAAAAATCACTGTTAAAACCAACGGCCCAAAACTGGTTATGTCACCTATTAAGGCTGACTTTTACCAAGGCTTGCTCATTTCTGCTATTAAAATTGATACAAAAGCACAGAGCAATAAGGTGATTTTAGAACATAACATGAACAAAATTCATGCAGGGCCTTTGCTAACTGATTTGGCGGGCAGTAAATTACTTACGGGTTTGGGTGATTTTAATGTTGATTTAAAAATAGACCGTCCCTTTAGTGATGTGCCTCTTAAAACTGCACACGGGAAAATAAAATACACCTTAACGGATGGGGCAATTTATGGCGTTGATGTTTTTGGGATGATGCAAAAAGGTTTATCCATGCTTTATCCTGAAGTAAAAGAAGAATCAACTGATGGCGAGAAAAAAACCAGCTTTGCTTTAATGCAAATTGATGGCGATATAGACAAAGGAGTGTTTACTACCAACACACTTAAAGTTGAATCCCCTTACCTCAAAGTTGGCGGCAAATTAAAAATTGATTTAGTTAACATGACCATAAACGGAACGATTGAACCCATGTTAATTGATATTCCTGAACAGTTGGTATCAGATAAATACAAAAAGTTATTAAACCTAGCGATTCCCGTTAGTCTTAGTGGTTCGTTGTTAGAACCTAAAATCTCAATCGATGCTAAAAAGTTGTTGTTGGCTTCACAAAAAGAACGCATTGATAAGGAAAAAGATAAACTTAAAGGTAAATTAATGGATTCTTTGTTTGGAAAAGACAAAAGTAAAGAAAAAGAAGCAAAGGACCCTTCTGATAAAAGTGAACAAAAAACAAAAGACTCAGAAAGCAAAGAAGAAAAAGAACCTGAGTCAGATAAAGACAAAATAAAGAAAAAATTATTGAAAGGGATATTTGGTTAAAACAATAATTTTGGAAGCTCAAGGATGAGCTTTTTTAAGTTGTTTCACCGTACGGAATGCCACAAAAGAGGCCATAATTCCAAAAACAATTGAACCAATAGTTTCAAATAATAAAATACCAAAGGCACCGTAATATTTAGCTCCATAATAAACAAAAGGAACCGTGCCTAAAGTGGCTTTACCAAAATTCATTGCTGTTGAATACTGTGCCTTGCCAAGGTTGTTAAATGCAGCGTTGGCAACAAATAAAAAACCACGAAAAACAGAAAGAATCGCCAACCAAGTACAGAACATGACAATTAAGTAAGACGCCTCACCTTGGGCATTAAAAACACTCACAATAGTGCCCTTGAGTGCAAATAAAAGTAATGAAATAACGGCACTGTAAACAACGATGATGACAAAAGATTTTCTGATAACCTGATGCACTCTCTCATATAGTTTTGCTCCATGATTTTGCCCAATAATAGGCCCAACAGCTCCAGAAATAGCAAAAACCAAACAAAAAGCAACGGGGATTATACGTCCAATAATGGAAAAACCTGCCACTGCAGAATCGCCAAAATCAGCAAGCACATACATAACATAAGCATTGCCAACTGGTGTCTCTATGTTAGTTAGAACCGCGGGTAAGGCGACATGAGCAATTACAGGCAAATCTTTTTTAAAGCGCTCTATATCAAATATGCCTAATAGTTTGTGTTTATACACAACCAAATAGAGGGCATAAATCATCATGCCTACCCGTGCAGCAACAGATGCCCATGCCGCTCCTGCAATGCCCATATCAAAAGTAAATATAAGCAAAGGATCTAAAACAGCATTAATTATACCTGCCAATAAGGTTACATACATGGCGTGCTTTGCATCACCAACTGAACGCAAGGCTCCCGCTGCTGCCATAGCAACCATAAGCACTGGCAATGAAGGTACAATAATGGCAAGGTAAGAACTTGCCAAAATTAAAGACCGGCCCTTTGCTCCCAAAAAGGCTAATATTTCTGGCACAAAAAACCACACACCAAAACCAACCAAGCTGCCAATGATTAGACAAAGAACGAATACATTGGTGGTATAGGCTCGTGCACCTTCAAGGTCTTTTGCTCCAATTGATTGAGCTACCATCGCGCCCATGGCAATCATAAAACCAATACTAATGGCAATGGTAAAAAACAAAATGATACCGGCAAAACCGATGGCAGATGCCATTTGGATTTCACCCAACAGACTCAAAAAATACAAATCCACCAAGTCCACAATAAAAATAGACAATAACCCTATGGCAGACAATACTGACATTTTAATGATGTGCTTATATATTGAACCTTGGGTAAAGTGAGCTTGCATTAAAAGGGTTTTGCCAAAACAAGGTAAATTATTGCGATTAAAATAAAGACGGGCATTTCATTAAACCACCGAAACCATTTATGGGAGTGTGTTTCTTTATTGTTTATAAAATTTTGGTGAATCTTTTTACACCAAAAATGGTAGGCAATTAATAAAATCACAAATAAAATTTTGGCGTGAATCCATCCCTGCTGGAAATAAAATTTTTCAAAACTGCCAGAAACAATATAAAGCAACCACGTACCCGTAATAACTACAAAAACAAGGGTGAAATCCATCATTTTTATTAAACGGTGCTCCATTCCAATTAAAAGCTCATGATGAACCGTGTCTTTCTGACTGGCATGGTTCACAAACAGCCGAGGCAAGTAAAAAATACCCGCAAACCAAGAAATTACAAAAAAAAGATGAAAGGTTTTAACCCAAAGCATAAGCAGTCTCATTGATAAATGTTAAGTTTACCTTGTCTATCACCACAAATGAAGTGCTATAATTCGCATTCTTTAATAAAGGTTAAAATCCACGTGGGTATAGAGATACCAAAATATGTTATTCAAGAAAAAGGGACGATGCAACCGCGTTCAAACGCGCCTATCATCCTAAGTGCTCTTATTGCACTTGTCGTTGGTTTTGTTTTTAATGAACTATACTCCAATAGAAAACTTGAGACACTTAGAGTGCAAAATGATGTGCTAGAAGAAAATAACAGAGTTAATTTAGATAAAATAGCCCAATTAGAAAACAAAAACAGCTTGCTTGAAACAGAGTTAAAAATTAAACAACAAGCCGTTAATGCCCTACAAAACGATTACAAGTTACGCCTTGACGAGCTCAATCAATCTAAAAAAGACATTCAGTTTTATGAACGGTTGTTAAGCCCAAACATTAAAAACAAAGGTTTGCGCGTGTTTGAAGCCGTTATTACCCAAAAATCGGCAACACTAAAAACGCTGTCGATTATTTTTGTGAACAAAATAGCACGAGCGAACGAAGTTTATGGCAAATACAGCATTCAGATACAGGGGAAAAAAGGCAACAACCAACAAAGCATTAACGTATTAGATCAGGAAACAAATAAATACCGATTCAGGTATTTCCATAAGGTTTCTTTTGACTTTTCTTTGCCAGATGGTTTTAAACCCGAACAACTGGTAGTAAAATTATTTCCCAAGATTAAAAAAGCAAAAACAATAGAATACAAAGCCCCGTGGCACTCATTAATAAAATAGGTAAACATTATGTTTAATAGCAAAGACAACAACACAAAATCAAACAACACATCAACTGGCAACACAAAAAAAGGCCATACATTATTGGGTGAAGGAACAACAATAAATGGCGATATTAGCTTTAATGGCATGTTAATTTTAGATGGAACAATCACAGGAAGCATCACCGGATCACAAAATGATGATGTATTAACCATCAGTGAAAGTGGATTAATTGAAGGCAAAATTAATGTCGCCAATATAGTCGTTAATGGCAAAATTAAAGGAGATATTAGCTCATCAGGAAAAGTTGAAGTTGCCTCAAAAGCAAATATTGAGGGCAATGTTTATTATCGCACTATTGAAATGAATACGGGTTCAAGAATTAATGGGCAGTTAATTTATCAGGACGATAAAAAGAACAGTAAAATTGCTAACATTGAAGACAAGAAAAGCAAATAATCATGCAAAACACTATTGTTTTATCCAACTCAGCAGCCAGCAAAATTAGAGAATTGGTCTTAGAGGAACAAAACCCAGACTTAAAACTGCGGGTATATATCATCGGTGGCGGTTGTTCTGGCTTTCAATATGGCTTTGCTTTTGAAGATGAAACCGAAGAAGGTGATTTTATTATTGATAATGACGGTGTTTGCATGATGGTTGATCCCATGAGTTATCCTTATTTGATAAACTCTGTCGTCGATTATAAGGAAGACTTGCAAGGCTCACGTTTTGTTGTGGATAACCCAAATGCCAAAACAACCTGTGGCTGCGGCAGCTCGTTTTCAATTTGAGGTAAAAAATGAGCAAAAACGAAAAAAACATTTATTTTGGAGCACAAAAACTTGATAGAGCCTCTCATTTACGTGAACGAGCGGCTGAACTTAAAGACATGGAAGCCTCACATGACTGCAAGTATATACCAGTCTATAACGGCAACCACATTTACATGAACCGTCACGGCAGCATTTACCGCAGATCCAAACCCTTCGAGTGCGAAGCCACCTGCTTTTTAGGTTTTGTTGGCGAGCAAATGTGGTTTTCCTGTCCCTTAAACGAGCAACAAGCTGAAAAACTTGAAAAGGAAGTGGGCAAACAATTTTCTTCTATTCGGCGTTACGCCTTAAAACTTAATGATGACTTGGCTCATATTGCACTGTACTCTCGGGGTTTAGATTTGTGGCAAAGAAACCGATTGTTTTGTCCAAAATGTGGCACTAAAAACACCTTAGATTGGGCAGGGCACCGATTGTTATGCGAAAACAACCACGAACAATTCCCTCATATAGAACCCGCCATCATTGTCTTGGTTACACATAAAAACAAGTGCCTTTTAGGTCGAAAACCAGAATGGCAAAGCTATGCCTATTCAACCTTAGCGGGATTTGTAGAACCAGGTGAGTCCATTGAAGAGGCGGTTAAACGAGAGGTCGAAGAAGAATCCAATATCCGAGTTCATAATGTGGACTATTACGGTTCACAACCGTGGCCATTTCCAGCAGCCTTAATGCTGGCATTTACCGCTGAGGCAGAAAACGAAGACATCAAAACAAATGAGGAAATGGAGGATGTGCAATGGTTTACGCGCAAACAACTTAATGAAATGCTTAAAGAAGGCTACGTCACCATTGCACCGCGTTATACCGTAGCACACAACCTTATTGTTGAGTGGTTAGAAGAACAAGATGCCTGAACTGCCCGAGGTTGAAACCACGGTAAATGGCATAAAGCCATGGCTTGAGAATAAAGTCATTAAAAAAATTAACATTTATAATGACTCTTTGCGTTGGAAAATACCTGCAAATTTGCCCGACAAATACCAAACCCAAACAGTGACAAGCGTTACACGTCGAGCAAAATATATTCTCATTCACCTTGATAGTGGCACTACCTTGATAATGCATTTAGGCATGTCTGGTTCTTTAGTTGTCAACACGGAGAATGCATCACTTGCCAAACATGACCATTTTGAAATGGTTATGGATGATAATACTTCTCTTCGCTTTAATGATCCACGTCGGTTTGGTTGCATTCTCGATAGCCAAGATTATTTGAATCATAAACTTATCAGAAATCTTGGACCTGAACCTTTAGCCGATGAGTTTGATGGCACAAGACTCAAAACAAAAGCTCAAAACAAAACTCAAGCGGTAAAAAACTTTATTATGGATGGTACAGTTGTTGTTGGGGTTGGCAATATTTACGCCAGTGAGGCCCTGTTCATGGCAAAAATAAAACCCACAAAACCTGCAGGAAAGATTTCTCTCAAGCGTTACCAAAACCTTGCCGATAAAATAAAACTGGTATTATCTCGTGCCATAACAGCAGGTGGAACAACTTTATCAGACTTTGTAAATGCTGATGGAAAACCAGGTTATTTCGCGCAAGAACTCAAAGTATATGGAAAAGAAAATGAACCATGTGTGGATTGTGGGACCTCTATAAAGAAAGTGGTTATTGGTCAGCGCAGTACGTTTTATTGTTCTAAATGTCAAAAAAACTAAGTATTCACTATTTTTTGTAGATGGGCAAATTAATCTCAATAACGGCACCAAGAGCATCATTATAAGCCTTAATATTTCCCCCGTGCTCTTCAACAATTTTTTTAACAATAGCTAAACCAAGCCCAGAACCTGTTGCTTTGGTGGTTTCATAAGGTTCAAATAAATGTTCTAAAATTCTTTGTTTAAAACCATTGCCGTTATCACTAAATCGCAACACCAGTATATTATCTAATTGTTCACTGATTCGGGTTTCAATTTTAATCGTCAACTCTTGACCTTCAGCACTTTCAGATGAGTTTTTAATTAAGTTCGTTAATAACTGTGAAAAACGCACTTTATCAATAAACATAGTGGGTTCAGGGTTGTGTAAAACCAAATCAAAATTTATGCCAGCGTGTGAAATATAATACAAATCCACGGCTTCTTTGATTAAACGATTCAGTCCACGCGGTTCTCGTTTTAATTCAGGGGCTTTGGCATAATCTGAAAACGCATTCACCAATGTTTTTAAATTATCCACTTGAGAGACGATAGTTTGAGTGGCTCTATCAAGAACATCTTTGTCTTCTTCGGGTAGTTTTTTTAAAAAACGCAGACGCAACCGTTCGGCAGATAATTGAATCGGTGTTAAGGGATTTTTTACCTCATGCGCCAAACGCCGAGCCACCTCCGACCAAGCGGCATCCCGTTGGGCTTGATTGATAATGGTCTGGTCATCAAAAACTACAACAATACCACCCTCATCCTGTTCTTGTTCAGGAATGTGGCTGCCACGCACAACCAACACTTTTCGCTCATCCTTTTGGGTAATTAAAATTTCTTGTTGCCATTCCTCGTTGTGGTCATTTAATTTAGTAATAATTAATTCGACTAAAGGTTCTAACCCTTCATTTTTAACGGTTAATTGGTGAATATTTTGGTTAACAATATCTATTGACTTGAGATTCACTATTTTCAAAGCTGCAGAGTTTGCCATAAGAATGCGTTGTTCTTTATTGACACTCAAGACACCACTGGATAAATGCGACAACACATTTTGCAGGTAAAGCTGTTGATTCAAGGCATCTGTTTGCGCTCGGTGAGCCAGTGCACTGGAAGCGGCTAATTGAGAAGACATGGAATTAAAGGATTTAACCAAAAATCCAATTTCATCATTGGAGGTAACGGGTATCGTTTTGCTGTAATCGCCTTCTGCTATTCTTTCGGTTGCCTTGTAGAGCAGCCGAACAGGTGCAACCAGATTTTTAGCTGCTGAAAAGGCCCACAACAAGGCCAACAACATGACAAGCAACAACACCAACGCCAAAATAATGTTATAAGAGTTCTTGAGCTGTTCTCGTTGGTATTTTTGCTGATTATAACCAATGGCAGCTTCTTCAATGTTATAGGCTAACTTGCTGTATTGTTTTGGAATGGCAAAGAGGCCCTGTAAATACCTAAAATTTGAGGAAACTCGCAACACGTTTTCAATTTTCACTAACACCCTGATTTGCAACAAAGACCCTTCTCTGGTTTCTATGCGGGTGAAATTGGTGCCATTACGAACATCTCGAAAGGCATTTTGTGGAGGCAAGTCAGTGGTTAAATCAAGGATATCAATGCTGGCTCTTTCGAGTATTTTTTCACTAGCAGAGATTAACGAAAGGCTGGTGGCATTGGATTCATCAAGAAATTTTTCTAAGTAAATGGCTTGCCTTGGGTTGTCTATATCTGCCAATTGAGACGCTATTTTTTTGGTTTGATCTAATGCCTGTTTACTTTGCGTATTTAAAAATATTTCACCTAATTCAAGAGAGTCATTTAACGCTTTGTCAATTTTAATGTCAAACCAACTGTCAATATAGTTATTTAAAATTTGAGTGGAAAAGAGATAAATGATAAGAACAGGTGGCAATGAAAGCGATGCAAAAGTCGTTACCATTCGAGTCGTTAAGCGAATGCCAGCTTCCTTTTTTTTATTTTTTAAATACAGCCAAACCAGTCGTTGAGTGATAATTATGACTAAAATTAAAACCGCTAAAATTGATGCGCCAAAAAGCCACAAATAAATACGATTAAACTGCTGAGAACCTTTGATAATCTCACCCAAAGAGAATAAGGCAAAGAGCAATGCCGATACGACCAGAATGATTAATGTGTTTTTGAGCAGGCTTTTTTTCACTATTGCATCACTTTTTGTTCATGCCATGGCGTATTTATATCCCAATTGGAATCAAATAAAACAGGCAGTTGCATGGCAATAGGAAGAGCGCCTTTATCAAGCATGATGCGTAACTTTACCCAACTCTTTGAGGTTATTGCAGAGTTAGGAAATTCAAAAACCATTAACTTTTCAAGTTCTTTCCACAGTTGCGGGTATTCATTAACGCCGATTTGCTCATCGGTTCTTAAGTTCTTAATTTTGTAATGTTTGCCCAATGAAAAGTAAGAAATCTCTAAGGTGATTTTTTGTTTTTTTAAGGTTTTATTAAACCACAAACTTTGCGGTTCATACAAATCCACTTTTGCTATAATATTAATGCGAATACCGTTATCAATGGCTTCTTTAATTTGCGCTGAGGTGTGAAAATCAAGTTGAGGCTTAATAACTGTGCTGGTTTCATTGCTGCTAATTTCTAAAAAAATAACATGGTTTTCAGCCACCACAAGCGTGCTGAAAAACAACAGTGTTAGTAACAATTTAATGTTCATTTTTTTGAAGGTAACAGTAATAAAAACCATCCATATCTTGTGAGCCCGTTATTACTTGAATACCAAACTCACAATTCATTGCAAAGGGATATTTTAACTTGATTTCACTAAATTCAGGGTGAGAATTTAAAAATAATTTAATCTGTTGGCTATTTTCTTGCTTAAAAACCGAACAGGTGGCATAAAGCAGCCGCCCTCTAGTTGTTAATAATTTTGCAGCCGAGGACAAAAGCTCTTGTTGTGTTTGGCATATAGCCTTTAAATCTTCGGGCTTTCTCTGAAACTTAATATCCACTTGTCGGCGCACAATTCCTGAGGCACTGCATGGAGCATCCAATAAAATTTTGTGGTATTTTTGACCGCTAAACCATGCATCACTTTGCGAACCATCGCCAACAATTACCTTAGCGTTTAACTTTAAACGATGCAAATTTTCATGAATTTTCTGTGCACGATTTTCGTATAACTCTAAAGCATCGAGTGAAATATTACTATTCAACTCAAGCAAATGCCCTGTTTTTCCGCCAGGAGCGGCACACATATCAAGTATATGTTCATTGTCTTGCGGATTTAAAATATGTCCTGCCAATTGCGCACTGGCATCTTGTACTGATAAATTACCAGATAAAAAATCGTCATTACTAGTAATAATTTGTGCTTCAATCTTATAAGCACCTTCAATACTTGGGTGTTTTTGAGCACACTCTACAGGTTTTTTAGAGCGCACCCATAGTGGTGGTTTTTGGTTGTTGGCTTGCATGATTGTTTGCCAATCAGCAGGCCAATCGTTCTTGAGTTGATCTATCCACCACTGCGGGTGCTCATATTGTGCAACCTCATCTTTCGGCTTATACTCTTTGTTTTTCAAAACCTGTCTTAGCGTGGCATTGATTAATCCACATGCCCAACGTTTTTTAAGTTTTTTTGCCACATTAGCGGCTTCATTGACCACTACGTGTTCGGGCTTTTGTTGGTAATAAAACTCGGCAAGGGCTTGCGATAAAATGACTCGAACCAATTTATCCTTAGGTAATTTTTTCACGAACTGTTGCCAGCGATCTTGCAACTGCAAATAATGCCTAATGGTGTCATAACACAAGGCCTTGACTGCTGATTTAAACTCAGGAGCAAGGTTTTCACTTAGGCGTTGCTTAAAAAGCTCGCTTAAGTTTTGTTTTTTAAAAACCACTTCATAAGTGATTTGTGCGGCAATTATGCGTTGATTACTCATGTGAACCAATCTGCCTTGGCTTGCATAAACTGAGCAATATCCAAGCGTTTTTTCCCTGATTTCTGAATGGATAAAATTTGCAATTGACCACTTTGGCACTGAATAAACAAAGAAGATTTGTTTGCATGGGCAATTTCTCCCACTGCGGCTTGACTGTCCTCTTCAATAAATTTTGATTGCCATATTTTATAATCATCACCAGCAATGTTTGCAACGGTTCCAGGCCAAGGAACCAAGGCCCTAATTTTTCTATCAATCAACTCAGCACTTTGATTCCAATCAATCACCGACTCAGCCTTTGTTAATTTCTTGGCATAAGTCACCTTGTCTTCATCTTGGATCATTGGCGGTGGCAAATTGTTGTCCTGCAATAACTCAATGGCTTCAAGCAAGGCATTCGCGCCCATCACAGTTAATTTATTGTGTAATTTTCCAGTGGTTTCATCATCGGCTATAGCGCATTCATGCTGCACATACACCGCACCAGTATCAAGGCCTGCTTCCATCTGCATAATGCCCACACCAGTGGTTTTATCACCTGCCAATAGAGCACGATGAATAGGGGCTGCACCACGCCAACGAGGCAATAACGAAGCATGGATATTCCAGCACGAAATCGTGGGAATATCCAAAACAGTTTGCGGTAAAATCAAACCATAAGCAACCACCACCAACAAGTCTGGTTTTAAAGAGCGCAATTCTTCAATCGCATCTTCATCACGCAAGGAAACCGGTTGATAAACCTCAATATTATGCTCCAAAGCACATTGTTTAACTGCCGAAAACTGCACCTTTCGACCGCGTCCAACCCCTCGATCGGGTTGCGTATAAACGGCAACCACTTCGTACTCGTTTTGAATTAATTTTTTTAAAGGAGCAACTGAAAATTCTGGGGTTCCGCAAAAGACTATTCTCATGATTTTTTCTCCACAATTGGCAAAGATAGCTGGATGGACTCAATAATGCCTTCATCATAAAATATGCGCTTGTATTCGGCACGAGACACCGAAATATAACGGTCATTGCCGCCAATTTCCACCTGTGCTCCTGACTTAACCGCACGTCCTGCCTCGTCCACACGCACCACCATGGTGGCTTTTGCACCCGAATGGCAAATGGTTTTAAGCTCCACCAAATGGTCGGCCCACGCCAATAAATATTGACTGCCAGTAAACAATTCACCCTGAAAATCTGTCCGCAAACCGTAAGCCAAAACAGGAATATGCAATTGATCCACCACTTCGGTTATCTGATAGACCTGATCTTTACTTAAAAACTGCGCTTCATCCACCAAAACACAATGGATATTGTGTTCTTTGTGGTATTTATTAACCAAATTCAGCAAATTTTCTTTTTCCGAAAAAATCACAGAAGGCGAATCAATACCAATCCGCGAAGTCACCTTGCCGACACCAAAACGGTTGTCAAAAGCCGGTGATAGAATCAACGTGTTCATGCCACGTTCGCGGTAATTGTAACTGGATTGCAACAAATGCGTGGTTTTTCCCGCATTCATCGCCGAATAATAAAAATACAGCTTAGCCATAGTAAATAGATGTATGGATTAAAAAATCTATTTTAGCAGTATTCTATCGTTTTGGGATTTTAAAAACACTCAAAGGATAAAAATTTGCTTTAGCCTTTCCCAAAACCAAACTGGTGAGTTAGATTTATCCCACTCAAACCAAACAAAACTTAAAAAACGTCGGTTAAAACCGACAATCCAACAAAAATTATAATCGTACTGCGGCGTAGCGAACATCAAAAGCAATTTTCCGCAGATGTACGCAAAAAAACGCAGATAAAAACTAATTTTTGGATAGGATGCTCTTGCCTAACGGCAGTGTTTTGGCCATCTCAATCTTAGAGCTGAAAGATAAAAAAAGTAATAAGATGGGTGTCCCGATATACTACCGATATACTGATGTGAAAAGAAGTCAAAAAGGCCTAATCACGATAGAGAAAACACGACTATAGCACAATCCCTTGTCGCACCTAATAAACCAAAAAAACACCACATTACCAATAAGGTAATACCCAACCAATCATCGACAAGGCAATGCCTTGTCGCTACGTGATGTTAAAAAAATATTTTAAATATATCCTAACAATGATAAACTAAAAAACAAATCCAAAAATCACTAAAATGGCATTATTTCAAAAATCAGTTCTCAATAAACACCTCAACCACCTTGATGAAAGCAAAGTTGTATCAGCTTATTCCAAGTTTCAAGAAAACTACAACCCACAAAAGGTAGACCAAATCATACAACTCAACAGCTTTTACGACCATGATTTTAAAACCCAGATTACCGAATTAACAAAACAAAAAATCACCCTTTCACAGCACCAACAAGACGAATGGCAAGATTATTTCACCACCTACAATCCCAAATCACCCAAACCGAGAATGAAATCGATGCAATGGTTTATGAGTTGTATGGATTGACCGATGAAGAGATTGGGAATGTTGAGGGTGGATGAAAAATATGAAGAAACTATCTAAAGAACAAAGAGTTTGGCATAAATATTATTCTAAAACAAAGCATATAAAAGAACTAAAAAGAAAAGAGAAATGGAAATCGAATGATGCTAATCATAACAATATAAATGATAAAATTAAAATCATTAATGAAAAATTTATAAAGCTATTATTGGTAAAATTTAGTTGTTTGAAAAAGTTCGGCAATAAAGTATCACTAAACCTTCCTGAAAATTTCGACCTTGAGAGTTCTTATAATAGTACAATTATAATTATTCAAGCTTTTAGAGAAATTAACGAGTTCGAATTCAAAAACAAATGTAGAATTCTTGTGAAGATATTCTTTGAAAGATTAGAATACCTTTCAACATCTGCATGTATTTTATTATCTGCTGAAATTGATACATGGCGCAATAAAAATAATGTATCATTAAGAGTTGATACAAAACAATGGAATGCTCAAGTATTAAACCAATTGAATCAACTAGGATTTTTTGTTTTATTAAACTGCCCTGTAGATGACAATCGTATAGCCCAAAGAAACATTGTTAATTTCTTAAAATTTGAATCTTATAATGCTGCAGATAATTCAATTAATACTGGGGATTTAATCGTAAGCATTCGTAGTAGAATTGAAAAAATGATAGGTTCAAATCTTCCAGTACTTAGTCAAACTAATTTTTTTAGAGCCGTAAGTGAATCAATATTAAATGTGCAATATCACGCTTACCCTGTAGATAAAAATAAACCTTGGTGGCTAACTTCTTCCTATGATTCTACAAAAAGAGAATTGAGAATTGTATTTTGTGATAGAGGTATAACTATACCAAAAAGTATGGAGGTTTCAGAAAAAGGTAAAAAGATTTTAGAGCAAATAAAAAACACCACTCTTTGGAATCACGATAGTCATAGAATAAAAAAAGCAATGCAAATTGGTGGTACCAGCTCATCAGAAATATTTCGAGGTAATGGACTGCATTGTTTTAGAGGCTTTGTTAATGAAGGAATATGTGGTAAACTACACATTGTAAGCGGAAAAGGGTATTATATGTTTAGCTCTGAAGATAATACTGAAATTTCTTCAGAGAAAAGAGTAAATTTAAAGGGCACAATAATAACTTGGTCGGTGAGGTTTTAATATGAGCAATATAGAAAAAATTGATATTGGTGAATTTACACATGCCCCATTTGGTAGATATCGCAAAGATGGGCCTAAAAGTGGTGAAGAATTCAGAGAAATTTGGCTTGAACCAGCTATAAAAAAAGCACGGAAAAAAGGAGTTATACTTGAAATCATCATTGATGATGTTGAAGGTTATGGTGACTCGTTTATTGAGTCTGTTTTTGGTGGCGCTGTTAGAGATGAAATACTTCCTCATGATATTGAAGAAATAAAAAGAATTATAAAAATCACATACCCTAACAAACCTTATTTTGAAATGTATAAAAATTTTATTTGGCGACATATATTAAATGCAATCAAGAATTTTAAATCTAAAGAACCAAAAGCTATCTAATATCCAATAAATGAGCCCTTGGTACATAACTTTATTTATTGCTATTATTGGAGCATTAGTTGGTTCATCAGCTTCTTATTTTTATACGAAACTTCTAAAAAAATCTGATAATGAATATAAAAAGAAGCTTATACTTCTTGAGACTATGAGTATTCTAAAGGAATCTTTGTTAAAGGATGTTTATTCCTATTGGTCAAAAGGAAATGAAAATTGTATAGATTCATTTGTTAACAAATTAGACACTGAAAAAAGACATTATCTAGAACATAGTTTGAATTCAAAAACTTCAGAATTCTTAAAATTAATACATATTTACACCAATGATTATATTGATAGAAAAAGCGGTGAATTATTAAAGAAGGAAATTAATGACACTACTTTCAAAATGATAGCAATTATTACAGGAGGGGATTTTAACTCTAAGCAAAGAAAACCCGACTCTTCTAGAATAAAAGATACCCGCGATAGTATTAATTCTTTATATTTTACTTTAATAAAATACATGTAAGGTTATATAAGATTATATCAAATAACGAAACGTTCATTATATTTGTTAGAAGAGGCAAATTATTTTGTTGTACTAGCACAAAGAAAAGGATACATTTTGCCTTGGACAGCTTTTTGTATTGAATACAAACATCAAAAATTGAAAAAACAACGAGAGTTTGAAAGATACCAGAAAAGACCCTGGTAGATATAAAGCTGGGTGCGTTCGCAAGAACGCCCCCGTAACTCCTTCTTCAACATGGAAGATGAGATGACCCAATTATGGGCTCAAATACCCAAAAATTCAACCCTTGGTTAAATAATAGTTAACTTTTAGTTGATTTTTATTAAGTTTAAAGAAATTGCTGATTTAATGCGTAGAAAGGGGTATTGTGAAGAAAAGGGCAGTGGTATGGATAAAGTTTTTTTCTATACAGAACTCTTTCAATTACCACCTAGAATCGATGGACTCGAATAATTCGATTTTGTTGGATTGTCGGTTATAACCGACGTTTTTAGGTTTTGTTTGTCTTTGAGTGGGATAAATCTCACTTACCAGTAACTGTTTTAGTTGCAGGATTTTATTTTCTTTTTAATATTGAGGCAGTCCACACACTGCCGATGGGCATGGCTCACCCTACATGTGGTTGGGTTTTTTCTTTTCATTGTGTGCGCTGTGCGATGATTTACTTTGGTGGGGTTCGTTTATATTAAAAGGCGTCCACAGTGGACGCCTTTTGTTTTCTTGCTTTAGTAGATGTTAAATTGAGCACGGCAGCCGTTGTTGACCCAAACCTCATAGCGGTTGTAGCCCCAGTTGCCTGCACAGGAACTTTTGGAGAGTTGTTTTTTCATGGTTATTTTGGCTCCTTGTGGAATGGCACAGGCGTTTCTTTTAAGGTTTCTTGATGAACAAATCAAGGTGTTGTTTTGTAGATTGCCATTGTTTCCATAACCGTTATTGCCATTGTTGTAGGGTCCTGTTGTTCCATAACCGTTGTTGCCATTGTGCGGATGACCATTGTTTGAGTAACCGTTGTTGCCATTGTTGAATCCGCCGTTGTTATACCCTCGACCTCTGCCGTCTACGTATAACTCAAATGTTGCGCGACATCCATTGGTTACCCAGATTCCATTGCGGTCAAATCCCCAGTTTCCTCGACAAGGCGAGCGTGATTTTTGACGTTTGAGGCGCACGCCACCAGAAGTATCGGCATTACAAAACCTTCTTTTTAAGTGGCGTGAAGAGCACGATACAATGTTGCTGTTATTGCCATAGCCATTGTTTCCATAGTTTTGATAGGGTATTAACCTAAATTTTGCTCGACAACCGTTATTAACCCAAATGCCTTGGCGATCATATCCCCAGTTGCCATTACAGCTAGCACGTGATAATTGGCGAAGAAACTCAACACCTCCTCGTGTATCAGCAGGACAGCCTTGAAAACGCCTGTTTCGTGAACTGCAAACAACAATATCGTTGCCGAAATTATAACTTCTGTCTTCCACTACAAATTCTGCTCGGCATCCGTTGGTTACCCAAACACCATTTCTATCGTATCCCCAGTTGTTGACACAGGAGGAGTTGCTGACTTGGCGCAGTAAAAACACATCACGTCCACCTAAATAAGCAGGGCAATAATTGCGTTGGTAGTTGTGGGATTCGCAAACCATTATATTGCCTTCTGCTCCGGGTTGATCCCAACCGAGGTTTATACTAAATTCTGCTCGGCATCCGCCATCAACCCAAATACCTGTGTTGTCATAACCCCAATGGTAATTGCAGGTTGAGCCCGATAATTGGCGTACAAGATTTACACCATAGCGCGTATCAATAGTACAGTGGTTGCGTCGTCCTCTTACGGATTCACAAACAATGGTTTGGTTGTTATTTTGGTAATTATAGCGGTTTAGGTATTTGCTATTTGATTTGTTACCTGCCTGAATGCGTAATTGTGCTTTTTTGTCAACGACAATTGGTGCCGTGTTGTTTTGGTGCTTGAGTTGGTTTTTTGCGGTTTGTGCAAAGCCAGCACAACTCAATGCCACTAATAAAATAAGTAATTTTTTCATGTTAATCCCCTTCTTTGTATAAAAATTTTGATAAATGCCTATCCGCTACATTATCAACAAATCCTAATATTTGGTTCTTCACCAAATGCCTTGAAACATAATAGTACAACGGAATGACAGGAATGTCATTTAATAAATAATTTTGAGCTTGTTCAATTAATAGATTCTTTTGTTTAGAACCAGTGGTTATCTTAATTTTATCAACCAGTTCATCGTATTGAGGGTTTTTGTAGCGGTAAAAATTAAAGCGCGAATGGCTGGTAAATAATTCTAAAAAACTCATTGCATCGGCATAATCAGCAATCCAACCCGAACGAAAGGCTTGGCGTTTAATGGATTTTCGCGATTGCACAAACACTTTCCACTCTTGATTCAGTAATTTAGCTCTTATGCCTAAAGTTTGCCGCCACATAGCAGCAATAGCAATGGCAACCTTGCGTTGGTTACCGCTGTTATTGTATAGGATTTCAATTTTTAAATCGGATGCATTTAAGCCCGTTTGTTTAAATAATTCTTTGGCTTTAGTCTTGTCGTTTTGTCTGTCGCCGATTAAATAACCCTCCTTGTCGCCCACAAGTTCGTGTGGAATTATATGGTAAGCTGGTTGTTGCCCTGTTTTTAATACTTTTTGGGTTAATATTTCACGGTCGATGGCAAGCGACAAAGCCTGTCGTAGTTTGTGGTTTTTCAAGTTTTTATCGGCTAGGTTTAACCCTAAAAAGAACGAACCAAGATAAGGCGCAATGTGTAACTGTTTGCTCAAGTTTTGCTGCAGCCATTTAATTTGCGAATCAGGAATGCTTTCGGTTATGTCCAATTCACCTGCACGAAACCTTTTGAGTTCACTGGATTGGTTTTCAGTCACCCAATAATTAACCCCTTCAAAATAAACTTTGTTTTTATCGTAATAATATGGGTTTTTCACCAATTCGATTTTTTCTTGCACAACCCATTTATTGATTTTATATGCGCCATTGCTAATAATTTGATGGTTTTCACCTTTGTTTTTGGGTAAAGGATAAAAAATTGGCAAACTGAGCTTTTCCAAAAAAGCAGAATCAGGCTGCCATAGATTGACCTGCAATGTAAAATCGTTGATTGCCCTAACACCCAAGTTTTTTGGTGTGAGCTTCATGTTCATGATTTTTTTAGCATGCACAATATTGTCAAACAAAAAAGCATAAGGTGCGGCAATTTTCGGGTTAACTGCTTGTCGCCAAGCACGCACAAAATCTCCCGCTACAACACGTGAACCATCAGACCATTTGGCATCAGGACGTAAATAGAAGGTCCAAACATTATGCTCAACTTTATGGCTTATTGCTGCACCATAAACGGGTTTACCGTGGGCATCAAGCGTCATTAAGCCTTCGTATAAATCACGCAAGACATTGTGCGAGTTTAGTCCTTGTGCTTGATGAATGTTTAAAGAGTCTACTTCTGAACCATTGCCCCGATTAAGCACCTTATCGGCAGCAAAAGTAGAAAAGGATAAACTAATTAATGTCAAAAATATTGAAAAATTTAATTTCATGCCTAGATTGTATTCCTTTAAAATGAATAAATTATGAATAGTCAATTATACATGATAAACTAATCCTAATTTCAAGTGAGCTGAAAATTGAGCAAATCCGAACTAATCGAAAACAAATCGCAACTGATAGACTATATCTCATCCGGAAGCAAACCTAAATCTGAGTGGAAAGTTGGAACCGAGCACGAAAAGTTTGGCTTTCATACCGATACACTCAAACCCTTGGGATATAAAGAAAAGGGGGGGATAAAAGATATTCTTAATGGTTTAAAGGACAAGTTTGGTTGGCGTGCTCAATACGAAGGCGAACATATTATTGCCCTATACCGTGATGGTTGTTCGGTCACTTTAGAACCCGGTGGACAGCTGGAACTATCAGGAGCGCCATTGGCTGATATTCACGCCACATGTCGAGAAACTTATTCGCACTTGGCAGAGGTAAAAGCTGTGTGTAAACAATACAACTCAGCTTTTATCGGCATGGGATTTCACCCAACAGCAAAGAAAAAAGACATCGAGTTTATGCCCAAAGGGCGTTATAAAATCATGCGCGAATACATGCCGAAAGTGGGAACGCTTGGTTTAGATATGATGAAACGCACCTGCACTATTCAAGCAAACTTAGATTTTTCATCTGAGGTGGACATGATAAAGAAGTTTCGTGTTTCATTAGCATTGCAACCGATTGCCACTGCACTTTTTGCCAATTCGCCCTTTAAAAATGGCAAATTTAATGGTTATTTATCTTACCGTTCGCATATTTGGACTGATACAGATAACGACCGATGCGGCATTATTCCTTTTGTTTTTGAAGACTCGATGAGCTTTGAACGCTATGTCGATTATATGTTGGATGTGCCGATGTATTTTGCTTACCGCGATGGCAAATACTTAGATGCAAGTGGTTTATCTTTTCGTGATTTTATGCAAGGCAAACTCTCAATTCTACCTGGTGAGTTACCCACCATGAAAGATTGGGAAGATCATTTAACCACCGCTTTTCCAGAAGTACGCTTAAAGAAATACCTCGAAATGCGCGGAGCCGATGGAGGCCCATGGCGTCGAATATGTGCGCTTCCAGCTTTGTGGGTTGGTATTTTTTACGACCAGGAGTGCTTGGATGCCGCATGGGATTTAGTCAAAAACTGGAGTCTAGAAGAGCACCAACACCTGCGCGACAACGTACCCAAATACGGTTTATGCACAAAATTTCAAAATGGCATCGTCCGCGATACTGCGCTTAAAATGCTTGAAATATCACGATTAGGGCTGGAAAAACGCAATATACGAGGCAAATGCGGTAAAGATGAAAGCATGTTTTTAGAACCGTTACAAATCATTGCAGATACCGATGTGACACCAGCAGAACGTAAACTGGGTAAGTATTACAGCGTGTGGGAAAAAGATTTAAAGCACCTTTTTGATATTTATAAGTATTAACAAACTTATGAAAAATATAATAATTAAATACCTTTTTCGTTTTGTTATTGTTTTTGTTGTTATGCTTGTTGTAATACTAGTAGTTGTAATGCAACCAGTGTTTACTTCTCATAGCACTCAAGAAAATCATACATCGGTTAAAAATCTCAAGTCACATGTAACAATGTTGTCGCAAACTATTGTTAAAAGATATAGCCATGAGGAAAATCTAGATAAAAAGGCTGCTTTTATTAGTGCCGACATTGCACAATATACAGTCAACTTTAATGAACAAATATATGATGTTGATGGCAAAGCTTATAAAAACATAGTAGTAACTTATGATGGACGTGAAAAAAACTGCGGCACTACAATAATTGGTGCACATTATGATACCTATGATTATTTGCCTGGAGCCGATGATAACTCCAGTGGCACAGCAGGATTACTTGAATTGGTGAGATTATTTAGCCTAAAACCACCAAAATGTGATTTGCAGTTAGTCTTTTACACACTTGAAGAACCACCTTATTTTCGCACAGAATATATGGGGAGTTATATTCATGCTAAAAGTTTATTCGATAATAATATTAACGTTAAACAAATGTATTCTCTCGAAATGATTGGATATTTCAGTGATGAAGTTGGTTCACAAATCTACCCTGTAAAAGGCATGAAATACTTATACTCTGACAAAGGAAATTTCATTACTTTAGTTGCTGATTTATCGCAAATGGAAATAACCAGAACTCTCAAAGCCAGCATAAAAAGCACCAGTAAATTACCTGTTTATTCGATTAATGCGCCATCTTCCATACCAGGAATTGACTTTTCAGATCACTTAAATTATTGGCATTTTGGTTATCCAGCACTGATGATTACCGATACTGCCTTTAATCGCAATAAAAACTACCATACCGAAGAAGACACCATTGAAAAACTTGATTTTAACCGCATGGCAATGGTTGTTGATGCGGTATTTTATTCAATTGACTAATATTTATTCCTCAGGGTTAATAACGGTAATGCCCAACAATTTTGAAATCAAATAACATGTCGTTAAGTTGCGGGCCTAAACCGATGTTGTGAATGATTTTATAGCGATTTGGGTTGGACTTGCTGGGTTCATCACTCACTATGCCGATGTGTGGCAGGTTGTTATCAAGGCGCCAACTAACAATGTCTCCTGGTTGATAATCTTTGGGGTTTTTGGTTATTTTTAAGGTTTTTCCGTACCTTTTAAAAAACATTTCAAGGTTTGGGACTCGGCGATGATCGATATTGCTGTCAGGCTTTTTTAAACCCCAAATTTTGGGGTAAGCATCGAAGTGTGCTTTCATGTCTTCGTGCACTAATTGCTGCAAGTCTTTGCCAAGTGTGCGGTAACTGCGAATCACCACATCCGAACACACACCTCGATTTTTATCCACATCACCATTTGGGTAGGGTATTTTTTTATAAGAACCATCGTAAATGACAAAATGTTTAAGGCGCTCTTTTGCAGCTTCAACCAAAGTGCTTTGGGCACGGACAAAAGAGCTGCTCAATAATGCAATAAAAAGAAATGTTTTCATGTATAATCGACAGTGGCTATTATCAAAAGTTCATTCGAGCTATTAATGCCAATGTTCTAAAATTTTAATTCCCGCAGAATTATAGTTATTACTAAATACAAATTTATATTTGTCGGTTTTTGTTTTTATAATTAACAGGGGCGTTCTTGTTTTACCTTGAAAACTGTCTTCATTAACTTCCATAAATTGCAGTACTTTTAAGGTTATTATGTCAGATTTTTCAATCACTATATTATCTGAAGTTTCAGAGATGATTTCTTCAATAGACATATCATAATATCGCTGAAACCAGTTTGAATAGGCTGTCATTCTATCCGCCATTGATGATAAAAACCCAACTTTGTTTTTCTTGTTTTTTTCCATGATGGCTTTGACGTCTGCTATTTGTTTTTTATAAAGTGCTTTACTTAGCCTTGCGAAAATTAACCTTTGTTCTGTTACCACTAAGGTATAATTGTCTCGCCTAAGGCTAAAAAACCCTTTCTTTTTAGAAAGATTGGGCAAAATGGTTAAAATTTTTTCATTTTGTGTGTTCATATGAGCCTCCTAAGGGAATTGGTTAATTTATTTGTTTAAATAAAATTTTTGTTCCGAGTAATATAAAAAAACTTATGGATATCAATTCAACTATCAATGCATACACCGCGCCTGATTGTGTCATATCTACTTCCTTAAATACAAAAGCGGCCACAACTGCAATGATTGGGATTATAGTGACAAAAGAAGCAAAGACCTTCTTTTTAACCCCTTCTGACCACACTGATATTAGTGCCGTGATTAGGGTGATGATTGAAAAAAGTCCAATATAGTGTATGGGCAGCCTTGCAAAGAAGAAAGACCCACAAACCATGATAATTAAGGTTAATAAAACCTTTTTCTCAAATGTTGGTTTTACCTCATGACTCTTTTTAGAAATTTGTTTCTTTGCCTGCGTTTTCACCTTAATGATCTCCCGTATCGAGTCAAATTGGTCTTTTGGGCAAACTACTTGCATGACTGTGTGCCATTGGTTTTTTAAGCGTATTTCATGTAACTGTGGATAATCTTCAACCAGTGAAATATCCTTCCAATTAAGCACAATATGTTCTCTTGACCGAGCCAACATGTGGGCACCTGCCGCGGTGAAACCAGCACTTTTCCCAGTTGCAAGACCGAATAACGCCAAAAGGCTAAAAGATCTTTTCTTTTTACTTAATGTGTATTGTTCAATGCTGTTATCATTTAATACATATGATGTTGGTATTCCGTGTACATAAAACAAAAGCAAGACTAGGCTAAATACACCAAAAAAACCGCCGCCGATAACAGTTGCTACGAGTAAAGATGAGGGTATGGCATACCATTGGTGTTGGAATATATTTGCAGTAATAAATATAACCAACATAAATAAAAAGAGGTAGCGTCCAGATAAGTGTGTCTAGTTGAGTGGTTTTTGCCACGAGTTATAATTAAATCACATTGATAATGATAAAGTCGATTGTTTTTTTGCTTTAGAATAGAAAATAGTCATCATAGCGCCGCA
>JALSLV010000075.1 GCA_026988115.1 Lysobacterales bacterium | reverse complement strand
TGGTAATATGGTTCATGACCTGTCCCCTAAATTATGGTATGCAAAGACAATATATTATACTGCCTTTCATAATCCACGTAGATTAGGATGGACAGGTCAAAACATCATATCTAAAATAATTATAACTGACTCTATTAACCCCGCGATATAATACCGTAATTCAGGACTACAAGAAATTCTCATATCAAAGAAAATTATTGTAGGGTTAGTCGTCTATCTCAAAATAATTTGATGCAGAAATGGGGGTTTCTTGTAGTCCCAACTTGTTGATTTTGTTGTGAATGGTCTAAGCCTATCCGCTCTTGGACTGCGTTATCAGCATTTGCTTTAGAATGACTAGGACTGCATGCTGATGCCTTGCCAAGAACAAATAGGCTTAGACTGTAGTGCGGTATTATGTCGCGGGGTTAATATAAGGTCAAAACTGTTTATTTTATGGAAGGTGGAATATTTATTCCGCCTTTCTTTTTAGTTAATTCATATCAATCAAGAAAACACTGAAAATAATAATTTCCTGTAAGTTCAATAAGATAGCAAGTGTGCATAAATTATATTTATGACTTGTATAAACAATCATTACTTTTAATGATGATAAATTTGTCCTAGCATTAAGGCGACTTTAAAATTTTTATTGAAGTCACTTTATTAATTAACTAGGAGAATATTATGAGATTGATTAAGGTCGATAATGACCCAGAACCCTCACTTATGAACGAGAAATTAAGCTCGTTAAAACTTAATACTTTCACTCTTGCACTTTTTCTAAGTGCTTTTTGTTTGACCTCACCAAGCATAACATCCGCACAAACTTCTGCCAACTTTGGCATAGCCAGCAATTACCTTTGGCGCGGTATTACCCAAAGCAATAAACATATCTCCGATTCAGGTGGGTTTGATTACACTAACAACTCTGGGTTCTACCTAGGTTCTTGGGCGTCAACACTTTCAAGCGGAAGTTATGAACTGGATTTGTATGGAGGTTTTAGCACCCAAATTGATAATATTACCTACGATATGGGCATTATCAGTTACCAGTACCCCAATGATAACGATTATTTTAATGAAGCCTATTTCAGTATTGGTCAAGCTGGATTTACTGCAAACTTAGCTTATACCATTGGCTCGCAAGACAATACAGGGGTCGCTTTTAGTCAAGGAGATTTATATTTTTCGCTGGCTTATTCTAAAGAATTACAAAATGGCATAGAGTTAGGCGCAACAATTGGTCGATACGATTTCGATCACGCGCTAGGAGATGATTACAGCCACTTAAATTTAAGTGCGAGCAAGTCGGATTTTACCTTAGCCATTGATACAACAACAGGTCTTGAGAATGTAAATGACACAACTTTGTCATTGGCATGGTCTAAGACTTTAAAATTTTAAACGAGGTAATCACAATGAAAATGGTAAGTGCAATAATAAAACCGTTTAAACTGGATGATGCCCGTGAAGCTTTATCAGATATTGGCATTAGCGGCATTACAGTAACGGAAGTTAAAGGATTTGGCCGACAAAAAGGCCATTCGGAGCTCTATCGAGGAGCGGAATACGTGGTGGATTTTCTACCCAAAGTTAAATTAGAAATCGCTGTGGATGATGCATTGGTTGAGAAAGTAATCGAATCTATAATTTCGGCAGCAGCAACAGGAAAAATAGGCGATGGCAAGATTTTTGTCAGTGATTTAGAGCAAGTGGTGCGTATTCGCACAGGAGAGACGGGCAATGATGCGTTATAGAAGAAAAGAGGTATTTTTACTAGTCGTGGAACCTGTTAAAAAGTTGCAAAGACCTCTAAAAAGTCTTTTGCCTGTATTAACATTGTTAATTTTACCTAATCTTGCTTTTGCTGAAGATGTTTTGTCCGCTGGCGACACCGCTTGGATGTTAACCGCAACGGCTTTGGTTTTGTTAATGACCATTCCTGGGTTGTCTTTGTTTTATGCAGGTATGGTTCGCAGTAAAAATGTTTTATCGGTAATGATGCAATGTTTTGCCATCACTGGCATGATGAGTATTTTGTGGGTGGTTTATGGTTATTCCTTGGCTTTTTCTGATGGTGGAAGTTTAAATAGTTGGATTGGTGGGTTGGATAACTTTATGTTGCTCAATATTACCGTTGACTCTCTGTCTGGAACCATTCCTGAAACGGTATTTATGACCTTTCAAATGACCTTCTTCATCATTACACCAGCACTTATTGTTGGTGCTTTTGCCGAACGCATGAAGTTTTCTGCCATGTTGTGGTTTATGGCAATTTGGGGAACTATTGTGTATTTACCCATCTGTCATTGGGTTTGGGGTGGTGGCTGGCTCAGTCAATTATCCACGGGGCCACTTGATTTTGCAGGTGGTACAGTCGTTCATATCAATGCAGCTGTAGCAGGACTGGTGGCATCGGTTATGATTGGTCCACGCAAGGGCTACAAAAAAGTCTTAATGGCACCGCATAATTTAACTTTCACACTGATTGGCGCAGCCCTGTTATGGGTCGGTTGGTTTGGATTTAATGCAGGCAGTGAATTAGCCGCCGATGGCACCGCAGGCATGGCAATGGCAGTGACCCAAATAGCCACTGCCATGGCTGCTTTGACGTGGATGTTTGTGGAATGGCTCAAACACGGTAAGCCTTCTGTTTTAGGCATTGCCTCAGGTGCGGTGGGTGGTTTGGTTGCTATCACACCCGCATCAGGGTCGGTTGGACCAACTGGTGCAATTGTCATTGGTTTTGCCGCAGGTGTTGGTTGTTATTGGGGTGCAACGGTGTTGAAAAATAAATTCAACTACGATGACTCTCTCGATGTCTTTGGCGTTCATGGTATTGGCGGAATTATTGGTGCATTATTAACGGGTGTCTTTGTTTCGGCTGGGCTTGGTGGTGTTGGTTTCGGCGAAGGTGTAACCATGGCGGCACAATTGGGTGCTCAAGCCATTTCGGTTATTGTAACGTTGGTTTGGTCAGGTGTACTAAGCATTATCATCCTTAAAGTGATAGACAAAATTATCGGTATTCGCGTTCCTGAAGAGGAAGAAATCGAAGGCTTGGATATAACCAGCCACGATGAGCGTGGGTACAGTTTGTAATAAAGCATTATTAACCCCGCGATATAATAGAAAAGACGTTCATTAAAGAACGTCTTTTCTATATCGGGATTTGAGAGTGAATAAAACTATATCACTGTTGATGTGCTTACAACTTTAAATCAAATCAACGAAGTGATAAAATTCCACTCTTTATTACACAAGCCATACACACAACCTTAAGAGCTAGAAATCAATAAAATGTCAATTATCAAAAAAATACACGCACGTGAAGTCCTTGACTCACGTGGAAATCCAACTTTAGAAGCCGAAGTCACTCTTGAATCAGGGGCTTTTGGGCACGCTATTGTGCCATCGGGTGCATCAACTGGCGCACGCGAAGCCATTGAATTACGCGATGGTGTTCAATCGCGTTACCTTGGCAAAGGCGTCACCAAAGCGGTGAATAATGTCAACACCACTATTGCCAGTGCCTTGCAAGGAAAAGATTCCAGCGACCAAGCAGGTATTGATAATTTGATGATTGATTTAGATGGAACAGACAATAAAGCCAACTTAGGTGCTAACGCCATTTTGGGTGTTTCTCTTGCCAATGCCAAAGCCCTAGCGGCGGAAAAACACGAACCCTTGTACAAAAGCATAGCGACGGTTGATGAGTTTATTTTGCCTTTGGCAATGATGAATATTATCAACGGAGGTGAACACGCCGATAACAATGTCGACATTCAGGAGTTTATGATTTTACCCACAGGTTTTGAAAGCTTTAGTGAAGCCTTGCGTTGTGGAACTGAGGTTTTTCACAGTTTAAAATCAGTTCTTAAAGCCAAAGGTTTAAATACATCAGTGGGTGATGAAGGGGGATTTGCTCCTAATTTACGCTCTAATGTTGAAGCGGTTGAAACCATTATGCATGCGATTGAAAAAGCGGGTTACAATCCTGGTAAAGACGTATATTTAGGTTTGGATTGTGCAGCTTCGGAATTTTGTGAAAATGGTGTTTACAATCTAGCGGGGGAAGGCAAAAAATTCACCTCCAATGAGTTTACTGACTTTTTAAGTTCTTGGGTTGATCAATACCCAATTATCTCCATTGAAGATGGTTTAGATGAAGCCGATTGGACGGGTTGGGAATACCACACCAATATATTAGGTAAGCGCATCCAAGTTGTAGGTGATGACTTGTTTGTGACTAACCCCAAGATTTTTGCTGAAGGAATTGAAAAAGGCATTGCCAATTCAATATTAATTAAACTGAATCAAATTGGCACTTTAACCGAAACTCTAAAAGCCATCGATATGGCAGATAAAGCCAATTATACCGCTGTTATTTCGCACAGAAGTGGTGAGACTGAAGATGCGACAATCGCTGATTTAGTGGTAGCTACCAGCGCCACTCAGATTAAAACAGGTTCATTGTGTCGTTCAGATAGAATAGCTAAATACAATCAGTTATTACGTATCGAAGACCAACTGGGCGCGAACGCCAAATATGCAGGCGCATCTGCTTTTGCTAAGTTAGGGATTTTTTAACCCTATCTTTTACCCATTAAAAAAGGCAACCATCGGGTTGCCTTTTTTATTTTGTTGAAAACTATTATCGACTAAACGTATCACATTGACCAATATCACCAGTGCTCATGCCTTTGCGCAACCATTTTATGCGTTGGGCAGAAGAACCGTGAGTAAAGGATTCCACATCCACTCTTCGCCCTGCGTTGCGTTGTAAGGTATCATCCCCAATAGAGGCTGCCGCTTGTAAGCCTTCTTCAACATCTCCCGAGTCCAGCCAGTTTTTCTGTTGTTGTGATAATGCTGCCCAAACCCCTGCATAACAATCGGCTTGTAGTTCTAGCAATACGGAATATTGATTTTTATTACGTGGGTCACGACGTTGCATTTGGCGCATTTTTTTTTCTGTTCCCGTGACATTTTGAATATGGTGTCCGACTTCATGAGCAATAACATAAGCCTGAGCAAAATCACCAGGAGCACCCATGCGTTTTAATTGGTTAAAAAAGCTTAGGGCTAAATACAATTTTTGGTCGCCTGGACAATAAAAAGGACCTGTTCGTTCATTATTTACACCACACGCAGTGGTAACATTGCCATCAAAAACAACCATACCAGGAGCTGGATAGGGTGAGCCTCTTCGTTTAAATTCTTTTTTCCACGCATCTTCTGTAGAGGCTAAAATTGTTCCTGCAAAGGCATATAACTCTTGTTCAGCTTTTGAACGTTGCACAGGTGCTGTTGTTTGCTGATTACCCACTTGCTGCTGTCCACCACCAACCATTTGAAATAAAGTTATTGGGTTTTTTCCTGTAATAACAGAAACAATAATAACACCAATTATCATCCATAGGCTCATCTTTCCACCACGACGGGCCATACCACCGCGACCACGCCTATCTTCAACATTACTACTTTGTCTTTGTCCTTTCCAACGCATTTTTTTACTCTATGAATGAATTGCTTTTAGTATATCATGAAAATTAAATTTTTAAAAAACACCGATTAGAAAAACTTAAATCGTTTAAATGCAATTGATAAGGATACAATTGAAATAATAATTAACGCCATTATTTGCCACGAAACATCCGCAACGCCACCGCTAAAATACATCAATTGATGCAAAACATCCATTATCCAACCTGTTGGCAAGAAGTGCGATAAGCTTTGCATCCATTGAGGCGTTATTTCTATTGGCCACCAACAACCACCAAGTGCCGCAAGTAACAAGGAAGAAACCGTTGCAATAAGACTGACTTGTCCTTCAGATTGTGCAAAACTTCCAAGCAAAACGGCTAATGCTGCATTAAAAGCTGCCCAAATTGACAATATAACCACAATGACAAATAGATGATTTCCCCAGTGAATATTAAATACCAACCAACCCACCAACATGCCATAAGCCAATTGTAAAAATGTGATAAACCATTTGCCTAACCATTTGCCCAAAACAATTTCAGTGCGAGTTAATGGCGTAGCAGCTAAGCGTTTAAGCACACCAGATTGACGCTCTAAAAATAAGGTAACACTTCCATAACTTAAAGCAATCATCATAATAAACATCACTAAAATACCCGGAACCGCTTGGTTAAAGCCTGATGGGATAACTCTTTTTTCTCCTGCCAAACTTATATCAACGATAAGGTTTTTTGGTAGTGCATTAATATCATCAAAGTTAATATTTTGCGTATTGCCATGATGTTTTTTAAAGACCAAAACATCCCCTAAGGTTTTATAAATGGCTTTTTCTATGGCAAATTTATCTTTATCTTGCCCCAATCCACTGGCCGTAGTCAAATATTCTATTTCTATCTTTTTACCCTCATCTAACTTTTTTTGAATATCACTTGGCAACCATAATTGCCTAGTATAATTGCCAAAATGATACTTCATTTCTTGTGTAGCTGTGGTTTTATTAAAGACTTTTATGGTGTAATTTTCATTTGCTATGTTACGTATAAGTTGTTTTGCCAATGGGTTTGCTTGTGTCATGTTTTCAACACTTTCCCAGATAGCAATATTTAGCGGCCCTGATTGCCCACCCAAACCTTTTGTTGTCGAACCAATAAATCCAAAAAACACCAAGGGCATAACAAACATCCACACCAGTAAAGACTTATCTTTTAATGAATAGCTAAAGTCTTTTTTTGCAATGAAAAATATATTCTTTAACATTATTTGTTCCTCGCAAATTGTTGAGTTGTTTTTTGATTAACATAGAAAGACACAAGTATAAAACCCAATGCTATCAATGCAGGAGTCAATAATACCCAAAGAGCTTGCTCCTTAATAAACCACGAATTAAAACTCTGCAATAAATAACCATTAGGCAATTTTTCACCAATTGCTACCATTGCTTTGGGCATGGAATCAAAGGGAAAGAAACTGCCTCCTAACATCATTAATGGAAAAACCATGCCCTCGGTCACAAGGTTAGCTGATTTTTTTGTTGGTAGCTTCAGGGTAATAAATAACAAAAAACTCCAGATAGCAATCCCTGAAAGCACGACCCAAGGAATGATAATGAGTAGTTTTTGGTTGTTAATATTAAACATCCACATACCAAGAAACGACAATAATACAGCAATAAGAGTGAAAATTATTATTGCCGATAATAACTTACCTGTGAAGTAATGTTTAAAACCAGTAGGAGAAGAAAGTAAACGGGACAAAATGCCTTGAGACTTGTCTTTCCAAAAATCTTGCGCCATACCTTGGGCAGAAAACAACAAAGACATAAAAAGAATACCCGGAAACATCATATACATAAATGAATGTTTTGATTCTGTCTTTTTACTTTCATCGGCTTTAACCTTTTTCTTTGCCTGAATTTGTGGCGGAAATAGCTGTTTCTCTAACAAGTCTACCGTGTGTTTTATTTGCACACTCATCATTGCCATTTGCTCATCAGAAATACCCTTGCCCGTTATGAGGTCATCGAACTGCTACAACTCATCACTAAATAACAATTGAATATAATGACCCGTATCTGCCAAAGTTGTCACCATTATCTCAGCGATTTCAGGCAGAATATTTTGACTGGGGTTTTTAACCAGTTTTAATGTTGTGGGTTTTTTATCAACAAAGTTTTGCGTGAAACCTTTTTCTATCGTTAACCACACACTGGCATCACCTACCGACATAATGGTTTGCCCTTCATCTTTCTTCACTTTCTTAAGAGTAAACATATCATCAAGTGGTCCCTGGCTAAAGGTGCGGACAAACATTTGTGACAAAAAGCTGTCATCATTGTCGGTTATCAACAAAATACCACTGGGTTTAGCATTGCCATCTGATCCTGACATCAAAGAAAAAAGAGCGGCCATCATCATAGGAATTACCAACCACATGGTCAATTGCCATTTTTCTTTCAACAATTTGGACAAGGTGCCTTTCAAAATAGTTCTTGTTAATGGATTTATCATGCGGCATCTCGCAATGCTCGTCCCGTAAGTTTAATAAACAAGCTCTCCAAATTGGCTTGTTGAATGTTAACCTGGTGAACTTTTCCTATTTTTGCAACACTCTCTAGTACTTTAGTTAAGCATTTTGATGCTTCAGGAATCAAAATACGCACTTCTTGATGTGAAAGCTCAAGCACTTGTGCTCCAATGTCTTCAAGTAATTGCATATTTGCTCCTTCTTGATAACGCCCTTTAAGTGTAATTAAGTCACGCTCTCCCATCTGTTGGCGCAAGGCTTCTACAGTTCCTGCCGCAATCACTTGTCCTTTATCCATGATAAGCAACTGGTCACACAGCCTTTCGGCTTCTTCCATATAATGTGTCGTGTATATAACCGCCGTTCCTGCTTCTTTTAGTTTTATCGTTGCTTGCAATAAATGCTCGCGCGATTGCGGATCGACACCTACTGTTGGCTCATCCAATAACAAAGCTGAAGGTTTGTGCAAAATCGCACAGGCAAAATTAAGTCGTCTTTTCATGCCACCACTAAACTGTTTGACAGGTTCTTTTTGACGTGATTCCAATCCCACATCAAGCAACACTTCTTGAATGCGGTTTTCCAGTGTTTTTCCTGATAAGCCGTAGGCAGAACCCCAAAAAGATAAATTTTCATGCGCAGATAAATCATCATAGAGTGCCAACTCTTGTGGCACTATTCCTAAAGATTGCTTCGCTTTGACTGCTTGTGTGGCAATATTAAAGTTGTTAATTGACACCGAACCACTGGTGGCTTTAACCAGACCACTGATGCAGTTTATCGTGGTTGACTTTCCTGCTCCATTTGGACCCAATAAACCAAATATTTGCCCCGTGCTGGCAGTAAATGAAATGCCTTTTACGGCTTCAAATGCACCAAAAGATTTACTTAAATTTTTTACTTCTATCATGTTTTTTCCTAAAAATATTGGATTTAGCTGTGCTAAAAACGATTGGTTTATTGTTTTATTACAAATATAATAACATTATTCAAATTATATTATATGTGCTATTAGTCACTGCCTTAGTGAATTGGTAGAATAACCAATTTTTATCACCGCGAGATTTACGAATTATCAAAGAAGTAAGGGAATGGCATCTATGTCTTACAATTTCAAACTGATTGACTTAAAATCAAGTTCACTATTTAAAGAACTCAAGTGCAATGAAAACAGTTAATTTAATTTTACTGCTGCTGTTGGTCACCATGTCATGGCTGCATTTTTTTGGCGATGGCGGTTCAAAAGATTTAAAAGAAAAGCAGCGACTCTATCAAGAACAACTTGAAAAGAATAAAAATCTTAGGGCTCGTAATGAGAAGCTCAAAGCAGAAGTTGAGGATTTAAAAAATGGTTTAGAAGCCATTGAGGAACGCGCACGCTCAGAAATGGGTATGATTAAATCTGGCGAAACTTTTATTCAAGTTATTGAAGACAATGATTGATATACAGTCTTTTTCTAAACCTTATGAAAAACAAGTCATCGAATTAATTGTCTCAATTCAAGCAAAAGAATTTGGAGTGTCCATAACGGCAGAAGACCAACCTGACTTAAATGATATAGAAAATTATTACCAAAAAAATGCAGGTAACTTTTGGGTTGCACTTGATGATAACAAAGTCGTAGGCACAATTGCATTAGTAGATATTGGTAACCAACAAGGAGCGTTGCGAAAAATGTTTGTCAAAGAAGGCTTCCGTGGTAAGCCTTTGTTAATTGGACAGCAACTCATGGATACCTTACAAAAATCATGCAAAAACAACAGCATTAAAGAAATCTATCTCGGCACTGTACCAAATTATTACGCCGCTCACCGCTTTTATGAAAAGAATGGTTTTTTTAGAGTCAAAGAGTCAAACTTGCCAAATAATTTCGAAATTATGAAAGTTGATACGTTGTTTTATAAGAAGGTTTTACCCAAATCCCGATTTAGAATCGCAATAAAGAGTGCAAGCAATTAGTCGTATCATCCGTGTGGGCTAGGAGCTTTTCCGAGAATAGATAATCTATTACAGAAAAGCTGGGGTTATGCTCTCATTGTGATTTTTATATCGGGATTTGCGTTTTAGGAGAGTAACTGTTTAGCAACAAACTGTGCATATTCTTCGGCTTGTTTACTGTCAGGCAATGAGCCATATAAAGTCTTAGACATATGTAAAAACCCCACGTAAACTGAATACGCAAGTAAAGATTGCGCTTTGGCAAATTTTTCATCAAACCCCATTTCACGGTAAGATTGTTGCAGATGACTCAAGCGCTCTAGGGTAATTTCTTTTAATATTTTGGAAATTAATGTGTGTGATCTATCGGCTAGCAAAGTGCTATAGATAAGGTGTGTTTGTATGGGTTCGGCACTGAGTTTAAACCAAGCCAGAAGTCTTTTTTTTGGGTTTTTGATGGTCAGTATCGTTTCTTCAACCAGTTTTTTATCACCTAAGCGCCATTTTTTCAAAGATTGTTTGACTAAATCCATGCGGTTACTAAAATGCCAATAAAAGCTTCCTTTGGTAACGCCCAACTCACGTGCAAGCGGTTCAACTGCCACAGCAGCCACCCCTTGGTGCGCAATAACATTCAAAGCCGCATCTTGCCAATCTTCTGCCGTTAAGGATTTCTTTTTAACAACTTCATTCATAGTTATGTATTTAACACTAATTAAGGTATGATTGAAAGGAAAACATGGTGTTTTTGGTCTTATCCATACGCAAGCGTATTGACTTTTGACTAAAACCACTCCATACTGTAGCGTATGGTATTATTTATTGGAGACTCAAAATGAATTTTTTAATTTTATTAGGCACATTTTTAGCAGTGACTTTCCTCTGCTCTTATCTCAAAACCAATTTAAAAACATGGACAATTGCCACTGCCATTGTTATGGCTTTGGTCTCATGGAAATTTTCTTTTGGATGGCTATCACTGTCACTTATTTGGCTTATTTTTATCGCCGTTGCAGCGATTTTAAACATCAAATCCATTCGCCAACAACTGATTACTGCACCATTTTTAAAGTTTTATAAAAAAGCCTTGCCCAAACTTTCTGAAACCGAACGCATCGCGCTTGAATCCGGTACGGTTAGTTGGGACGGAGAACTCTTTAGTGGTAAACCAAATTTCAAAAAACTGCATGAAATACCAGCTCCACAATTATCATCAGACGAGCAAGCCTTTATTGATGGGCCCGTTGCTGAATTATGTTCAATGGTTGATGAATACGAAATAAACCACGTCAAAGGTGATATGCCCAAAGAAGTGTGGCAGTTTATTCGTGACAATGGCTTTATTGGCATGATAATTTCCAAAAAATACGGCGGATTGGGTTTTTCTGCTTTAGGTCATTCCATGGTATTGCAAAAATTAGCCTCTCGCAGTGTCGCTGTTGCCGCAACCGTTGCTGTTCCCAATTCTTTAGGTCCAGGTGAACTTTTGCACTTATATGGCACACAAGAACAAAAAGACCACTACTTGCCAAACCTTGCCGCAGGAAAGGACATTCCCTGTTTTGGTTTAACTGGGCCAACTGCTGGTTCTGATGCCACCTCTATTCCCGATACGGGAGTTGTCTGTAAGCGCAAATTTGAAGGCAAACAACAACTCGGCATTTTATTAAACTTTAACAAACGTTACATCACCTTAGCACCCGTTGCCACGGTTGTTGGCTTGGCATTTCAAATGTTAGACCCTGATGGCTTATTAGGTGACACAAATGAATTAGGCATCACCTTAGCTCTACTGCCTCGCGATACTAAAGGCATGGAAATTGGCAGACGCCACAACCCACTTGATGTGATGTTTATGAATGGGCCAATTAAGGGTAAAGATGTTTTCATTCCTTTAAGCTTCATTATTGGTGGCGAAAAGATGATTGGTCAAGGGTGGAAAATGCTGGTCGAATGTTTATCTGTTGGTCGTTCAATTTCCTTGCCCTCATGTTCAACAGGCGGTGCCAAAATGGTAACCTTTGCCACCGGTGCTTATGCTCGCATTCGTAAACAGTTTAATATGCCTATTGGTCGTTTCGAAGGCATCGAAGAAGCCTTATGCGAAATTGCTGGCATGACTTATTCAATGGCTGCTACCTCGACCATGACAGCATTGGCTGTGGATCAAGGGGAAATTCCTGCCGTTCCATCAGCAATTGCCAAAATGCACGCAACCGACATGTCGCGCACAATAATTTCACACGCCATGGATATTCATGGCGGTAAAGGCATAATCATGGGACCAAAAAATTACCTCGGTCGTGCATGGATGGGTTTGCCTATTTGGATTACGGTTGAAGGAGCAAATATTTTGACCCGCAGCATGATTATCTTTGGGCAAGGAGCCATTCGTTGCCACCCTTATGTGCTTAAAGAAATGGAAGCGGCAAATATTGAGGATGCCGATACTCGCCTAGTTAAGTTTGATGAAATACTATTCAAACACATCGGTTATAGCTTCAGTAATGCGGTTCGTTCATTCTTTATGGGTTTAGGCTTATGGCGTTTAGAAAAAGCCCCATCGGACAACTTTAGTAAAAAGTTTTACGCCCGTATCACACGTTACAGTGCGGCCTTTGGTTTGGCTGCCGATGTATCTATGCTGACACTCGGTGGAGCGCTAAAGAAAAAAGAAAAAACCTCGGCTCGTTTAGGGGATGTCTTAAGCCATTTGTACATGGCATCTGCGGTACTCAAACGTTACCGAGACCAAGGCTCACAAAAAGCCGACCAAGCCTTGGTTGCTTGGTCATTACACCAACATTTTTATAAAATCGAACAAGCCTTAAAATTATTAACCTACAACTACCCAAGCAAAGTGGTAGGGTTTATCTTACGGCGTTTGGTGTTGCCATTTGGAAACCACGAGTTGCCAGCAGGTGATCGGTTGGGTCACAAGGCAGCTAGTTTGATTTTAAATCCAAATGAAACACGTGCCCGCTTAACCGATGGTATTGATAAAGCTGTCAGTGACAAAAACATTGTTGCAAAAATGAATGAAACATTGAAAAAAGTCATCGAAGTTGAACCCTTAGAACGCCGCATTCTTAAAGCCCTAAAAGCAGGTGAAATCAGTGCCATATCACCTGATGAAAATCTGGTTAAAGCCTTAGCACAAGGCATTATCAGTCAAGATGAGCACGACAAGCTTAAAGTTGTTCGCGCACAAGTGATGGATGTGATTAATGTAGATGACTTTGACTTTGATGCCTTTGACCGCACAAAAGTGATTAAAAAGTCAAAAATATCCAAAATAAAAGCCGCTTAATAAGTCTCTTCTTAGTAAGCGTCAACTAAACAGCGTTATTGACATTTACAATGTTTTAAAATTCCATGGTAGAAGTTTTTCATAATCATCGACAGTTTCGACCAAAGGTAGTTTTTTGAAGACATAACCCAAGTATTCTTGTGGGTTAATTCCATGGGCTTTAGCCTGAATATTTCATAGCCCAGTTAAAATACAGTCGTGGTAGCCTTGTAAATATGTTATAATTCAATTACTTATAAAGAAACAAACAAAAAGGCCACTATGACAAATCATAACCAAAAATCAATTGAATTTCAAGCATTAAATCGTAAAATTATCCAAGGAGAATTTTCAGGAGGAGACATAACCAGTGATGCGGGTGTGTTATTGTTGCGTGAAAGTGACCGAAAGATTGGTTTAACTAAAGCCATAAATAAAGTGATTAACGATCCGAAAAACCCAAAATTTATCCAACACAGCCAATTAAGTTTGTTGCGTCAACGCGTATATTCAATAGCTTTAGGGTACGAGGACCTCAATGATCATACCCAATTGAGAAACGATATTGCATTTCAAACGGCCATTGATGAAGAAGATATTTTAGCCAGTCAGTCAACATTGTGTCGATTTGAAAACCGTATTGATAAAAAAGAAATTGTCATGATGCATGAGGTAAGAGCTGTACCCCACTATTAAGACAGGTGCTTAGTAGAATCTTCATTTCATTTAAGCAGCCAGTTTTTGGCTGAATTCATCATACCTCAAATTTGGTGTTGTACCCAAAGTTTGATGT
>JALSLV010000074.1 GCA_026988115.1 Lysobacterales bacterium | reverse complement strand
TATTATTGAAGGGCTAAAAAACCCTCCAAGAATTAGCAAAATAACTGGGTTTGATACTTTTACACCACTTGGTGATGCCTCTGCTTTGGTTTTGCCACATAAAAATATCGTTGTTGAACGATTAAAGGAATTGTCCGAAATGAGAAAAGAAAATGCCTAAATTAACGGTACTTTTTGCCGATATTGCTCAAAGCACAGCACTGTTTGATAAATACGGTGACGATAAGGCTCGTTCGGCAATTTCTTCAGTTCTCGATACATTGATAGAAGTATCAGATAGATATAATGGAGTCCTAATCAAAACGATTGGAGATGAAATTATGTGCACTTTCCCCAATGCGGAAGATGCCATTTGTGCGGCTGTAGGAATGCAAGAACGCGTGGCAGGCAATTTTGTTCTTGGTTCTCACCCCATCGGCATAAGGATTGGTTTTCACCACGGCAATGTTATTGCTGAGGATGGCGATGTTTATGGTGACACGGTTAATGTTGCAGCACGAATGGCAGGTTTTGCTAAAAAAGGGCAAATTATCACCAACTCAGTGACGTTTAAAGAAAATGACGAAAACTGTGCCGTTCGTTACCGTTCACTGGGTAAAACGAAAGTCAAAGGAAAGTTATTGGCAGTTAAAATTATAGAAATATTTTGGCAAAAAGACGAGTCTCAAGTAACGCGCATTTCGACAGCTTTAGATTTAAAGCTACCCGAATCCGATTACTGCATGGAATTGGAAATCAATGGCAGAAAAATCAAAATGACCGAAAACTCTCCGAACAAAGTCATTGGCAGGGGAGAAGAGTGCGATATACAGATATTAGCACCCATGGCATCCCGTTTACATGCAGAAATCCAGTTTTCAGATGGGAATTTTAAAATAGTAGATCAAAGCACCAATGGCACATGGTTAGAAATTGGAGGCAACAGTTTGCGCCTTCATCGTGACAAAACGGTATTGCTCGGTAAAGGGCAAATATCATTAGGCAGTGCGGATTTTTCCGATCCGTCAATAGTGATTAAATTTGAAATATAAAGGAGAATTATGCAAGATTTTATTCGGCGTATAAGTGGGTTTTTACTGATAACATTTGCAGTATTGTATTTAGGAGTTAAATTATTTTATGGCAATTAAATACAGACAAACACATGTGCAAAGTGTCAACAACTATGGGGCGTGGTTGTTGTATTTCTATTCCTTACCTTATCTATTGAGTATTATATCCAAACTTCTCAAAGGTGAAATTATCAATCTTGTTATTGTTTCCGCTGTTTTTGTAGGCACAATTTTGGCGGCTTTGTGGATGAGCATAGGGTTAAAAAACAAAGGACTTTATTCCTCACGAAAATTCGTTCAAAACCCACCTTTTCCGATGATGTTTTTGGGCTCATTATTACTCGGCATTACGAGCTTTGTTTCAGCATGGTTATTAAATGGCTACAATCTTTTTGCTGCTATTGGTTTTGGATTAGCTGCCACAATTGGTTGCTGGTTATGGTATGGAATGGATCCAGTTAAATCAAAAAATATCAGCTTTTCAGACATCAACGATTCAGAAAAAGCACTGGAAATCCTACAAGACAGTGAGAGTCTCGTTATTAATATTGAAAACTCTTCAAAAAACATTAACAATGCGCAAATGTCTTCAAAGCTCAATAGCATAGCGGCAAAGGCGCGTGAAGTACTGAATGTTTTATTCGAGAACCCCAAGAAAATCAAAAAGGCGAGGCGTTTTCTCAACACCTATTTAACAGGAGCAGAAAGCGTGGTTGAACGCTATGTGGAAACACATGAAAAATCAGAAAATAAAGAGTTAGAAGAGAACTTCAAAGAAGTATTGGATAATATTGAAGAAGTTTTTAGCAAACAGCATGAAAAACTTATTTCCAGTGATGTCTTTGATTTAGACGTCGATATAGAAGTATTAAACACCTTGTTAAAGAAACAAGGAATAAAGTAAAATTTAAGAACAAAAGGATAAGATTATGACAGAAACAGAAGTGAAAACAGCAGTTGAGCAAACCACATTAGCAGATGGAGAAATTGTGCCAGGGGTAAAAAATGCCATGGTTGCCTATTCAGAGGTGGACTCTAAAGAAAAAGAAGCCATTGACAGTTTGATAAATGAAATAAATATGAAAGACAGCAATTCTATCATTTATTTTGGATCCTCAGCACAAGAAAAGGTTACTGAAATATCTGACAAAATGCTCGAAGGCGTCAAAAACAAAGAATTAGGGCAGTCAGGTGAAGCCTTAAATGAAATGGTGGCGACTATTCGTGGTTTTGATGTTAATGAATTAGATCCCAATAAAAAACCAGGCTTTTTTGCCCGATTATTTGGTCGAGCAAAACCATTGGCAAAGTTTTTACAAAAGTACGAAACAGTCCAACATCAAATAGACTCCATAACAACCAAGCTCGAAAAACACGAACAGGTCTTGCTCAAAGACATCGTTAGCTTAGATAAACTGTACGAAGCCAACCTAGAATATTTCCACAAATTGGAAACCTACATCAATGCAGGTGAAGAAAAGCTACGCCAAGTGGATGAAGAAGAAGTGCCAGCCTTGCAAAAAGCTGCAGAAGACTCAGATGACATGCTAAAAGCCCAAGAATTACGTGATTTAAAAGGCTCTCGTGATGATTTAGAGCGTCGTGTACATGATTTGCGTTTGACTCGGCAGGTGACATTACAGAGCTTGCCAAGTATTCGACTTGTCCAAGAAAATGACAAAGGCTTAATTAATAAAATCAATTCAACAGTCGCCAACACCATTCCATTATGGAGACAACAACTGGCTCAAACTGTCACAATTTGGCGCAGTGGTGCTGCAGCAAAAACAATCAAAGATGCCTCCGATTTAACCAATGAATTGTTAAAAGGTAACGCAGAAAACCTAAAAATCGCCAATAAACAAGTACGTGAACAGTTAGAGCGTGGAATATTTGATATTGAAGTCATCAAAGAAGCTAATCAAACACTAATTGAAACCATTGAAGATAGTTTGCGAATATCAGAAGAAGGCAAAGCGATGCGCAAAAAAGCGGTAGCAGAATTAGCTGAAACCGAAAGCAAGCTAAGAGAAGCGTTGATTACCAATAAGGTTAAAGCAGAAGCAATAGAAAAGACTTAAGTGTTACTAAAGTATAAAATAGAGGAAGACGTCAAATCGGCGTCTTTTTTTATGAGAAAACCAAGTGAAGAATATATTACTCAACAAATTCAAATTGTCTAGACCATCATTGCTGTTAGTAGTTATAGCAATTATTGCTTTTATCTTAGCTAAAGTTTACATACCTACGCCTGAAGATTATGAAAAGCAATTTGCTCAAACTACTCATAATATATTACAAAAAGATATAGCAAAATCCTATGGGATTACAGTTGAGGAATTAGAGCAAAAAGAAAAAAGAGGTAAAGAATTATTTCTTTTGTTTAGAGATTTATATAATGCTATCAATAAAAAAGATAAAATATTGCTTTTAAATACACTATCAGATTTAAGCTTAAATGATTTAGAACCCAAAGCCTCAAGTTTGTTATCAAGAGCAATAAAATCTCAAAATTTTACAGCTTTAAAACTTTTAATTGGTAAAGGTATATCATGTAACAGCAAAGATCTCTCAGGAAAAAATGCTTTTTCTACTGCAATTAATGCTGAAGACGTCATTTACATCAAATACTTAAAAGAAAACTGTAACTATTCAGAAGATAAATCAATAACTCAAAGAATTATCGAATCTATTTACCCTGAAAAATTATTTGATTTAGACGATAGTTATGAGTCACAAGAGTTTAAAGATGATTTGTTTATTTCGCAAATGAGGCAAGGACACGGTAAAACTGCATTAAGACTGCTTAAAAAGGGTGGTATTTCACCAAATGCAAAAAAGGACGGTGATAGTGTATTATTAATTAGTATCCGCTCAAATCAACCTAAAATTACTAAAGAACTTATTAAAATTGGTGCAGATATTACTGCAATAAACTTAGGTAATATGTCCATACTTTCCGCAGCACTTCTAAAAAGCCAAAACGATATTGCAAGACACATTTTAAAGGAAAACCCTAATTATTTTACAACGGTAGAAAAAGAAAGAACAGTTTTAAGAATAATATTTAGCCGGCTGTTAAATAATAATCCCACAGTTGATTATGAAGCATTTAATTTGTTGTTGGATTTTGGAATTGATACACAGCGTTTTGTTAGAGAAGACGGTCATTTATGGCTGCGTAAAGCCATTGGTTTAAACAACTTAAAACTGGCTAAGCAATTATTAGAATTAGGAGTTGATAAAAACAAGCAAAAAAACCTCAACCAATTACTCAAAAATGCAAAAGCTCAATACAGGCATGGTTTCTACGCAATAATCGATGTTTTAAAAGAGTACGGAGCGGTAGAGATAGTCAAGGAAGCTAAAAAGAAGAGGGTGTTTACACAGCCAAAGAAATACAGCAAACTCGATATGTTATTAATTAACACACTATGGAAAAACAAAAAAAAGTATTATCAAAATGTCATGTCAGGAGAGATTACTGATAGTTCATCAAATAAATTAAAAGGAGTTGTATCACCAAAGAAAAAAGTAGCTACTTACGACTTTAAAAAAGACAACATACTTACCATTAGATTTCAAGAAAATGAAAAACAAGGACAATGGGCTCTTTCAGAAACAAAATCTCAATTGTTTCTTGATAATTCTACTTATGAAATAGTCGTTTTGAATAAGAATTTACTTAAAATTAGATACAAGATAACACTGTATGGTATTGAATTGTATGATACTTATGAATTTGAACCACTAAACAAGTAGTAAAAGCCAAAGCAATCATTAAAAACCGCCCTTCTTAATTTCAATCAATTTGCGTCTGGATTTTTTGTCAGGATGCTTGGCAGGGCGTGGAGCAGAGGAGAATACCATCTTACTTTCGGTGACAATATCTTCTCTTGCTTTTATTGACTCAGGAGTTTCTTCATAACACTCAACGGCTATCTTTGCTCCCACACGTTTATCAATGGTACGTAAAACTTCCACTTCCCAAGTCAAATCGCCTTTCTTTATAGTCAACTCATCACCCACATGCACGGCACGCGAAGGTTTGACCTTTTGTCCAGCAATTTTAACCTTGCCACTTTCTACGTGCTTTTTAGCTAAAGAACGCGTCTTATAAAAACGTGTTGACCACAGCCATTTATCAATTCTTGTTGCCATAATTAATTATTTTATTGAATAAGCTTAAGATTTTAACAAAATTTTGTGCTAAGTGTTATAATTCATCCATGAAAACGACGACAACAAATTAAATATAAGTCTTACACGTAAATAGCTTGAGCACTTTACGTGCTTTTTTTTTGCTTTAAATATATTAGATAAAATTATGCCAATTATTACTTTAACAGATGGATCCACACGTAGCTTTGATAAAGCTATCAGTGCCTTTGATGTCGCAATGGATATCGGCCCTGGACTTGCCAATGCAGCGCTTGCTGCCAAAATCAATGGGGAATTGGTTGATTTATCAACTGAAATTACAACGGATGTAGATTTGTCAATTGTCACAAGCAGGGATGAAGAAGGCCTTGAAGTGATTCGTCATTCGACAGCCCATTTAATGGCTCAGGCCGTTAAACGCCTTTACCCTAAGGTACAAGTCACTATTGGTCCGGTTATTGAAAATGGATTTTTCTACGATTTTTCCAGCGAACATCATTTTACTGACAAGGAGTTGGCAGAGATTACTGCAGAAATGAAAAGGATTGTAAAACAAAAACTTATTGTTGAACGTCACACCATGAAACGAGATGAAGCCGTTGCTTTGTTCGAAAACATGGGGGAAAAATATAAAGCGGAAATCATTCGTGACATTCCAGAGGATCAAACTTTAAGCCTTTATAAGCAAGGAGAATTCATTGACCTTTGTCGTGGTCCACATGTACCAAACACATCTAAATTAAAAGTTTTCAAACTCATGCATGTTGCAGGTGCTTATTGGCGTGGCAACAGTGATAATGAAATGCTGCAGCGCATATATGGAACGGCTTGGGGTGACAAAAAGGATTTGAAACACTATTTGCATATGCTGGAAGAAGCTGAAAAGCGTGACCACAGAAAATTGGGCAAACGCATGGATTTATTTCACTTCCAAGAAGAAGCACCTGGGATGGTCTTTTGGCATCCAAATGGTTGGTCAATTTATCAAGCGGTGCAACGGCACATGCGTACCAAGTTAAACCTTCGTGATTATCAAGAAATAAATACACCTCAAGTGGTTGATTTTAGCTTATGGGAACGATCAGGTCATGCCGATAAATTTGGTGATGATATGTTCTCAGTGGAATCAGAAGGGCGTAAATTTGCCATAAAGCCTATGAATTGTCCTTGCCACGTTCAAGTGTATAACCAAGGCTTAAAATCTTACCGTGATTTACCTTTACGTTTAGCTGAATTTGGATCGTGTCACCGTAATGAACCATCAGGTGCTTTGCACGGTTTAATGCGTGTGCGTGGCTTTGTGCAAGATGATGCGCATATTTTCTGTACTGAGGAACAAATTCAGGATGAAGTTTCTGAATTTATAGACTTCTTACATGAAATTTATCAAGATTTTGGATTTACTGACATTATCTATAGATTGTCTACACGCCCAGAAAACCGTGTTGGTAGTGATGAAATTTGGGACAAGTCAGAACAAGCACTTGCTACAGCATTAGACAATAAAAAATTAGATTGGCAAGAATTGCCTGGAGAAGGGGCTTTTTACGGTCCAAAAATTGAGTTTTCATTAAAAGACTGTTTGGGTCGTGTGTGGCAATGTGGCACAATTCAAGTCGATTTTTCCATGCCAAATCGCCTCGATGCCAGCTATGTTGGTGAGGATGGAAACAAACACGCACCCGTTATGTTGCACCGTGCAATATTGGGTTCGTTTGAACGATTCTTAGGGATTTTAATCGAACACCATGCTGGTAACTTGCCTTTTTGGCTTGCACCAATTCAAGCAGTAATTATGAATATTACGGACGCACAAAGCGAATATGCGGCTAATTTAGCAAAAGAATTGAAAAACAATGGATTTAGAGTCAAATTAGACTTGAGAAATGAGAAGATAGGCTATAAAATTCGCGAACATACTTTAGAGAAGTGTGCTTACATGTTAGTTGTTGGCAATAAAGAGATGGAAAATGGTTCTGTTACCGTTAGAAAACTTAATGGCGATGATGCAGGAAATAAAACTATTTCTGAACTTGTAGAACACTTTAAATCGTTAGAATCGGATAAAGTATAATAGACACTATTAAAAAATGAGGATTTAGAAAAATCGCAAAGAAACACCAAACCAGAATAAATGAAGCAATTACGTGCATGAAAGTACGTTTAATTGACAGTGATGGTAAACAAGTAGGAATTTTGGCAACAGATGCTGCTCTTGATAGAGCCAAGGCTCAGAAATTAGATTTGGTTGAAATATCACCAAAAGCAGAACCGCCTGTTTGCAAAATCATGGATTATGGGAAATTCAGATTTGAAAATTCCAAAAAGAAACAAGCTTCAAAGAAAAAGCAAAAGAAAGTTCAGCTTAAAGAAGTCAAGTTTAGACCAAATACAGAAGAGGCCGATTACCAGGTCAAATTGCGTAATTTACGTAAGTTTATAGGTCAAGGTAATAAAGTTAAGGTTACTATCATGTTTAGAGGCAGAGAATTGGCTCATCGTGATATTGGCGCAAACATGTTAGATCGATTAGAAGATGATTTAGCCGAAGAGGTTGTAGTGGAACAACGACCAGCAAAAATGGAAGGACGATTTATGATAATGTTATTGGCGCCTAAGGCTACTAGTAAACAGTAAATAAATATTTGCAAATAGGTAAAAACACCTACCATAAGGATTAAAAGCATAGATAGATTTATTTTCTATCGTTAACAGCAATAAGTTAGTGAAGCTAAAATGGTCATGCCATTACTTATTGTAGTTTTTAAACATTTAAATGGAGCATAATAATGCCAAAAATGAAAACCAAAAAAGGCGCTGCGAAGCGTTTTAAAAAAACCGCTAATGGTTTTAAGCGTGGATACGCAAATAAGAGTCATATCTTAACCAAAATGACAACGAAACGTAAACGTAACTTACGTGGTACAGACATGATAGCTGAGTCTGATATCAAGCAAGTTAAATCAATGTTACCGTACGCATAAGGAGTTAAGAGAAAATGGCAAGAGTTAAAAGAGGCGTTACTGCAAGAAAACGTCATAAGAAAATATTAAAATTAGCAAAAGGGTATTACAACGCACGCCGTAAAGTTTACCGTGTTGCTAAACAAGCAGTTATCAAAGCAGGACAATACGCCTACCGCGATAGAAAGCAAAGAAAACGTCAATTCCGTGCCTTATGGATTACACGTATTAATGCGGCTGCAAGAAACAACGGTTTATCCTATTCTCGATTTATCAACGGTTTAAAGAAAGCTAATATCTCTTTAGATCGTAAAGTTTTAGCCGATATGGCAGTTCATGATAAAGCTGGTTTTTCAGCTGTTGCTGAACTTGCTGCTAAAGCATTGAAATAAATCGATTCATCCTATTGATAATAATAGGATTTAAAGATTAAAATCTATTAAGAGGAATTAGCTTTCCAGTTAATGCTGGTCGGTTATTTCCTCTTTTTTTATGTAAAATTATCACTAACAGGTGAAATGTGGAAAATCTTAATCAAATAATTGCTCAAGGGAAAAAAGAAATTGAAGCAGCAACAGATATTCGAGTTCTTGAAGAAATTCGAGTGGCATATTTAGGTAAAAAAGGAACAATTACGGCTCAACTCAAACTGTTGGGAACATTGCCAGGTGATCAACGTCGAGAAGCAGGAGTTGAAATCAATAAAGCCAAAGGGCAATTGCAACAACAAATTCAGGCGCGTCGTAAAGTTTTACAACAACTAGAAATGGATAAAAAGCTCGAAGCGGAATCCATTGATGTCACGCTACCGGGAAGAAGTATTGCATCGGCTAATCTACATCCTGTGACACGAACGATGAATCGCATTGTTGAATTGTTTACAGGTTTGGGGTTTGAGGTTAAAACAGGACCTGAGATTGAAGACGATTACCACAATTTTGAAGCGTTAAATTTCCCAGCACATCATCCGGCTCGGACTATGCACGATACCTTTTGGTTTGATGACGGGCATTTATTACGCACACATACCTCACCCGTGCAAATTCGTGCCATGAAACACATGTCGCCACCGATAAAAATTATCGCGCCTGGTCGTGTTTACCGCAGTGATTCGGATCAAACACATACCCCAATGTTTCATCAAGTTGAAGGGCTTGTGGTTGGTGAAACCATCACATTTGCTAGCTTAAAAGGTGTTTTAAATCAATTTGTTAACGCCTTTTTCGAGAAAGATTTGAAGATACGTCTTCGCCCTTCTTACTTTCCTTTTACTGAGCCATCAGCTGAGGTTGATGTCGAGTGGCAAAAAGACGATGGCAGTACTGGTTGGTTAGAAGTACTCGGTTGTGGCATGGTGCATCCAAATGTGTTGAGGGCAGGGGGAATAGATCCTGAAAAATACACAGGCTTTGCTTTTGGTTTAGGCGTAGAACGCTTTGCCATGTTACGTTATGGCGTTAAAGATTTGCGTCAATTTTTTGAAAATGATTTAGCTTTTCTTAAGCAATTTAAATAGGAGTAGGGCAAATGAAAATTAGTGAAAATTGGTTAAGAGAATGGGTCAATCCAAAAATAACAACTGATGAATTGGTTGAACAACTAACCATGCTAGGCTTGGAAGTTGATGCTGCATTAGCAGCTGCAGGGGATTTCACCAATGTTGTGGTGGCAGAAATTATTTCAATAGAAAAACACCCAGATGCTGATAAATTAAACATCTGCCAAGTGGATGTAGGTACATCAGAGAACTTGCAAATTGTTTGCGGTGCACCCAACGCGCGTAAAGGATTAAAATCTGCATTAGCCATGATTGGCGCGGTATTACCAGGTAATTTTAAAATCAAAAAATCAAAATTGCGTGGTCAAGAATCCAATGGTATGTTGTGCTCAAATGTTGAACTCGGGCTTAGTGATGATCATTCTGGTATTTTAGAATTACCAAATGATGCACCCGTTGGAACAGATATTCGTGAATATTTTGGACTTAATGATGCAATTATTGATATTGATTTAACGCCTAATCGAGCCGATTGTTTTTGTGTCAAAGGCATTGCTATTGATGTCGCTTGCTTAAATGAAATGCCTTTAACAATGCCAATAATAGAACCAGTTGATGCAACAATTGACGATAAAATTGAAGTTAAGTTAACAGCCGAGCACCAGTCACCTCGATATTTGTGCCGTGTTATAAACAACATAGATAATACCAAGCAAACACCAATTTGGATGCAGGAAAAACTGCGCCGCAGTGGTATTCGTGCCATTCACCCCGTAGTTGATGTAACCAACTATGTCATGCTTGAGCTTGGTCAACCAATGCATGGCTTTGATAAAGCGTCAATTGATGGTGCTATCGAAGTTAAAATGGCAAATAAAGGAGATAAGTTCACCATACTTGATGGCAAAGAAGTTGTACTAGATGAAAGCTATTTAATGATTGCTGATAACCAAAACTACCTTGCCATTGCAGGGGTAATGGGAGGCCTAAACAGTGGTTGTAATCAAGGCACTAAAGACATCGTTTTAGAGTCTGCTTATTTTAACCCTGCTACAATAATGGGTAAATCACGTGACTTAGGAATTTTCACCGAATCAGCTTTGCGTTTTGAACGCGGGGTTGATGCGTATTTGCAAGAACAAGCCATGCACCGTGCTACACAACTCATTTTGGCTATTTGTGGTGGAGAAGTTGGCCCTGTAATAGAAGCAAAAGCCGAAGATTGTATTCCGCAAGCAAAAACGATTACATTAACAGCTGACAAACTAAAACGCGTACTAGGATTTACTGTTGATAAACAACAAGTTACGAGAATACTTGAAGGACTGAATATGCAAGTAGAAGAGGGAGAGGATAGCTGGAAAGTGATAGCTCCTACGAGTCGTTTCGATATGGATATTGAAGAGGATTTAATTGAAGAAGTCGTTCGTTTAATTGGTTACGATAAAATGCCATCACAAAACTTGTTTGGGGATAGTGTAATCATGCAGTTGCCTGAAGCAATTATTTCAACAAATTACATTAAAAATCAATTAACAACTTTAGGCTATACTGAAGCAATTAATTACAGTTTTGTTTCGCGAAAACAATTAGAAACTTTAAATGCAGCAGAAGGTTCAATTGCCTTAAAGAATCCATTAACTGAAGAGTTCGCAATAATGCGCACAAGCCTATTACCAGGTATGTTAGAAACAGTTAAATACAACTTAAGACGCCAAAACGAAAGTGTTAAATTGTTTGAATCGGGCCACGTCTTCCACAAGGACGAGTGTATTGTTGAAGACGAAAAACTCATTGGTATTTGCACGGGTAAACGTCATTTAGAGCACTGGAGCATGAGCAAAGAAAACATTGATTTTTTTGATATAAAAGGGGATTTAGAAAACTTATTAGCCAATACAAAAGCTTCGTATTATTTTGTAAAATCTTCATTAGATTATTTGCATCCTGGGCAACAAGCTGAAATTAAATTGGGAGGAAATTCAATTGGATGGATAGGGCAAGTTCATCCGCAAATATGCCATAAAATTGGCATTAAAAAGCCTGTCTATGCTTTTGAATTATTTATAAATAATATCAAACAAAGCACACTTCCAAGTTTTAAAGAAATCTCTAAATTTCCTTCTGTACGAAGAGATATAGCCATGATTGCCAATAATGATATATCCTACCAAGAAATTAAAACTCTTGTCGTAAAAGAAACCGGTGATTTACTAAAAAACATCTTTGTTTTTGATGAATACCAAGGCGAAAATATTCGTGTTGGAAATCGCTCTTTAGCTATTGGAATTGTTCTACAACAAAATAATTCAACTTTTGAAGATAAAGAAGTAGACAAACTGATGGCAAAAGTGGTATCTTCTCTTAAAGTTAATTTAGGCGTAGAAATTAGAGGTCAATAAATGTCAGTTACAAAAACAGATTTAGCTGAAGCGCTTTACATGGATGTAGGTTTAAATAAATGCGAAGCCAATGAATTTGTTGATGCTTTTTTTAATTCCATCAAAGATCTTTTAGTTGAAGGTCGCGATGTTAAACTTTCTGGTTTTGGCAATTTTGAATTAAGAGACAAAAAAGGCCGTCCAGGACGAAACCCTAAAACACTTGAAGAGATTGCAATTCCTCCAAGAAGAATTGTTGCATTTAAACCAGGGCAAAAAATTAGAGATACTATAGAAACTTATGCTGGATCAAGGACACAATAATTCACTTCCAACTATTCCTGCAAAGCGATACTTTACTATTGGTGAAGTCAGCACTTTGTGTGATGTTAAACCACACGTATTAAGGTATTGGGAAAATGAATTTCCCAACCTTAAACCCGTAAAACGTCGCGGTAATCGCAGATATTACCAAAGGCACGATGTTATTATGATACGCCAAATCCGCAGCTTATTGTATGAACACGGTTATACTATCAGTGGTGCTCGTATTAAACTAGAAGGAACAACAACAGATAAAGACGCCAGCAAGTCTTACCAAGTTATTCAGCAAACACGTATGGAGTTAGAAGAAATACTAGAAATTCTTAAGTAACTAATTCCTAAACAAACAAAAGCAGGGCTAAATGTTCTGCTTTTTTAATAATCTATTTACGCGTATAATATATATTATGTTAAATTATGAAACGTTTGAATCAATAAAACAAAGCTATTAACAATTACATTGCTTTGGGTTAATATGATTTTTGTTTTTACATTTGTTATTTTTGTATTGTTGCATTAATTTAAGTAATTCAATAATATCAGGCACTTCAGCTTTTGTGTTTTCTTTGTTGAATTCTTTGTACTGTGAAAAAACATTAATAACAATTCGTTCCGTGTCAGTCCATTTGCCAAAGTGTCCCAAAGCGATATCGTTAGCAGCATCATTAAAACTCATGCCTGCGTCGTATCTTTTACGGGATTCAACTGCGATATAGTTTAAGTATTCGCGGACTTGTTTAACGCCATTTTTATCGGTAATCGGGCCATGACCTGGAACAATAACATCAACATCCAGTGATAGGATATAATCACAAGCTTTTATCCAATTAGAAATTGGTCCAGACCAAATTACTGGCGTTCCATCAATAAACAATATATCACCAGTATAGATTATCTTATCGTCTGGTACATAAACAAGGGTATCACCATCGGTATGAGCTGGACCAACATTTTGTAGACGGACTTCCTTATGCCCTATTTTTAAATCCATTGTTCCTTCAAATGTTTTTGTTGGCATGGTAACCTCAAGCCCTTCCCAAGAAAAGCCAGAGAAGTTTTCAAGTATAAATTCGCCAGCCTCTCCCATATTCTTGGCATTTAAGAGCATATTAACCATCATTTGAGGGCTTATTTCTTCTCGCATTTGTTCAGCGGTTTCTTTGGATGCTATGATTTCAGCATTCTTCAATATCCCATTGCCCCATGTATGATCACCATTGGCATGAGTATTGACTAAAGTGTTTATGTCATGTGGTTTGATTGTTGTCGCATGTTCAATTGCCTTTAACATCGTTGCTGTTAAAGGTTGGTCATATAAAGTATCGACTAACAACGATTTTCCGCTATCAGCAATTAGTCCTGCATTACTCCAACCCCATGAACCATCTGGCTGTAAGTAAGCATAGATTCCATTGCCTATTTCCTTTAACCCTTTGTTATATCTAGCATTATTCATAATATTAATTTATTGTTTTACTACTGTATTTGTAATTGTACCTATTTTTTCAATCGTTAATTGAATTTTGTCACCATCTTTTAGAAATTTTAACAATTCTAAACCACAACCAGTCCCTACCGTTCCTGAGCCTAAAACTTCTCCAGGGTAAATACTTTCAGATTGTGAAATATACGCTATAATGTCTTCAAAGGTATGGTGCATAGAATTTGTTGTGCCTTGTGACCAAAGTTCTCCATTGACTTGTGCAGTCATTTTTAAATTGTAGGGATTCTCAAATTCATCAGCCGTTACAATGCATGGTCCAAATACATTTGAGTTATTGAAGTCTTTGCCTTTACCTGGCCCTAGTTTCGCACCTAAAACACGAAGTTGTTCATCTCTGGCACTAAAATCATTAAAAATAGTGTAGCCAAAGATATAGTCTTTAGCTTCTTTTTTTTTAATATCTTTGCCTTTTTTACCGATTACTGCTGCCCACTCAAGTTCATAATCCCAAATTTTGGAATACTTTGGCCAGTAAATTTTTTCACCTGTCCCACAACTTGCTAAACGTGAGCAATTGTAATAAATAGGCGTTTCATACCATACCTTAGGAATATCAAATAAATCACTGTTGTCTAATTCTTTTCTGGCATCTTGGGGATTCTCTGATTGTGCAATTTGTATTTCTTTTGCGGATTTAAAGGAGTTAATAAGGTGTTGTTCAAAACAAAGAAAATCTCGCAATTGCACAGGTAACAAGGGTAATAATATTTTAACTTCTTCTGTGTTGATAAGTTTAGTTTGCGGTGTTTTAAGCATTTTTTTAGCTTGCTCTAAGCCTTTTTTACCTGATTCAATTAAATCTTGCATAGATAAAAAAATTTCAGAATCATGTGCAAATTGAATTTTAGACTCTTCATGTAAATCAATGATTTTTTCATCATTATCAACCCAAGCCCCAAGCTTGGATTGACCGTTGTATTCAAATGTTAGTAATCGCATAAGCTAATGTTCTAAAGTAGTAAATCTAAGCCAATGGCATGAAATCGAGTTGCACTGTCAATCAAGCCCTTTGCTGTCAGGGCTTTGACGCCATAGACTTCGGTTGTAACACCGTATGAGTGACGAATTTTATCTAACAGTATAGCAAAGTCTCCATCTCCTGTTAGCAAGATAACTTTATCAACTGTTGGTGCAATCTCCATGACATCAATTGTTATACCAACATCCCAATCACCTTTTGCTGTACCGTCACTGCGTCTGATAAATGGTTTTAATATAACATCAAAACCGATGTGTTTAAGTGCATTTTGGAACTTGTGTTGTTGGGTGTCTATTCTTTGTACCGCATAAGCCCGTGCAGAGACAATTTCGCCCTGTTTTTCGACAATTTCCCAAAACTTTCGGTAATTAAATTGACGTTCATAGGTATCTCGAGTGGTGTAAAAGATGTTCTGCACATCAACAAATATGGCTATTTTCATGTGTTTTGAGGAAATTCTTCTAAATAGTCTTCTAATAACTTAGCCGCAACATTTATCAAATCATGGTCGGTGACGATACCAACAAGTTTACCTTTTTCAACAATTGGCAAGCAGCCAAGTTTGTTCTCACGCATTAATCTAATGGCATCAACTGTCTTCATTTCGGGTTCTGCAGTAATAGGGTTGACTTTCATGACATCTTTTACAGCAGTGGGATCATCCGCATTTTTTCGCCCCTGAGCAACGTCTCTTAAAATCGCTCTATGTGAAATAAGTCCAACAATGCAACCTTCATCGTCTTCTACAGGCACATGACGCACGTGTTTCCAGTCCATAATACTGGCTGCTAGGTCCAGTAAATCATCAGGTCTAACGGTAAAGAGTTCTTCAGTCATAAATTGTCCAAGCCTTTGAAAAGTAGCCCGCCAATCAAGGTTGTCCACTGCTTGAGCCAGTTTCCATTTATGTACAGGTTCATCAGTTTTTTGATTGACAACCATTTCAGAGGTAATGGAACGTACTTTCTCATCTGGCAAGATACTTTCATCCATTTCTGTAATGGATTTTATTGCCCATTTTGCGCCCGTTTGTTTGGACTTGGTTCGCTCTTCTATAACACCTAAATAACGGTCAATGTCATTGCTATCAATATTTTCATGTAAAAGACCTTCTCTGGCAATTGGCAAAAGTTCTTCCAATATCAAATTTGAAGCAGAAATGGTTTTATGATCGGTCCAGTGAAATTTTGCCTCCAAACCAATTCGAGTAGCATTTAAAAAGTTATTGGCAACATCTGAAAATCGCATAACTTGTGTAATATCATTGTACTTATTAGACATTCCAATCATTAAACCAACAAAAAACGCGGTATTAGCTACTTCGTCAACAACACTGGGACCGGAGGGCAATACTCTGTTCTCAATTCTTAAATGCGGAATATTATCAACCACACCATAACATGGACGGTTCCAACGGTAAACGGTACCGTTATGAAGCATCAGTGCTTTTAACTTTGGCGTAATGCCTTTTTCTAGCATTCCTACAGGGTCTTCATCAAAATCAGCCGTGAGCACAACTGGAAAGCGAGAGATATCTTCCTTAAATAAATCTGGCAAGCTTTTAACCCAATGCTTGCCGAAATAAACACGGGGTAACATTCCACGTTGTTGGAATGTTTCTGAACGGGTATCAACCGAATTTTGAAACACTGCAATTCGGGATTCATGCCATAAACGGTTATGATGGATAAGTCCAGAATTAACAGAAACCGCCATAACTGGTCCTGTAATGGCTTGAGCTATATTATATTTTTGTACAAAATCTTCACTACCAACTTGCAGGTGTACTTGGAAACTGGTGTTAAGCGCTTCAAGCATGTAGGAATCATGGGTTACGTTCAATTCATCCATACCTCGAATATTGAGCTTGAAATCAGATCCTCTGAGGTTTTTAAGGGTGTCATTTAATTCAAAATAACGATCAATTGGAACCATGTTATCTAAGGTTAAATCCAATTGCTTCAAAGTAGGCAAGATTCCTGCCAGAACAATTTGAGCATCGTATTTACTGGCAGCATTTCGAGCAATCATAAGCGTTTCATTGATTTCATTCTCAAGCTTTCTTAGTGCATTACCTGTTAAAACACTAGGAGTCAGATTGGCTTCTAAGTTGAATTTTGCAATTTCAAAGGTAAAGCGTGGATCGGTTAAATCTTTCATGATTTGTTCGGACACACAAGCGGGTGAAAAATTTCTATCGACTAAAAACATTTCTTGTTCCGCTCCAATTCGAGTAATTCCTGACTCAATCAAGCCTTTTTTAATCATTAATTCTAATGCATTTAAATCATTCAGAACGGCACGCATAAAACGTCTGCGTTGTTTTTCGCATTGCTGCCTCGAAATATTCATCTCACCCATGTTTTTTCTCTCTCTTTTTAATACAACTTATAAACCCAAGTTAAAATTCCAGATAACATTAACCAATTAATAATCACTAATGGCACCCCTACTTTGACGAAATCTGAAAATTTATAACCCCCTGCATTCATGACCAGTAAATTAGTTTGGTATGCCATCGGTGTGGCATAACTCATGTTTGCACCAAATAAAACGCCCAAAACAAAAGGTTCAACAGGCATGCCTAATGTTTGTGCAATACTCACTGCAATTGGTGTACCAATAACGGCTGCTGCATTATTGGATACCACATTGGTCATCACCGCCATCGAAAATATCAAAATGGCTAACACCACACCTGGTGAAAACCCAGCGGTACTGGTTACAAATAAACTGGCGAGGTAATCGGCTCCACCTGTTTGGATAAGTGCAACGCCTAAGGCCAAGGATGCGACAATAATAAATATCACTTGAGCACTAAGGGCATTAGTTGCATCTTTCCAGCGCAAACACCCCGTAACAATAAGAACTAAGCAACCAATGACTGAACTGACAACAATTGGCAGTATACCAAATGCCGCAAAACCCACAATCAGTCCCATTACCACAAGGGCAAGAGGTGCTTTTGATGTATGAGGTAACTCTTCGCCACCATCAAGAACCAATAATGTTCCTGAAGCTTTAACCTCCCTAATAGCTTCATGGGTTCCTTGAACGAGTAAAACATCCCCAGCTCTTAATATAACTTCTTTAATCCCCTTGGAACGAGCGTGTGTTTCTTTACCATGTGAATGCACCGCGAGTAAAGTGAGTCCATATTTTGAATTTAAACGTGCGTCTTCTATTCTGACTCTATCTAATGTGGAACCAGCAATAACGACTAATTCGGCAATACGTTGATCGCCATCTTTTAAAGGGTGTTCTTCATCAACCTCGGTATTGCCCGCAAATAATTGCCCGCCTAATTCAAGTTGATAATCGCGCAGATTATCTGAAGTATCTTTAATCACTAAACGATCGCCTGCCATGATTTTCACATCTGGCAAAGTAGCCATTGATAATTTACCTGAACGTATAATGCGTTCAATATTAATGTCATTACCGGCTTTTTCTCTAATCTCAGCTAAAGTAGCGCCATCGGCAAAGCCCCCCTCTTCTATCTCAATTTCGGCGGTAAATTCTCGTGGTGAAGTATCTTGCAATGGTGGAGAACGTTCTGGTAATATCATTGGTGCAATCAGCCATAAATAAAGTATTGCCACAATACTGGTTAGAGCCACGGGTAAAACGAAATCAAACATACCAAATTCAGGAACTCCTAAATCTTCAGCCACCTTAACAACCAGTAAATTGGTTGAGGTGCCGATGGTAGTTGCCATGCCGCCTAACAAGGTTGCCATTCCCATGGGCAGCAATGTTCCAGAAGGTGACTGACCAGTCCTGAGTGATACATTGACAAGAATTGGCAATAACAACACAACAATAGGCGTGTTATTTACAAAAGCACTGAGTATGGCACCTGCAACAAGAGTTAATAACAAGCTAAGCTTAGGGCTTGTTCGCCATAATTTGGCTAACAAACGACCAATGGGTTCCATTGCACCGGTTCTTACCAATGCTTGTCCCGCAACCATTAATGCCGAAACGGCTATTAATGCTTGATTTCCAAATCCTACAAAAAAGACACGCGTACTAAAATAACTGCCATCGGGTAATTGGTAGGGAAATACTTCAAATCCAAGTATGAGAGCACACAATACAAAAAGACTAGAAGTTTGAAGAGGTATTTTTTCTATGGTAAACAACACTAGAGCCACTAGTGTCAGTAGTAAAACTGCAATGGTATGCGGCCCAGGTGAGCTCACTGCAAGGGTGGAATCAATCATAAAAATAATATTTTCTTAAAAACATAATTACAAAGTCTAACACGAGTAAGGCAATAAAATAAAATTTTAATTTTCAAATGAACACAATTGTTTTAGAATAGTAAATTCATGAATAAATAATGAGGAGTTTACAAAAGTGTCAGAATTAAAACAGTGGTTACAGTCTTACCCAAAAAACATTCCTGAGTTCATTGGAGAATTATCCTATGATTCTGTTGCACAAATGTTGGAAACTGCTTGTAAAAAGCATAGCAATCGCACTGCTTTTGTTAACTATGGCAAAAAAATCACTTATGGGCAATTGGATGAACTCAGCAAGGATTTGGCAGCCTATTTACAATCTAAATTTAAAAAAGGTGATTCAGTTGCTATTATGATGCCAAATTTATTGCAGTACCCAATTGCTGTATTTGGCATATTGAGGGCAGGTTTAATTGTAACAAATACCAATCCTCTTTATACACCAAGAGAACTTAAGCACCAATTGAATGACTCTAACGCGAAAGCCATTATTGTCATAGAAAATTATGCCACCACTTTAGAGGAAGTAGTCAAAGAGACCAATGTAGAACTAGTAATTACAACACAAATTGGAGACATGCTTGGTGCGGTAAAAGGCTCATTGATGAACTTTATGATTAAAAACGTAAAAAAAATGGTGCCCAAATTTAACTTGGATGGTGCCATTACATTTAATCAAATGCTCAAGCAAGGCAGAAAACTGAAGTATACTGAACCCAAAATTGATTTGGATGATATTGCCTTTTTACAATACACCGGCGGTACAACAGGTGTTTCCAAAGGCGCCATGTTAACCAACCGCAACATGGTTTCTAATGTAGAACAAGTAAAAGTATGGAATCATGACAACCTAAAAGAAGGCAAAGAAATTGTGATTACAGCCTTACCTCTTTACCATATTTTTGCATTAAATGCTAATTGCTTGCTTTTTTCTGAATTTGGCGCAAAAAACATTCTCATTACCAATCCCAGAGATATGCCTGGTTTTGTCAAAGAATTATCGAAACACAAATTTACAGCCATGACAGGCGTTAATACCTTATTTAATGGACTACTCAATACACCAGGGTTTTCTGAGTTAAACTTTGACAATTTCAGATTTACACTTGGAGGCGGAATGGCTGTGCAACAAGACACTGCAAAACGTTGGAAGGAAACGACTGGAGTTACTCTTGTTGAAGCTTATGGACTTACTGAAACCTGTCCAGCAGCCTGCATAAATCCTCCAAATTTAAAGGAATATAATGGCATGATTGGTTTGCCTATTTCTTCAACTGAATGTGAGATTCGAGACGATGACGGCAATAAAATGCCTATAGGAGAACGCGGGGAGCTCTGTATTCGTGGTCCTCAAGTGATGAAAGGGTATCTTAATCGCCCAGAAGCCACTGCTGAAACAATTGATAAAGACGGTTGGTTATTGACGGGTGATATCGCCGTAATGGATGAAAAAGGTTTCTTTAAGATTGTCGACCGTAAAAAAGACATGATACTTGTCTCAGGATTTAATGTTTATCCCAATGAAATTGAGGATGCTGCATGCCTGCACCCCAATATTATTGAAGCGGCAGCCATTGGATTGCCTGACCCAAAATCTGGTGAAATAGTTAAGCTCTTTGTTGTGGTCAAAGTCCCAATGACAGAAGCGGAGGTCAAAGCGCATTGCCGTGAAAATTTAACCGGTTATAAAAACCCAAGGCATATTGAATTTAAAGATGAATTGCCTAAATCAAATGTAGGTAAAATTCTGCGAAAAGATTTAAGACCAAAATAAAACCTTAACAATTGATTAACATTAAATTAACGACTACTCAGGTAATATACACACATGGATAGCAAAAAACCATTCGTTAAATCCATTCCTTTTTGGATTGTGGTTTTAATACTCCTTTACTCTGCTCTCGGGTTTTTTGCTATTCCATATTTTGCTCAGAAATATTCAAAAGAATTCGTTGCAAATGAGCTTAATTCGTCAATAACAATCAAAAAATTCTCTTTTAATCCTTTCACTTTTTCAAGCACAGTAACAGGCATTAAATTAACTGACAAGGATTCAACCCTATGGTTTAGTGCTGATAGAATCAGTCTGAACTTAAATTTATGGAGTTCTTTATTTAAAAACATCAGTGTCGAAGAACTCGCTATAAGCAGTCCCTTTTATAAAGTTATTACCGAAAATAATAATAATGAGGTCTCAGTAATATACCCAAAACTAAATCCCCCTATAAACACGGAAGAATCTCACGAAAAGTTCATCATTGATATAACAAATATATCCGTGACAAAAGGAGCTATTGAATACGATGACCAATCGGGCAAAAAACAATTCAATTTGAATTTAAAAGAGCTCAATTTTAACCAACAATTATTTACCACAAGAGATTCGGAGAGCCAATTTGACCTGACTTTTAAAACCGACAATAACGATGAGTCTCACTTATCTGGTGCATTTAATTTTGCTCAATTAAAATTAAATGCAAATTGGCAACTTAAAAACTGGACAACTGCAACTGTCTTTACCTTTATTAGTGATGAAAACAATATATTCCTTGGGTTAACTAATCATTCTGGTTTGATTAATGGCCATGGTACAGTTGACTATAATCACGGTGATAATAACAAACAAGCTCAAATCACTATTGACCAACTCAACTTAAGTCACTTCAAAACGACACACGATAACCAACAGCGTCTTGATGTAAATAAAGTATCCCTATCTCAGGCAACAATTGATCTTACGAATGAAACAATCACACTAAATAAAATTGAAACTGATGGGGCATTAGTAGACCTAGCTTTCACAGAGGATAACTCTCTTATTTGGTCGCTGATTCATGCTGAAACCAAACAAACTCAACGTGTAGAGCCCTCCACTTCATGGTCTTTTAAACTAAAACAATTAATTAATACCAACACTACTTTTGTGGTAAAAAAACACTTTAATGAAACGGACTTTAGCAATACCGTAAAACTTCGCACAATGACTGTTGATAATCTTAGCTCAGATTCAAGCCAAACAATAAAGGTTGAAGCGAACATTAATTTAGATGACTCAGGAGAGATTGAGGTTCATTCAACAATTGTTTCAGAGCCATTAGCCATTAATTCAACAATTAAAGCAAAGGCTATTGACTTGAGTAAATTTAATGCTTGGATTCCCTCGGAATTAAAACTGGAGGTCAATAAAGGCTTTTTATCCATGCAACAAGAGGTCATGATTTCAGATGACATAAAGACTCAAGGTTCTATACAAATTGCTCAGTTAGAGTTATTAGATAACAATAAAATGCCATTTATTGAGATTAAGCAATTAGACTTGGAGCAGTTTCAGTTAGACTCTAAAAATAAAACCATCAAATTAAACAATATAAAATTGGATCAAGCCCAAGGAACCTTAGAAATTTCTGTTGATAAACAATTAAACTTATCAGGGCTTATTGATACAACAACATCAAATAATGCAAACGAAAAAGATGGTTGGAAAATAGAAATTGAAACAATAGAATTTATGGATGCGAAAACCAGTTTTATAGACAAAAGCATAAAGCCACAATACCACACAGAATTAGCCAAGCTAAATGGCAAGATAAAAGGACTTTCCAGCTCAAACCTATCAAAAGCCAAGGTCAATTTGTCAGGAGTTATAGACAGTTATGGAAAAGTCTCTATCAAAGGAAAAATCAACCCTCTTTCGGAAAAAGCCTACACAGACCTTTCTATAAATATCAGAAATTTGGATTTGCAAAACTTCAACAGTTATAGTTCTCGTTACCTTGGTTTTCCGATAAACCGTGGTAAAGCGGATTTTAATTTAAAATACAAACTCAACCAAAGCATTCTAAAAGGCATTAATAATTTAACTTTTAAGCAACTTAAATTTGGCAACAAAACCAACAGTAAAGATGCCGTTAATTTACCCTTGAAGTTAGCCGTAACATTGCTAACAGACGGTAAAGGAATAATGAAAATTAATATGCCCGTAAGTGGTAATATTGATGATCCAGAATTTAGTTATGGCGGTTTAATCTTTAAAGCATTTTTTAAACTAATTACAGGCATTGTTGCCTCTCCTTTTAAATTGTTAGGAAAACTAATTCCTGGTGGTGCTGACCTGGATTTAAGTGCTGTACAGTTTCAAGCAGGCTCTGCACTATTGCAAGCAGGTGAAGAACAAAAGCTTAAAGCCATGCAACAGATATTGTCTAAAAAACCAAATTTAAACCTTGAATTAACGGCAATCATCAACACAAAGAATGACACCATTGCATTGCGTATTAACAAGTTGTTGCAATTAACAGAAATAGAGATGGTTCCAGATTTTACCGATAAATCACAATTTTCACTCATTAAAAAATTCTATAACAATCAAGAGATGCCCGAGAGTTGGCAACAACTCAGTGATGAATCCACAAGCAAAGGCGAATTAAAAAAGAGCGCATTACTTGAAAAGGCATGGAATGAATTAATTAAAAAACAAGACGTAAAATCCGAACTAGTGCAGTTAGCCAGACAAAGGGTTTTATTTGTACAAAGTCAGTTGATTGAAAAATATTCAGTAAAACAAGATAAAGTGTTTTTAAAAAACAGTGAAAATTCGCCAGAACTTCCTCCACAAGTCAAATTTGGAATTGCACAATAATGCGCTTGTTAGTCTGGTTATACCTCATTTTAATTAGCAACAGCCTAAGTGCTTTTGTTGTTTATGAAGAAACTCGAATTTGGAATCGAGATTCAATAACTTTTTATTTTTTAGATGGAACACCTGAACAACAAAGTGAAGTAAAACGTTTTGCTAAACTATGGGAAAGGTATACTGGAATAAAATTTATCTACCACAATGAAAAACCAGGGTTTTTTAACTTTAAACAATTTTACACCATAAGTTTTAAGGGAGATAGCAATCAATCGAGTGTGGGACGAGTCAATGGAGAAATACATTTTGGTGAATTATCAGAAAATATTATTTATAGAAAATCCACCGTATTGCATGAATTTGGTCATATGTTAGGGTTAAGTCATGAACACCAACGGGCAGATAGGCCTGATTTTCTCAACAAAGCCAAGGTATTGGAACAATGTAAAATTCAACAAATCAAATCGAAGAACTGGTGCTACAGTAACATTCTAAAACAAAACTTTGATGAGGTGTTTATCGAATCAGAATACGATATAGGTTCTATAATGCACTACGATTTACAAACAATAACAGGAGATGAAAAATACCAAGATAACAACCATTCTCTTTCCTATACGGATAAATACTACATAGCCATGCTGTATAACCAAAACATCCCAGATAAAACTTTAGAAAAGATGCACCAGCAAGACCTTTGGGAACAACAAAAATTTGAATCAAAAGCGAATAAAGAGCGAGAAAAAAATATTATGAAGCTATCAACCTCCTCTTGTAAGCCTTTAGCCTACCCAAATAAAAGTAAGGACGGAAAATATTGCGAATCTGGTTTCATGATTATTGGCGCTGATGGTTACAGTTTGGCAGACCCTGAATTTAAAACTTGTTATATTAGTCTTAAGCAAATAACTAAAAAAATACAACAACACCCTTTGTGTCAATTATCAAAAAAGCAATTAAATTATAAAAGAAAATCGTGGCGCAATGACTTTCTAAGCTTTGGTAATTGTAAACGTTTGGATACCAACAAACGAAACAATCAAGAGTTTTATTGCACAAAAGGTTTTTCTTATGTAACAAAAAACAATGATTTGATTGGTGACAAAACTAAGTGCTATGGCAGTGAAGAATCCGCTTATGAAGCGATGAAAAAAGACGATGTATGCAACCTTTCCAACACCGAATTTAATCGTTATCAACGGCAACAAATTATTGCTCAAAAGAGAAAATTAACAACAAAATATTGCCAAGTTGTCAAAAAGAAATACCGCAATATTACCTGCCCCAAAGGCTTTGACTATACTATCATTGAAAAAGACTATACCGACGAACCAATAAACAGCAAGTGTTTTGCGACGACTCATCAAGCAATTAATGCAATGAGCAAATTACCCTATTGTTATTAAGCCTGCGAAATTATAGAGACCTTTGCATAAAAACTTGGCAAGCACTGTGGCAAGTATTTCCTTTTGACGTACACAAATATTCAAAGCCTCGACTTTTATAAAGCTTTTGAGCAATTTTCATCTCAGGAATCGTCTCTAAATACATGGTATGAAAACCAATTTCCTTAGCTTTTTCAATGCATAAATCAATCAGTTTTTTTCCAGCACCCTGCCCTCTGAGTCTTTTATCAAAATACATTTTCCGCAATTCACAAATACCAGAATTTTCTTCCCCGTCCAATGGAGCAACACCAGCACATCCTAGCACCTCGCCATCAAGTTCAACCACATAAAATTGTTTATTAGCCGCTTGATAGGCTGTATACATATCTTTGAGCTCTTCATCAGAAGAAGCAAAGCCTGGACCTTTTGCACCAAATTCATGCAAAGTGTTAATAACTAAGTTGTTAATAATTGGATTATCTGTTTTTTGTATCTCTCTGATATTTAACATATTTTACTCAAAATCTATTCGTTTTCCAAATTGAAAAGCAATCACCTGTTTTTCATCAAGCGTATCCTTAATCAACTCTTGGTAGTCGAAAAACCGTTCTTCAATGTGTTCAAGCTTTTCATGTAAAGATTTAGTCTTTGGTGTGTTGCTGATTAAGGCACAACAATCTTTGTAAGGTTCGACACAAACATCAAATAAGCCTAGTTGGCGAGATAAAGCTACGATTTCCTCTTTATTATAGGTTAATAATGGACGTAAAACAGGCATATTAATGGATTTAGTCATGCTCACTATATTTTCCATAGTCTGTGATGCCACCTGCCCTAAGTTATCCCCTGTTACTAAGCATTGTGCGTAATTTTTTTCGGCAAGAGATTCTGCAACTCTAGCCATAAAGCGGCGGAATAAAATCAAATCATAATCTAAATTCTTTTCCATCAAAGCCAGATCAAAATGCGTATACGGCACTAAATAAAGCCTGACTTTTCCACAAAACTCACTGATTCTCTGAGCTATGCGAGAGACTTTATAAGTTTCAATTTTACTGGACTGGATATTGCTGGCAGTAAAATGCACAAAATCAACGGTACATCCTCGTTTTGCCATCAAATAAGCCGCAATGGGTGAATCAAACCCACCCGATAACAAACACATAATTTTACCCGTTGAAGCAACAGGCAAACCGCCAATAGCCTTGATGCGATTCGTGTGCACTGCCATTCCGCGCGATGAAATATCCACATAAAAATATTGGTCGGCATGGTTTAAATTAACATTCTTCCATTCAGTATTTTTTAAAATAATTGTTGCCAATTGCATTTCGAGTTCTTTAGATGTTTTCACAAATCGTTTGTCAGAACGCTTGACTCGTACAGCAAAGCTCTTGTCTTTTTGATACGTTTCATTGGCTAATTTTTCAATCAACTCATCCAATTTACCTAATTCAGGTTTAAATCCAAATATATCGTATTGCTTTACTGAAAACCAATAGACCTTACTCAACCAAGCAATGCCAGGAATTTCAGCTAACTTTTGGGCTATTTCATCAATATCACCACTAAAATCAATAGGGATTTCGATAAACATTCGGTCATGGATTGAAACCACATCCCAAGTTAAACCCAATGACTTAATTTTGTTACGGACATTAGTCCTTAGTTTTTTAACAAAAGAATGGCGATTGCAACCTTTTAAGGTTAACTCACCATAATGAAGAATAATTCGATTGCGCATAAGCTATAAACAGATAAAAAACACCATTCTAACGCTTTCATCACCAAGGGCAAGATAAACTGTATTGCTCTAAGCGTTATCTTGTATAATTGTTTCTCTCTAAAGCGGCAATTCTATCTTCTAATGGCGGATGGGTAGCAAACAATTTGGCTACGGTTGATTTAACACCATTAATACCAAAGCCAACAAACTGACCTTTTAAAGGCACAGGGTTTGCAACATGTTGTAACGCTCGCAAGGCTGCAATCATGTCTTGGCTACTGGTCAGACGAGCCGATCCTGCATCGGCATGAAATTCACGATAACGCGAAAACCACTTGATTATAAGCGCAGCTAAAAAGCCTAATACCACTTGCGCAATCATCGTGCCAATAAAATTCCCTGTTCGCATCCCCATTCCGCCTCGGTTCCCTCGCGAAGACGAGCTCATCACAAAACCAATAATACGTGAAATAAACATAACAAAAGCATTTAAGATGCCTTGCAGAAGAGTCATTGTCACCATATCTCCATTTGATACATGGCTAATTTCATGACCCAACACCGCTTCTATCTCATTGCGTTTCATGGAATTTAATAGACCAGTACTGACAGCGACTAAGGCGTCATTTTTATTCATTCCTGTGGCAAATGCATTGGGTGCATCACTGTTAAAAACTCCAACCTCTGGCATACCAATTCCAGCCCGATCGGCAAGCCTTTTCACTGTATCTACTAGCCACATTTCCACATCTGTGCTGGGTGATTCAATGACTCTAACGCCCATTGAGCGTTTGGCAGCAGATTTTGACATTGCTAATGAAATAAAAGCCCCAACAGAACCCCATAAAAATGAAATAATAGCCAAAGACTTATAATTAATACCATTAGCATCCATGTAGTTATCTAAACCAAAAACCTTCATCAAAATACTAATAACCGCCAATACGGCAATATTGGTTCCTAAAAACAATAAAACTCTTTGCATTTCAAACTCCACAAATTTAAACCATTAGATTATAGCATTTTACAAAAGCACTAATCGAAAATATTTGTTACAAAAAAAGGGAAAGCAAAGCTTTCCCTTTATAGAAGATCTTGTTTGATTTAGATTAGTCTCTTAATTTAGCCAATAGACGAATCATTTCAAAATACAACCAGCAGATAGTAACAGTCAATGCAAATGCACCGTACCATTCCATATACTTAGGCGCACCTTCTTGAACACCTCGTTCGATTCTATCAAAATCCATGATTAAGAATAAGGCTGCAACGACCGTAGTAAAGACACTCACTGCAATTCCCATGGGTGTAGCATTCGTTAAGTTGTTAACGCTGAAGCTTGTATCAAAAATAAAATAAGCTCCTATACTAATTAAATAGAATATACCTATGCCCATACCAGCGATGACCAATACCTTCTTAAACATGGGAGAAGCCTTAATAATGCCCGTGCGGTAAGCAACTAACATTCCTATGACTGTAGCCATCGTAGCAAGAGCGGCTTGCATAGCTATTCCTGGGTATATTGATTCGAGAAAAACAGATAATCCACCTAAAAACAAGCCTTCAAATACCGCATATATTGGTGCGACCTTTGATGATAAATGCGGTTTACTGGCTAATAAAAACCCAGAAACAAGCCCAGCAATTAAAGCCCCAAAGAAAAAAGGCTTATACATCGCAGGGTGAGTCGGTAAATAAGACCAACTCCAAGCCGCTGAGACAATAACGATAAGTATTAATAGCCCAGTTTTATTTAATGTGCCATTAGCAGTCATGCGCTGCGATTCACCCACCACAAACTCATCTGTTGGGCCTAACGATAAATTTTCAGTTTTTTCAAATACCGACAACGCCGGGTTTGTTGATTTCATTCTAAAGCTCATGCTTTTCCTCAATAATATTAGATACAAACAATTATAGTGGCATTTATAGATAATTCAACCTTTAAAATACGCTATTTTGTTGCAATGGTGTGTTAGTTGCCTACGATTTTTATTGATTCGCTTAGGAGACAACGGTAGAATCATGCAAAATAATAATCAAGGGTCAAACCACCAATGCAAAGCATACAAAAATCAAACCTTAATAAGATATTTGCTACACTCGAACAAGCCAATAAAACTTTTACTGCCTATTACCCCGGAGATGGGGAACAGCAACAACCCATTCACACCTTATACGGCGGTGCACAATTGTACAAAGCAGGAGCAACCAAAAAGATTGGCGAATTGTCGCTGAAAGCATTTAATACTTATGCACCTGATGCATCAACATTGGCCAAAGCTTTGGACTTACCTGGCGATAAAGAGTTGTGGGAACAGGTTCATCAACGGGTTATTGCCAAACTAAAATCCTGTGCAGTTGAAGATTTTCGCATTGATTTTGAAGATGGTTATGGCAATCGCCCCGATGTCGAGGAAGATGCTTGTGCAGAATTTACTGCCAAAGAATTTGCATCCGCACTAAAACAAGGCATAGCAGCGCCCTATATGGGAATTCGCATCAAACCCTTTAATGCGGAATTAAAAGTCCGTAGTGCCAGAACATTAGACATCTTTGTATCGACCTTGATTAAAGAAAACAACGGAAAGGTTCCTAAAAACTTTGTTATCACATTACCCAAGGTCAATATTCCAGAACAAGTCACCGCCTTTGTACAAGTTCTTGACCACTTGGAAGAGCAATTGGGTTTGAAAAATGGCGAGTTGAAAATAGAAATCATGATAGAAACCACCCAAGCCCTACTCTCAGCTGATGGTGTTAGTCATATGCCCTTGATTTATAAAGCAGCAAATGGACGATGTCGTGGCGCACATTTTGGTACTTACGATTACACAGCCAGTTTTGACATTACTGCAGCTCATCAAACCATGCAACATCCTGCTTGTGATTTTGCCTTGCAAATGATGAAACTGACCTTTGGTGGAACTGGTGTATGGTTATCCAACGGAGCAACCAGCACCATGCCCATTGGTGATACAAAAACTGTCCACAAAGCATGGAAACTGGCTTATGATGATATTATTCACTCTTTAGAAATGGGTTACTACCAAGGTTGGGATTTAAACCCTGCGCAAATTCCTATTCGTTATGTTGCTTGTTATACATTCTTCCTACAAAGCCTAAAACAAGCCTCAATTCGCCTGAAAAACTTTATTGAAAAAGCCGCACAAGCGACCTTGGTTGGTGATGTTTTTGATGATGCTGCTACGGGACAAGGTTTATTGAATTTCTTTTTACGTGCATTAAACTCTGGTGCGATTACTGAAGCCGAGATTGAATATACGGGTTTAACACTGGAAGAAGTGCGCATGAAATCATTTGTTAAGATAGTCGCAAACCGAACAATCTAAAAGTAGATTGTTTCTAATGAACGATAAATCCCTCATTAAATCTTTAAATGAGGGATTTGCTTGATATTTTTTCTTAAGAATTTAATATGGTTTATTTATGGTGTATTCAATGACAATACCATGTGCTATAGTAGATACAAAAAACATAGCATCCATCGTGAGATCTAATTTAACATAATAAATGTACATTGAATTATCAATAATACCATTATTTATGGTGTTATCATTAGTAAATCCTAAGCCTGAACCGCTCACAGTAACAGCTGATGCCATTGAAACTTCAGTACCATTGAGTTGACTTTGAAATAATTCAGCACTACCAACTGTAGGTGTTGTTTGGGTAAGATCAGTCCACTGAAAAACAAAATTTGTTACCGTAGCTCCCTGTGGTAGTTGTACTTCTGCATAATAAAATCGTGAAGATTGATTGTTCGGAAAAATAGAATGACCTTGGTTTGAATAATCATAACCTGGTTGAGATGGAGTAAAAGCCGCAGCAGGAATAGACACATAACTCGTTACAGGTTTCCATGTGACAGGGCCATTTAAGTTTGTAGCACCCGTAACATCTAATGCTGGAGATGTTGGTGTAGCAATATTCTGAATAGTGACAGCTGTAGTGCCAGCGACAGCATTTTCGAACTTAGCCGCAGCACCAAAGAAGCCACCTGAACCATAGACACCAGTACCTGTTCCATTGTTTACAAAGTCAACCACACCTTCAACGGCATTACCATTTAATGCTTCACCACGTACACCTGCTCCTGCTGCATTGGTATTCTTTCCATAGACACCAAAGCCATTAACTGAACTGCTGGTTCCATAAACACCATAGTTTTTACCCCCCGTATTGCTTGCTATACCATAGACACCATAACCAACCGTTGACGCAGATTTTCCATAAACACCCCAATTTTCACCCGTAGTGGCAGTGGCTTCGCCAAAGACACCCACCCAAGGTGCTATACCGCCAACACCAGTGCCAGAAGTAGAACTGCTCTCTCCGCGTACACCATAAGATGTTACTCCATTAGCACTTGTAGCCCGTCCATAAACGCCGTAAGGCGCACCTGTTGAACCGTTAGTTTCACCATAAACTCCGATACCACTGGCACTGCGTGCATATACACCAGTTCCACTAGATTCGTTTGATGCCCAGATAGCTCCATCGCCAAAAGCTGGTGAATTACTAATAGCACGAAAACCATCGCCACTTGTTACATTATTATTTTGTGCTTGCAACATAAATGAATTATCACTGCCGACAATATTTAATTGTCCTGTCATACTATCACCCGTTGTATCAACCCAAACATCAGTAGGACTAGCACAAATCACAAAACCACTTTCTAGTACCTCTGTCATGGCAGAACCTGAAGGGCATAGCCCATTGATACGTTTCTGAATAACAGTGGTATCTACACTTAGACTTACATCTCCACTTGTTCCTCCGCCTGATAGCCCTGTGCCTGCTGTTACACCAGTAATATCGCCGCTTCCACCAGCACTGCCTCCATCATAAGCAAATTCTGCATAAGGTGTAGCATCCAGTTTTTGTCTAGGGCTTAGAGTAACGATATTATTACCCGTTAAATCCACAGTAATTTCCAACCACAAGTCAGTCCCATCAAGAAATAACATCCACTGATCGAGATTAACCACAAATCGGCCGTTGGTGACTGTAACCAGTTGATCATCTTGGCTGCCTATCGCGTTTCCCATGGTTAGATTGTCAAATAATCTAAATGACATTTCCACATTACCAGTAAATGCCACACCTTGATCGGTTAATTCACCTTGGTAGGTGAATGCTTGGGTTAAACTGCCATACAATAAAGCAAATAGTAAATTAATTTTTAATAATGTTTTCATTTTATACGTCTCCTTGTTGCTACGTTTGTTGTTTATTCAAATCCATTTTTAAAAATGGGATCTTGTGTTGTTGCTGCGGGTAATGGTAAGTAACCACCAGAGATAGAAACACCTCCGAAACTCATCCTGACTGTATCACTCTGACCAATCACACCAATCAGTTGTATGTTTGCATTACTTGAAATGCCACCACCTCCATCAATACTGAACCAATCGATTTCTTGTGAAATCACCACAGTGCTGATGATGGTAAGTAGTAGGATAAGAGTTTTTTTATCGCCTATTTTATGACCTATTAACCGCCGTTTTTTCATTTTGTTCTTCTTCACTTTCGCTTTTCCTCATGTACTACCAATGTTTAAAATTTATTGGCTTCAACTTATTAATCGAAAAAACTACTCTCAATAGGACAATTAAATTGAATATTAGAAATATAATCCATAATTCCCATTAACCTTACAGCAAACATCGCTTTAAGCTTAATATTCAGTAAGATTGTCATTAATCGGGCTACCAATTCCGTTTAATAAATGCGATAATAAGCAGCTTAATTTTTAATCAAAACTACAATGGAAAACCGAATGAAATTTCTCGAAGAACTGGGTGTGCAAAAAGTTAATTTTGGCACATGCACAGACCATAATGAATGGTCACAAACAACCGATGCTGGCATTATTGAATCTTTCAATCCAGCAACGGACGAACTAATGGGCACTGTCTATTCTGCCAATGAAGCGGACTATGAAAAAGTTGTCACGAAAGCACAAGCTGTTTTTAAAGAATGGCGCAAAACCCCTGCTCCACTGCGTGGAGAAGCGGTTCGCATAATTGGTAATGCTTTGCGCGAACACAAAGATGCTTTAGGCTCTTTAGTGGCAGCAGAAATGGGTAAAATAAAATCAGAAGGCGATGGTGAAGTCCAAGAAATGATTGATATGGCTGACCTTGCAGTAGGTATGTCACGTCAGTTATTTGGAAAAACTATGCATTCAGAACGTCCTGGTCATCGCATGTATGAGCAATGGCATCCGGTTGGAGTTGTTGGCATTATTTCTGCCTTTAACTTTCCTGTAGCTGTGTGGGCTTGGAATGCATTTGTCGCTGCCATATGTGGCAATGTCAGTATCTGGAAACCTTCTCCAAAAGTGGCTTTGTGTTCAATTGCGGTGCAAAATATTTGCAATAAAGCATTAGAAGAAGCGGGTCTTCCACCAATTTTCTTAATGTTTAATGACCATTCAAATAAATTGGCACAGAAATTTGTTGATGACAAACGCATTAACTTAGTTTCGTTTACTGGCTCTACCGCTGTTGGTAAGATGGTTGGTGTTCAAGTGGCAAAACGCATGGGAAGAAGCTTGTTAGAACTTGGTGGAAACAATGCATTAATCGTTGATAAATCAGCGGATTTAAACATTGCCATCCCAGGAATTGTCTTTGGTTCGGTTGGAACCGCAGGACAACGTTGCACCACAACCCGACGTTTATTTTTACACGAAGACATTGCCGATGTTGTTATTGAAAAACTTATCCATGGTTACAAACAAGTTAAAATTGGCAATCCTTTGGATACAGATACATTAATGGGACCGCTTATTGATGAAGCCTCAGTGCAAATGTTTTTAGATGCTGTTGCTAAAGCCAAAGAAGCCGGTGGCGAAATCTTAACAGGTGGTACACGTGTTGAAGGTGCAGGAAACTTTGTTACACCTTGCATTGTTAAAGCACAAGCCGATTGGGATATTGTTAAACACGAAACGTTTGCTCCAATTTTATACGTCATGACTTTTTCTGATATTGATGAAGTGATTGAACAACAAAACGATGTGGCACAAGGACTTTCATCTGCCCTATTTACTAATGACTTGCGCAACGAAGAGAAATTCTTATCAAGCGTTGGCAGTGATTGTGGTATTGCTAATGTGAATATCGGTACCAGTGGTGCAGAAATTGGTGGAGCCTTTGGTGGTGAAAAGGAAACAGGTGGTGGACGTGAAGCTGGTTCTGATTCATGGAAAGCTTACATGCGAAGACAAACCAATACCATCAACTATTCAACTGAATTGCCGTTAGCACAAGGCATTAAATTCACAATCTGAGGTTAACTCACAAGCCATATGAATAAAGGAGTTGCAGAGCAGCTCCTTTTTTTTGCTATTTATTTCAACCAACCACCCGTTTTGCACTATAATTATGACTCATAATAAAAGAGAAGAGTAAAAGTGGAAGCACATATTGTTGAATGGTTGAATTTGTTGGTTCGTTGGGGACACATGATAACGGGAATTGCGTGGATTGGCGCATCCTTTTATTTTATTTTTCTAGAAAACAACCTCAATCGCACTAAAAACCTTCGAGAAGAATTGGCAGGTAATTTATGGGCAGTGCATGGTGGTGGCTTTTATTATTTAGAGAAATACAAAAATTCTCCACAAACCATACCAAAAGACTTGCATTGGTTCAAATGGGAGGCTTATTTTACAGGTTTGTCAGGGTTCGCTCTGCTGTGCATCGTTTATTATTACAACGCAAATGCCTACATGATTGACCCAAGTGTTATGGCTTTGACATCAACCCAAGCTATCGGTATTGGGATTGGTACCATTATTGGCTCATGGATAGTCTATGATTTAATGTGTAAATCATCATTGGTTAAACAACAAAAACTCTTTGCAATGATTAGCTTTTTATTACTTGTTGCTTTAACCTATGGTTTAACTCATCTTTTGAGTGCGCGAGCGGCTTATATTCATATAGGAGCAACTATTGGCATTATTATGGTGCTTAATGTGTTTTTTGTTATTATTCCAGGTCAAAAAATAATGGTTGCCTCTGCCATAAAAGGCGAAGTTCCAGACCCATCTTACGGTCAAAAAGCACTTACACGGTCAATTCACAACAATTACATGACCTTGCCAGTGTTGTTTATCATGATAAGTAACCACTTCCCAAGCACCTTTGGAAATGAAAATGCTTGGCTGGTTTTAGCAGGAATAATGTTAGCAGGTACCGCTATTCGTCATTGGTTTAATCTACGTGGTAAAAAAATCACGAATTATTGGTTACTCCCTTTTGCGAGTGCCCTATTGGTTTCATTAGTGATTTATACAAAACCCGAAAGCAAAGCGATTGAACAGCTGAACACCAAAAAAGTCTCTGATATGGAAATAATGCAAATCATTAACCAACACTGCATCAGCTGTCATTCATCAAAACCAACAAGCACTGTATTTTCTCAAGCACCCAAAGGTTTAATGTTTGATAATCTCAATATCATCCTAGCCAATAAAGAAAAAATCAATGCTCAAACAGTGAATGCTCAAATTATGCCATTGGGAAACACAACAAAAATGAATGAGGATGAACGCCTAAAATTAGGCTCTTGGATTGAGCAAAATAACTGACTCCTAGTGAAAAAAATACAAATAAATCAATTGATTTTAAAAGTTATGGTGTCAAATTGTTTTAACTCTATAAATCCAATTAAATAATACACTTGATTTATGTTTATAAAGACATCGAATGCTCTAAAAATAAAATTGTTAACAGTATTCCTCCTTTTTCTTCCTTTTGGAATTTTTAGCAAAGAGATTTGCCAACCATGGCAACCCAGTGATGCAGAAATGAAGCCTTTTATTATTTCTGCCATTAATCTCGATGTTAACAATATATTTGATTTAAACAACCCAAAAGAAAGCCGAAAGTTTCATCATTTAGCTAATGCTTGGCACGTTACCACCAAAGAAAGAATCATCAAAAGAGAACTTTTATTTCAAGTTGGTAATGAACTGGATCTTCGTTTATTGGCAGAAACCGAACGACTGTTACGCAAAAAACCTTATATTAAAGAAGCAACAATAGTCCCAACAAGTGTCTGTGGCAATAAAGTAACAGTTTTAGTCAAAACAAAAGACAATTGGACATTGACTCCAGGAATTTCTTATGGGAGAACCGCGGGTATAAATCGGTACGCCTTTGAATTACAAGAAAAAAACCTTTTTGGCTTAGGTAAAAGTCTGGAGTTTAAATACAAAAAAGGATTAGATAGAATCCAAAAAAGCATTAAGTACAATGATGACAATTTATTTGGAACTCGAAATCGTCTTGATGTTATTTATGAAGATAACAGCGATGGCAAACTCAACTTCCTTAACTACTATCGTCCCTTTTTTTCCCTCGATAGCCCTGTTACATGGGAGTTACGTTATTATGACAATCAACGCATTACGCCCTTATATGATTTTGGAATAATTACAGGTGAAATTGGTCAAAACAGACTCACTTACACCCTGAATTATGGAAAATTAAGCAAAAGAACTTCTGATTCGGTTCACCGTTACTTGGTCGGTTTCACATCGGATGAAAGTGATTTTTTTTCAAGTGAAACTTATCCAAATTCACAATTACCTAATTCTCGTTCTTATCAGTATCCTTGGATTAGCTATGAATTTTTTACTGAAGATTTTGTTAAAAGAACCAACTTTAACCGCATGGGAAGAATTGAAGATATTTCTTTAGGGCATCACCTTTTTACAAAAATAGGACGTTCATTTTCTGATAGTTCCTTGCATTTTTCGTTCACTTATTCAAAAGGGCTCAGTCGCACACAGAGCGACTTGATTTTATTAGACAGTTCTGTCACGGGTATTTACGATAAACAATTACTCAATACTAGCATGAACGTGCAGTTAAAATGGTTTCATACACAGTCGGATAATAGAACTTTTTATAGCCGCATCTTGTTAAATAAAAATAAGAACTTATTTTTAGAAAATAGACAATACCTTGGTGGTGATACGGGTCTACGCGGTTATCCATTGCGGTATTTAAACGGCGATAATCGCCTTTTACTCACTTTGGAACAACGCTTCTTTTACAATTGGTATCCTTTGAAAACCTTTAAGTTTGCTTCTGCTGTTTTTGTTGATAGTGGAGCCGCTTGGAATAATAATGAAGAAATTAAACAAACTACCAATATTGGCATAGGTTTAAGGTTGGTACCAACTCGAACATCCAGTGGTCAGATTATTCATATTGATTTGGCTGTCCCACTTAATAACCGTGACACAATTGACAGTTGGCAGCTTCAGCTAAGAGCCAAACATTCATTTTAAATTTTTTAATTAAATTTTAACCCTATTTTTAATCTCACTCGATTAACAAGATACATTCAATCAAATAGAGGATTAGAAAATGCAAGAAATCATCAAAAAAATAGCACTTGTGATTGCTGTAGCCAGTATCACGGCATGCAGCCAATATAAGAACGATTCTAACAACAATGCACTTGCCGTTGAAGAAACTGAACAAGTTATTGTTACAGGTAAAAGAATCTCACGTAAGCCTAAATTACAGCGTGAGAAAAAAATCAATACAGGAATGCTTTACGACACTGCACTCTCACCCAGTATTGTTTCAATACCTAGAGTTTATCAACAGAGAAACACCGAAAATTATACGCATTTTAAAGATAATGGCATCAAACTGGTTCAAAATGAACCCGTTTCAACCTTTAGCATTGATGTCGATACAGGCGCTTATTCAAATATGCGACGCATGTTAAATCAGGGCATTGTTCCACCAAAGGACGCCATTCGGGTTGAAGAACTTATTAATTATTTCAGCTACAACTACCCCACTCCTAAAAACACCAATCAACCTTTTAGCCTAATCACCGAACTTGCTCCATCGCCCTGGAACAATAATGCACAATTGCTGCATATTGGTATTCAAGGCTATAAAGTTGATAACACCCAACGACCAGCAAGTAACTTAGTCTTTTTAGTGGATGTTTCAGGATCTATGAATAACCCGAACAAATTGGGGTTACTAAAATCGTCTTTTAAACTTATGACCAAAAATTTAACAAAAAAAGACAAAGTCGCAATCGTTGTCTATGCAGGTGCAGCAGGTGCTGTTTTAGATTCGACCAGTGGTGATAAAAAATCTAAAATACTGCAAGCTCTCGACAAACTCAATGCAGGAGGCTCAACCAATGGAGCAGCTGGAATCAACCTAGCTTACCAAATTGCTGAAGATAACTTTATCAAAGAAGGCATCAATCGAGTCATTATTGCCACAGATGGTGATTTTAATGTCGGCACAACAAACTTTGAACAACTTAAAGAATTAGCCCAGCGTAAACGTGATTCAGGCGTTTCACTAACAACTTTAGGGTTTGGTAGTGGCAATTACAATGATGCATTGATGGAGCAATTGGCCGATAGTGGCAATGGCAACTATGCCTATATAGACACATTAAAAGAAGCCAATAAAGTTTTGGTTGAAGAAATGAATGCAACCTTAATGACAATTGCCAAAGATGTCAAAATTCAAATAGAATTCAATCCATTAATTGTATCGCAGTACCGCTTAATCGGTTATGAGAATCGTTTGTTAAACAAAGAGGATTTCAACAACGATAAGATTGATGCAGGTGAAATTGGCGCAGGACATAGTGTAACGGCACTTTATGAAGTAGTCTTAAATGGCGATAAAGGCTGGGTTGAACCACTCAAATATCAAAGTACTGAAAAAATAAGGAGTTATTCCGATGAACTTGCTACGCTCAAAGTCCGTTATAAAGCACCTGATGGCAATAAATCTCAGCTAATTGTAAAGTCATTGAGTCAAAGTGATAGATTGGGTGATATAACTCTAGCATCCGAAAACTTTAAGCTCTCTGCTGCTGTTGCAGGCTTTGGTCAATTGCTTCGCGGTGGTAAAATGACTGGTAACTTTAATTATCAAGCCGTACAAAAGTTGGTTAAATCCACACTAAATGGCGATGATTTCGGTTATCGTGGTGAGCTTTTGCAACTGGTTTCTTTAGCAAAAAGTTTAACAAATACTCAAGCCAGTCGTGTAGAATAAAGCTTTTAACGAAACCTTATTCTTTAATGACAGAACCTAGCGATGAAGAGCTTATGTTAGCCTTTAAACAAAATAAAGCTCAAGCCTTTGATGTGCTTTATGCTCGATACAAGGATGCTCTTTATCGCTATTTTCTTCGTAACCTTAAAAATGAAGCCACCAGTCAAGAACTTTTCCAAGATTTATGGATGAAAGTGATTAACAGTAAAGAAAATTATCAGGTTAAAGCCCAGTTTAAAACATGGCTCTATACCTTAGCTCATAACCGTCTTGTTGACTGGTATAGACGAAACACCTTAGAACAAAATGCCTTTGAAGAAAACACAGCAGATGATGTCGATGGGGTTATTAATTGGAACCCTGAAGATGAGCTGCAAACAATGCGCTTATCCAAAGAAATTAAAAATGCCGTTAGCAAGCTACCATTTGTACAGCGAGAAGTATTTTTGTTGCATAATGACGCCCTCTTATCATTGCCTCAGATTGCAAAAATGTTAGGTGAAGGCATTGAAAAAATTAAGAGCCGTTACCGTTATGCCCTCAGCAAGCTGCGCAGCGATTTGGAGAGAATGCGATGAATAACAGCCTAGAAAACCTCTACAAAAAAGGGTCAAGTGAATCTACTCCAACAGCCTTGGATAATCTTATTTTAAATGCAGCTAAACAAAGTTGCAAACAAAGCACAGCCAAAACAAGACCAAGGCAATGGCTTTATTTGCTGTCCACAGCAGCTGTTTTAGTTATGGGAGTTAATGTTGTCTTCAACTTGCAAAATGAAAATGCAGAAATGAAAGTTTCTCCTGAAAGTATAAATACCAGTATAGATACCAATGTCCTAAAAGAAGATTTGCGCACAGAAATGGTAGCAGCACCGCCATTAGAGCCACACCCAAGACCACAAAAGAATCGCAAGCGTATTAGTTCTGATAAAATAAATAAAACGAGAGTTATGGGCAGAACCATGGCTCAAAAAAAACCAATGATTCAATTAGAACAGGACTCAGGCACTACTCAAGTTGAAAATGAATATCAGCTAGTTTTAGAGAAGGTTCTTCCTGTAGAAGCAAAGGTGAAATCTAAGGGTAATTTAAGCAAAGTCTCAGAAGGTATTGTGGTTGTTGGAGATAGAAGAGCCACACAGCCTGTTCCTGAGTTGAAACAAGAACCCACACAACGTCCTCAAACAAGCGAAATAACCCAATTGGAAATACTGATTTCAGCAAATAAATACAAACAAGCTAAAACTTTGCTTGAACAATTGCAAAGCCTTTACCCTAATTATGATTGGAGTCGATACAAAGAGATACTAAAATAATAGTTATTACCCAAATCTCGATATAGAAATGCGATTGATAGTGCAAGTAATTATTCATATCATCCATGATACTCACCCACATCCATGTGGGCTTGCGTGAAAATACTTTCCAGAAGTATTTTTGATGTGTATAGGAAAGTCATAAAAACCGTGGTCACCTTATTGGCGATGAGGCTTTTTGTGAATTTTCTAGGTATATTAAGGACTTGTGCTAGCATCGTATTTTATATATCGGGATTTGGGTATTAAATCATGCCTTTATTATGTGCGACAAAACCACCAATAATGGCAACAATAGTCAAAATTAGTGCCGTGATTTTCACCCAACTATAAGGACGTTCTCCTTTAACTTCTCCTGTTTGTCCATTGATAATAAAGCGAAATGTTTTTTGCTTGTATAAAAAAGCCGAAACCCATAAAGGCATGAGCATCAATTTAAAGCCGACTCGCTCATAGCGAGTATTAACTGTACTAATACGCTGATGATCGCCTCCTATATCTCTTCGAATCAAACGGCGAATAGTTCTTATCATGATGTCTTTTGATTTTTGAAAACCACGGGGCAAACCCACTTGATACAGTTCAGAGCGGTAACCACTTAAAAACTTAGGGTTATATTCTTCTGCTTTGACTAAATTCCATTTCGTCATTGATGTGGTGAGCTTTGTTGCCATCATTTCGCTAGCAGGAACTAAAACATTATCAAATTCATTTGAAACATTGCCACTGACATAGTTCCACCTAATTTTAGTCACTAAACGTGTTTGGGTTTGACCATTAACACGAACCGTCACAGTTGTGGTGTAATTCGTTCCCCTTTGTCCTGTGTAAGAACTATAAGTATCGGCATCAAATGCCCAATAAGGAATATATGTTCCTTGGATTGGGTGTTTCCTCATTGCCAATCGTTTTAAGGAATTGGGCGCAAACCATAAACCTTTTATCCATTTTCTAAACGATGCATTGGCTTGTTCTTCTTTTATATCAAAAGGCAAGACGGCATCAGGCTTAAGTTGTCGCTGCAGGTTTACAGGTACAATGATATTTTGCCCACAATATGGGCATTCATCCGCGTGTGTATTTTTTGGAAAATCGAACCCCGCACCACAGGTATCACAGCGAACATGAAAGTGTACGTCTGTGGGTTCATTTCTAACCAAATCCAAGACAGTAGAATCGTATGGATTAGCACTAAAAACATTAAAAGACTCAGTATCTATAGGCTCAACCGCACCACAAGATTGGCATACTAAAGAATTTTGACCAATCTCATGATCCAGTTCAAAACCACAGCTTTTGCATTGAAATTGAAAATGCTCTACTGGCTTTTTATCCAAAGATTCTTCTTGAGTCATTTAAATAGACTTAACTGCCAGGAATAGGTGGAGGCTCACTGTTTAATAATCCAGCAATGGCACGAACTTCACTCGCAGTTTGCCAGTCATTCATTCCTGATTTCCACACATAGCTATCCGCGTGAATACTGCCCTTTTGTATCATTTCAGCAATCGCAGCCATATTAAATGGTCCTGCTTTCTTGCCATCAATAACAACGTGATAGTGCTCAACTTCAGGAATTGGGGGTGGAGCCTCTGATGAGGCATGGTTGCTTTGATTGCTTGGCTGATCTTTGGCTAAGGCACTGCCAAAGGTTTGCGCCATAGCAAATCCCATGCCCATACCGATACCAGCTCCAGCACCCCCTCCGGGGTTTTGTGCTGCATCACGCATCGATTGTGCGGCTTGGTATTTAGTAAATGTATCTAAGTTTCCAATTGCTCCCATTGAAGAGCGTTCATCCAAAGCTTTTTCAACCGCTTCAGGCAATGAAATATTTTCAACCAATAGCTTGGTTAATTCTAAGCCAAATCCTTCAAAATCAGGGTTTATCTTTTCTTTGAGCAAATCACCCAACTGATCATAATTAGCCGCTAAATCCAAAATAGAAATACCTGATTCTGCTGCAATATGAGCAAAGCCAGAAACCATCAGGTTCCGCAATTGATCTGAAATTTCTTCAACCGTAAAATGCCCATCTGTTCCAACAATTTCAGTTAATAGAGTTTTAACATCGGTTATCTTAAAGGCATAAGTACCAAAAGCACGGAGTCGCACCACACCAAACTCTTTATCACGCATAATCAGAGGGTTACGTAATCCCCATTTCATATCGGTGAATTGTGTGGTATTAAAGAAGTAAACCTCGGCTTTAAAAGGGCTTTCAAAACCGTGCACCCAACCTTGTAAAGTAGATAATACAGGCATATTGGCAGTTTCTAACTTATAAAGTCCCGGCTCATAAATATCTGCAACTTGCCCTTCATTCACTAAAACAGCAATTTGACCTTCCCTGACTGTTAACATAGCCCCATTTTTTATCTCATTGCCATAACGAGGAAAACGATAAACCAAAGTATTACTGGTATCATCTGTCCATTCGATGATATCAATTAATTCAGCAAATAGCTTGTCAAAAAGACCCATAAGAAACTCCTTAAATTTTAATTACCAGTATTATACTATTTAAATGCCTAAATTAAATAGTGCAGAAGTAATTATTTATATTAACCCTGCGGAATAAATAGTCATCGAGATTTGAGGTAAACTAAAATAAAATTTATTAAACAAAAGCCAACCAAATAAAAATTAGTCAAAAACAATGCTAAAATAAGCCATAAAATATTTGCTAGTAAAAAAACAGCATAATAACGATTGAATAGTTTATCCATTATTAATAGAAAGGCAAAAGGAGAAAAAAGCAACAGGTTGATATTCCAAACAGCAACTGAATGCTCAGAAAAAAACCAAAGAAACAATAACGCCATACCCATTAGACTTTGTCCAATGAGCCATAAATAAGTTGTAAATACAGTTAAAAAAGGAATCAATAAGCCTAATACTAGGAGAATGAACACAACCATAACCGCATAATGGGTTTTTACAAAGCTTTGTTCAATAAGCTGCTTGTCTGCATTATTGTGTTGTATTAATTTACCATTCCATTTATTTTTCGTAATAAATTGCTCTAAGTCACGCGCAAAATCGTCTGGGAAAACCGACAAGCTCCATTTATCTCGTTTTTGATATGCAGGAATTCCATAAGCAATGGCTATGCCTAAATTCATCCAAGCTTGATTGCTTACAGGAAAGGTTACATCGTTCCAACTTTTCCTTGTTTGAATCCCTTTTAATTGTTTTGAAATTTCTCCATCGGTCACTTCATCTAGTAAATCTCTTATTTTTGAGGTGCAGTTATTGAGAAAATAATCGTAATGGTAATAACGATTTTCTTTTAGTGCTAAATAATTGAGTCGGGTAATGAGTTTTTGTTTTTGCAGCAGGCTAAGTTTGAGTTTTTGCGACCAAACGGCTCGACCCTGATTGATGTAGTTATCAATTTCTTGATGGCTTTCTTCAATACCTAAAAAGTATTGCATTTGTCCTTTGGCAAATTTTAAGAAAAAATCTTCATCATTAAAGTTAAAATACCCAAACCCATATAGGTAGTCGATATCATTTATTTTAACACGAAGTGCAGTATGACCAAAAGCTTCCCAATAATTTTCACCTGCACCAAAAGTATAAAGTTCGATATCAATATTTTGATTGTCTACTTGTGCAGGAATAGAAGTGCACAACACCATTAAAACAAGAGTTAAACAAACTTTCAAAGCAGGGTTAATCTCAAGTATTTTAATCGGCGGTTATCCGATACAGTGACATCAAATTTGTATTTTCCAAAGATAATTTCATCTGATATTTCGGGCACCCTACCCTCCGAATTGACAATCATCCCACCAATAGTCTCAAATTCATCATTAGCAAAATTTGTTTTAAAATATTCATTAAATTCATCTATTGGGAGCAATGCATTGATTTTAAAATGGGTGTCATCAATTTTTTGAATCAACGGATCTTCTTCTTCATCGGTTTCGTCATCAATTTCACCCACTATTTCTTCCAATAAATCTTCTATAGTCACCAAACCAGCGACGCCTCCGTATTCATCGATGATTATGGCCATATGGTTACGAGAAGTTCTAAATTCATTCAACAATATATTCACCCGTTTAGATTCGGGAACAACAACGGGTTCACGCAGAAAGGACGTTAAATTGAATTCTTGCTCTGAATGCGTAAAATATTTAACCAGGTCTTTAGCCAACAAAATGCCTTCTATTTCATCTTTATCTTCACCGACAACAGGAAATCTTGAGTGACCTGATTCAACAATGATTGATAATATTTCTTCAATATCGGCATCTTGTGGAATCACTTGCATTTGCGCACGTGGAATCATGACTTGTCTAACTTGCATTTGTGAGACTTTTAAAGCTCCTTTTATCATGTGCAAAGCATCCGCATCAATGATTTCATTTTTATGGGCTTCTTTTAAGATGGCGTATAAATCTTGACGTGATTTTGGTTCACCTGAAAAGGCAGCTGATAGGCGCTCTAACCAAGTCTTTTTATCTTGTTCATAACTGATGGTACTTTGATCTTCGTTCATTGAAGTGTTTAACTTCCACATATGTATGAAATTTTATTGTATCAAATACGGTTAATTTGACATCTTTTCCGGCTAATTTTAACCATTTTATCTATTTTTTTTATCATAATTGTGAAGAAATTATAGATTTTGCTAAATTAGATAGCTCCGTTACCGATAAGTTATCAACTTGTTCTGTGCTAATCTTCGGGTGAATAGTTAAAACAATTTTATGGGGGCAAATGACCAGCGAGTTGGCTGCCATCACCTGATTTGCGCCTGAAATGGTCAGGGGTAATATTGGCAGATTCAGTGATTTAGCCATCCGAAAAGCACCTTTTTTAAAGGCCTTAAGCTCACCATCTTTTGAACGCGTTCCTTCTGGGAAGAAAAAAGCAGAGACACCTCCATTAATTTTACTTTTCGCATCTATTAATGACTGTTTTGCTTTATTTGAGTTGCTGCGATCAACAAAAACGTGCCCCAGAGCTTTACAAGCAGAACCGACAAAGGGCATTTTTTCTAGTTCTTTTTTAATAACCCATTTAAATTCACTCGGTAAATAGCCATAAATGGTGAGCATGTCATAAATACTTTGGTGATTACAGACGATTATATAGGATTGGTTAGTATTTACGTTCTTTTTTCCTGCAACTGTAACACGACAAAAGGAAATCAAAATTATTAAGCGACCCCACCATGGTGCAATCCATTTGCTCGCCCATCTGTCATTAATGACTACAGAAAAAACGATACTCAACAAAGCGATTAATGCCGTGATAAACCATGATAATGGCATTATAACAAGCCACGTATAGAGTTGAAAAAACCAACAAAAAGTATTGCGCATAAAACAAACGGTCTTTTATAAATAGAGTATTATAAAGGGATGATGCAAAATTTTTCTATATTTTCTTTAAATGTTTGCTAGAATGATGATTCAATTAAATTAAACAAAACCGATGAACCTATCCAACTTTAAAAGCAGCAAAAACAAACCAAGAGCTTGTCAACAAGACATTCAAAATCGTTACCTTCATAAAAAAGTCAAGCTTAAAAAACTTCAAAAAGAAATCGCTATTTTGCAAGAAAAAATTCAGGCATCCGAATTCCACAGCGTTTTAATCCTATTCCAAGCAATGGATGCAGCAGGAAAAGACAGCACTATTAGAAATGTTTTTCGTCAATGTGATATTGCAGGAATTAACAGCGTCTCATTTAAACAACCGTCAAAAGCAGAAAGTGCTCATGATTTTATTTGGCGATGCCATAAAGAAACACCTAAAAGAGGTGAGATAACTTTATTTAATCGCAGCTATTATGAAGAGGTATTGGTTGTAAAAGTGCATCCAGAATGGTTATCTTCACAAAAAGTAGAACAGCCTGTGAATCAAAACTTTTGGGATAAACGCTATCAGAGTATCAATGATTTTGAACGACATTTAGCAGAGTCAGGCACTAAAATCATTAAATTTATGCTTGATGTATCACAACAAGAACAGCATAAACGCCTTATTCGTCGTTACACAACTCAATCAAAACAATGGAAATTTAGTACTGGAGATATTAAAGAATCAAAATTATGGACTAAATACCAATCGGCTTTTGATGATTTATTGCAGCACACATCAACTCAAAACAATCCGTGGTACGTAATACCCGCAGATGACAAAAAATTAATGCGATTACTCGTTTCTGAAATCATTATTAAAGAGTTGAAATCGCTCAACCCTCAGTTCCCAAAGATGGATAGTTTTGATGTCAAAGACCTCAAACTTATTGATGAACTTGTTTCAGGAAAAATATAGAGCATTCTTAGTAGAACTTATTGAATTATGTAGGTAACTGGTTTATAGTAGAATGTGAAATTTAAATTTAAAAAGATGAAATTATGACAGATTTACCAAAACCAACAAAAACAGAACTTGCTATTTTGAATGTCATGTGGGAAATTTCCCCTACTACAGTAAGGGAGATTCATGAAAAGTTGTGCACAAAAACCCGCACAAGTTACACAACAACTTTAAAGATGCTTCAAGTTATGTTTCAAAAGAAGTTAGTCACTCGAGACTCTTCAAAAAAAGCTCATGTTTATTCCCCTGCAATGTCTAAACAAGACACACAAAAACAATTAATTGATGATTTAAAAACTCGAATTTTCGGCGGCTCAATTAGTTCGTTAGTTATGCAAGCTCTGGGTTCTAACCATCAAGCCAGTGATGAAGAAATTGAACAAATAAAAGCCTTTTTAGAAACTATCGAAAAATAAAAATACTATGGATTTCCTGCTCTCTAATTTTCAACAGATTGGTAATGCCTTAGGATGGGCATTAATTCACTTTATTTGGCAAGGTTTTATTTTAGTTGCCAGTTACTTTATAATCACACGTTTATTTTTTAAGAACAAAATACACCTACACTATTGGACAGGCATATTTTTCATTGTGTTGTGTTTAATCATTCCAATTAAAGAATTCATTCAACAACTGCACCTAAACACTGACTTGAATAGCTCCTCTTTTCAGCAATTAAGTACAAATATAGCACTAATCACTTCCACAGGAATTTTAAGTCCAATAGATATGCTAATCTCTCTTATTCAGAAAGCTATTCCGTATCTGGTAAGTATTTGGACTGTTGTTATCTTGTTAATTAGTTCCAACCTAACCAAATCTTGGTTTGAATTAGTTAAATTATCAAAAATTAATGCCTTAAAGGTTCCGCAAAATCTTTTGAATACACTCGAAGAAAATAGTAAAATTTTAAAATTGAAATTCACACCAATTATTTCAATCAGCAGTCAGGTTATTATTCCGGCTACCTTTGGCTTTTTTAAGCCAGTGATATTACTCCCTGCTTCATTGATTTCTCAATTACCTCAAGAACAAATGGAGGCAATTTTACTGCACGAGTTATGCCATATTAAAAGATCTGATTTTATCCATAATATTTTGCAATTACTGGTTGAAACCCTTTTCTTTTATAATCCTTTTACAAAATGGATGTCAGCTGATATTCGTAAAATCAGAGAACAATGTTGTGATGAATTAGTGCTAAAATTAGAGACTAAGCCGCTACTTTATGCAAAAGCTTTGACAAATTTATCAATGTTAGTTAACTCTAAAAATAGAGGGCAGTCATCAATTTTACAAATATCAGCTACTGATGGTGAATTATTAAATAGAATTAAAGTTTTAATGGTTCAAAAAAATAAAAAATCTCCATTGATCCTCCTAATTAGCGGAATTTTAATTTCAATACTAGCCCTGTTAATTTTAAATAATATTTCTAATCAACATTCTTCAATCTTAATAGCAAACAATATTTTATTTCCTCCACGTTTAAACTCTTCTGATATAAAAACCTACGAATATAAATCTAATTATAGTATTCCCAGTGTAACAAAAATTTTAACTAATGAAGAAAAAAAGAAAGCTCAAAAAACAATAACTCAGTTGCAATCAACTGTAACTCAATTGAACCCTCATGAAACTACAGTTAGTTTAATAGAAAATGCTACTTTGCAAAATACAATCACTACCAGTGGTGATAAAAACTTGTTTTTAAAACCGCAGTCCAGTATCCTTAAAGAAGAGTTTGAAAGAACTTATTCTTCTAAAATAGATAAACAAAAAATACAACCAAAAATATCTTTAGTGAACAAATTTCCTAGATTGATTCGTAAAGTTGATCCAGTTTATGATCGTCAATTAAGAGAAAGAAGCATTGAAGGAAGTGTAATCATAAGTTTTAATATCAATACTAAAGGTCGTGCACATGATATTAAAATTGACAAAGTATCTTCTTCAAAATTATTAGATAGCATTTCTCGCAATGCTTTACGAAAGTGGCGCTTTGATCCAAAAACTATTACTGAGCAGAATATTAAAAATCGTTACCAACAAATTTTCGCTTTTAAACTAGTTGATTCAAATTCATGTCGAAAACGTAAATTAGGAACAAGGATTTCAATAAATAAGGAAGTTTGTCAATACCAGTAAAACAAATCATGAATATATTATCAATAACACATAAACATAATAACACCAAAGAAAATGCTTATTCTAAAGCTGAAGATTTATTGGAAGATCTCGCTAACAAATATGGACTATCAATAGAAACAGATGGGAAAGGTTATATTGATTTTTCTGGTAATGGAATTTCAGGAAACGTACAAATATGTGATAATGAAATTAATTTACAAGCAAAATTAGGTTTTTTTATGTCAGCGATGAAACCAATTATTAGTAATGAGATTACTAATAAACTGGATGAATATTTCTCTTAAATTTAACACAATGCTTTTTTATGAATTAAAAGCATTGTGTATGAGCTAAAAGCTTCAGATGTTAATTAGAAGCTTTTATTGCATCAAGTAATTCATTGGCTGTACGTCTAAATATAGAAACAGATTCGATGTGTTTATACTTTAAAGTTAAATCTTTATCTACTAAGAACACAGCCCTTTTAGTGCCAAACCAACCATAACAGTCGTATTCTTTTGAAACCTTTCCATCTGTATCTGCCAATAATGTAAAGGGTAAATCATGAGCTTTTTTGAAGTTTTTATGAGAACTCACGCTATTCGTGCTTATACCAACAATTTCAACTTTATTTTCTGTAAACTCTTTGTAATGATCTCGATAATCAGTTAATTGGTTTGTACAAACAGGAGTACCATCTCCTGGGTAAAAAACCAATAAAATTTGATGTTTTATTTGGCTAGATAACTTATAAGGTTTACCGTTATCTGCAACTAAAGAAAAATCTGGAACTTTTTTTCCAATTTCTAATGACATATTTAATTACTCTAGAATTTCATAAAGTTTGTATTCTATAAGCTTAGAATGTAAATAGAAACCCATTGTTAAAAATATTATGAAAAAATGATTTTTTTTACAAATAAAATAGAAAAAATATTTTTTTATGCTATAGTTCGCATCCTGTTTGAGATACACAATAATTCAAACAAAAAAAACTTGGAGAGGTGGCAGAGCGGCTGAATGCACTGGTCTTGAAAACCAGCAAGGATTAATAGTCCTTCGTGGGTTCAAATCCCACCCTCTCCGCCAGTTTTTATTTCAAATTCCTAAGATTTCTCAGCTTTTATACACTATTATAAATTACTTCCTTATACTTGTTGTTATTGTAATTCGGATAAGTTATATTAATCTGAATCTATAAATATATTTATTGAATGAGAAAGTACTACAACATACCTCCACTAAGAGCATTAAAGGCTTTCGAAGCCTCTGCCCGCCATTTAAGTTTTACTAAGGCTGCTGATGAACTTTTTGTTACTCAAGCCGCTATCAGCCATCAAATTAAATCATTAGAAGAAAAAACCAAAACACAACTCTTTAAACGATATAACCGTTCCTTGCAATTGACTAGTACGGGGCAAATATATTTATTATCTATAATAGAATCATTAGATCAACTAGAAAAGTCTTCAAAACAATTAACAGGTAGAAACTCAAGAAATACATTAAGTATATCTCTGCTACCCTCCTTTGCCACAAAATGGATGGCACAAAGAATTTGGAAATTTCAAGATAGGTACCCAGAAATCGAAGTAAGGATATCTGCTTGTGACTCTCTTGTGGATTTTGACCAAGACGAAAGCGATATTGCAATACGTTACGGTAGAGGTCATTGGGAAGATGTTTATTCTGAACTACTATTTGAAGAACAGGTTTTTCCTATTTGTAGTCGGGAAACATACGACAAAATCAAGAAGGATGCTCACCCTAATCTCTTATTATCTGAACGTTTAGTTCTTGATGATTTTTCTTCTGATGATTGGGAAACCTGGTTTGAAAAAGCAGGAATTTGCCTTGATAGACCTATAAGAGGGACTCGCTTTAGCCACACTGTTATGATGCTTGAATCAATAGAAAATGGACATGGATTTGCTTTGGGGCGAACGCCATTAGTTATTGATGACTTAAGAAGAAATATTTTTTTCGCACCTTTTAATGTTAACATCTCTAGCGATTATGCCTATTATTTTGTTTGTAAAAATGGGCAAGAATCAATCCCTGAGATTGCCGCTTTTAAAGATTGGGTTTTTAAAGAAGCGCAAACAAGCATAAAGCAATCGAATGATTTTTTTAATACCCAAATCCCGATATAGAAATGCGATAGATAGTACAAGTAATTATTCATATCATCCATGATACTCACCCACATCCATGTGGGTGTATAGACAACGTACATCCTTTACACATTGTTAAGGTACATGGTTTACACTTTTTATAATTGAAAGTCGTTAAAATAACTCTTAATTTGGAGTATTTTATGGCTTGGTTGGAGTGTAATAAAG
>JALSLV010000073.1 GCA_026988115.1 Lysobacterales bacterium | reverse complement strand
ATTAAGCCTGAAATCTTTAAACAAAATCCTAGCCAATTTAAACAAAGGTTGTTAAGATTAAAGTCTTCTAACAAGATGGGTTTACATCAACAACGTTGTGAAACCTGACAGTTAATTAAATAAAACAAGCCATGATTAACTTGATGGTAAAAACAATTAAGCAATTGCCCAAAATACACCAATAGTCTACAATAGATAAATCAATCGACTAAAATATCTTAAACTCGCTCCCATGCTCTGGGTGGTAGTGTATACCTATAAACAACCCAATTACCTTACAAATTAAAACGTTATGCATTCCCACTCGGAGCGCAAGGAACGAGAAAAACTTGTATGTATAACCCTCACCCTTGTGGACTCCTTGCCAAACAAAAGCGAATCAGACCATTGTTACCATCTTTGCGAAGAGAATAAACGATGCGACAAACTCAATAAAAAAACGTCTTTGCGAGGAGCGAAGCGACGCGGCAAACTCAATAAAAAAACGTCTTTGCGAGGAGCGAAGCGATGCGGCAAACTCAATAAAAAAACGTCTTTGCGAGGAGCGAAGCGACGCGGCAAACTCCCAACTAAACCCTTATTCAAAAAATACCACCGCTTGATGAGATTGCCACGTCGTACCTCCTCGCAATGACGTGATTCTGTTTAAGCTAGAAGGAAGAACTGACAAAAAATCATAAAAAAATCAACATGGCTGTGCACTATTTTCCTGTTTCATACTTTCAATGTACCGAACAAATAATTTATACTCATTAGGGTTGTTGGCTTTAGCCAACCTTTTAAGAGCGTTGACTAAAGTCAACAACCCAAAATAACAGTTATTTATTTAATATTTTATAACCTGTTGTATTATATGAAGAAAATAAATTTACAGTGTATGAAACAGGAGTTAAGTGCACAGCCATAAAAATCAATTGCCACAAAACCACCAAACTGTTAGAATAAAAAAATCCGCTAAAATTGATTATTCACCGAATCAATCAGCTTATCGGACAAGACATCTTATTTACTAAGTTAAGTTGCGTATTATAGATGATTTTTAATCCGTGATATACGCAATTACGTATATTACGATGTTGTAAAACATACCCAAGAAACATTGTGATTAACATTGAACTTTTAGTAAAAGAAAAAATAAACGCTCTTTGGAGAGAATTTGGAAAAGAGGAATATTGCCAATTTTCACCGAATTCGATTGCGGAAATCCCGAATGACGGACTCATTTTTATCGGAATTAATCCATCAATGACTGATAAGGTCAAAGAAAGGCTAATTGAAAAAAATGATATAAACTGCGAATTTCATAAATTGACTTATGATATTGACGTTGATTATCGCTACTTCAAAAAATTCTTTGATGTTGCGGAAAAAACTGGAATGAATTGGGGACATATGGACTTGCTTTATAATCGAGAAACCAATCAAAAGAAAGTTGCAGGATTATTAAAAACGGAACGCGGAAAAGATTTTATTTATAAGCAATGTATGATTTCTAAAATTGTACTTGACGAGATAATTGATGAAAGCAAACCGAGAATATTTGTCATTAATAATACTCTGGCGAGAAAATTATTAGGAGAATATCACACGGAAAAACCAACGAATAAAAGCACTCATTGGATTGGATATGATTTTGTGTGGAACGAAGATTTTGGAACTTATGTTTATAAGAATAATGCTTTTTTCTTTACAAGTATGCTGACAGGTCAAAGGGCTTTAGATAATGGTTCTTATAAAAGACTGATTTGGCATATAAATCTTGTGAAAAACAAACAGCGTGAATAAAGTACGATTTTACAACAACGGCTATACTTAATTGCTTAGTTCTGTCCTACTCTGGAAAAATCTCCGATTTTTCCAAGTTGGTTTTGTACTTAGAAAGTTAAGTGCTAAATTGTCGCAACTAACCATACAGGAAACGTTAACACCATAATAAATTTAATTGTTTCTAACTTATTTCACAGCAATTGAATTTATTAAGAGGCATATTAATTAAACAAAAGTATCCGCAAGTTTAACCAAAGCCTCTCCTGTAACTCGATTAACCGTCCATTCATCCATCGGTTTTGCGCCTAAAGACTTATAAAAATCAATAGCGGGTTTATTCCAATCCAAAACCCACCATTCAAAGCGTCCGCAACCTAAACTTATGGCTGTTTTGGCTAAATACGCGAGCATTATTTTCCCCAAGCCTTTGCCACGCATTTGGGGTTTGACGTATAAATCTTCTAAATAAAGCCCCGGCTTACCAAGGAAAGTGGAAAAGTTATGAAAATACAAAGCAAAAGCAACGGCTTGTCCTTTGTATTCTCCAATAACAACTTTAGCATAAGGATTTTCGCCAAATAAAGAATTTTCTAACGTTTCAACATCGGTAACCACTTCATGCGCCAGTTTTTCGTAGTGCGCCAATTCTGTAATGAACTCCAGAATCAATGGACAATCTTCAATAGTCGCCCTGCGGATGGTAAAGTTTTTGTTTTTAGTTTTCATTGCTAGTAATGTAGCAATTTTTTTTAACAGCGTCTATTGTTTCATTAATCCAGTGGTATATTTCTCCCCATCGTCTATAATCTTTAGGCCTGATTTTTAATAGTGTGAAAACTATTTTTGCAACAAATTTATTGAAATGTTTCATGCGTGTATAATCCAGAACTCCTGCAAAAGCACCAACGCTTATGGGTTTGATTTTTAGTGACGATGATAGAATGTCGTTGCTGTACTTCATCACCTTATTAAGGTCTTTTTGCCTTGCTTTGACAAGCGTTAAACACGTAAAAAAATAGGCTACTTGCTTTGTTGACAATTCTTGTTCGAATCTTTTGATAAATCCTCTTGCCTCTTTCATCCATTTATCATAATGAATAGCAGCTCCGATAATCACGGCATCGTATTGTTTGATTTGTTTTACCTCTGCTGCATTTTCTATCTTAACGTCAAAACCCTTTTGAAAGAACTCCTCAGCAACAACATGGGCAACTTCCTTGGTCGAGCCAAATTCGGACGCATGCACTATGAGTGCTTTAAATTTAGTCATTTTGATTTGCTTTTAATTGACTGAACAAAACGGTAAACATTAGTATTTCAGCCACCATTAACCATAAAAATGGTGTTGCGTAAAATATTTTATAGCCAATACCTTGTGGAATCATCACCATTGGTACGGTAACTAAAGCATCTAAACCCAATGCCGTTATTATCATTAATATTGCTAACATTAAACCACTAATTTTTTTTCCTTTCCTAAAATAAAATAATACAGAAAAATAGACAAAAATAATCACACCAATAAAGACAATGCTATTTTGCAAAATTATTGATTGCCTAAACAATGGAATGAAACTGATTAGGGTGTAAAGACTAAAAATCATTATCCATAAGATAATACCTGATAGAACTGCTCTAATTTTATTCATATTTTTTCTCTTTTTTTAATTAATTTATGATTACTTGACACAGTGTCAATTGAATGCCGCTTGATTCTGTAGTAAACTTTACACTATGTCAAGTAAAAAAAATCAAACAAGAAAAAAAATCCTTCAAGCAACATGGAAAATGTTGGAAGAATCAAATGGACAAAACACAAAAATGGCAGATATTGCAAAAACGGCAGGCATATCACGTCAAGCCATGTATTTGCATTTTGATTCACGAATTGAACTCATGATTGCAACGGTAAAATACGTCGATGAAATCAAAGAATTAAATAAAAGGCTGGAGTTATTTAATGCGGCAAAAACGGGTGTAGAGATGCTCAATTCGTTGGTAGAGGTCTGGGGAAATTACATCCCTGAGATTTACAGCATAGCTAAAGCCATGTTATTAACCAAGGAAAACGATGAAGCCACTGCAACTGCCTGGATGGGTTGCATGAGTGGTCTTAGAAGTTATTGTCAACAAACAATTGAGACAATATACAAAGAAAAACAGTTAAATCACAACTGGAATATAGAAGAAGCTGTTGAAATTTTATGGACCTATATTTCAATTCATAACTGGGAGCAATTAACACTAGAATGCAATTGGTCAAATCAAAAATTTATTAAAAACACACAAACCTTATTGCACTCTATCTTACTTACTTAAATAACCTACCTGTGCAAATGCTCGAACTGGAAAAGTACCCATGCCTTTAATTTTCACAGGAACAGCGTAAAACTTAAAACCTTTTACGGGGAGTTTGTGTAAGTTTGTCATGTGTTCAATAATAAAAATTTCATTGTGCAGCAGTACTGTGTGAACTGGGCGTGCTTTACCACTGGTATCATCAATATTGTGGCAATCAATTCCAACGAGTTTAACACCTTGCTGTTTTAAATAAATGGCAGCATCTTCGGTTAAAAAAGGATCATTTTCAAAATAGGCATCACTGCCCCAATGACGTGACCAATTGGTGTAAATTAATACGGCTTTATCTTTAACATCGTAATTTTTAAAAAATTGCGCCGTAATTCGTTTGACGTCTTCATCGATTTGAATAACAATTCCATCAAGGTTTGCCACGCCTTCTAAATCTATTTCTGACAAATCTTTGCCATCAGCAAAACGGTGAAAAGGCGTGTCAAGATAAGTTCCTGTATTGGACACCATTTCTATTTTTCCTATCTGGAAAGTTGTGCCTTGTTCGTACACACCTTCGCACGCATCACGCGCTAAAAAGTCACATATCATTGGAGCAGGTAAACCTTTGTAAGTCACCATTCCATCAGAAATAGTGTGGCTTAAGTCAAGCAATTTGATTTTTTTATTCATTTTTATTTCTCTTTGAGTAGGCTGATAATAGAGTATTTATGCCAATAAAAACCCATATAATGTTAAGTGCTGCTGAAGGATAAGCACCATAATATCCTGAATTAATAATAAATAACAAAGCACCAATCAGATTTAACAATTGAAAAGCCACTGAGTTTCCTTTTATTATTTGTTTTGAGACCATAACATAGGCAATTAAAAACAGTACCGCAGCAATCCAACCACATATATCTACAATTATTTGCATTACTGTTTCACCTTTTTTGAAAATAGTTGCCAATCTTTGTCATGACTAGCACCCAATGATTGGTAAAAGTTTTGTGCACTTTTATTGCTGGATAAGACTGACCAAGTCATTTGTGACCCACCGTTTTGTTGGCAAATATCTTCGGCTTTTTGCATCAATTTTTTTCCTATTTGTTTGCCTCTGCAATTTTCATCAACATACAACTCTTTAATAAACAACCAAGGTGTCATATCATAGGTGAATGGCAAAAAATAGTACACCAATAAACCCACAATTTTTTTATCCTCTTGTGCAATAAGTGCATAAAAACTGTTATTTATTTGCTCTTTGATTGTTTCTTGAGTAACTCTAAAATCTTCGATATAACCTTCAAAAACTGCCAAATCTTGCATTAAAGACAAGACTTGCTCACTGTCCTGAGCATTTGCATGTCGGATTATCATTTGACTAAACTAAAGCCTTCATCAATCCAGCCCGTGACTCCACCAATCATTTTCTTTACGGGTTGATGTAATTTAGCTAAACGTATCGCTGCTTTTTCTGTCGCATTGCAATGAGGGCCTGCACAATACACCACAAATAAGGTGTCTTTGGGAAATTCAGCTATGGATTTTTCATTAATTCGCGAATGTGGCAAATTAATGGCTTGATTCACATGCCCTTGCTTAAAAGACTCTTCTCCTCGCACATCCAATAAAACAAAATCTTGTCGATTATTACTGATGGCGTGATGCACATCCCAACAATCGGTTTCAAATTGCATAAGTTTTGAAAAATGTGCCAAAGCCTCTTGGCTATTGGCTGCTTTTGGTCTTGATACCGCTGACATTTTGTTCTCCTATAATACTATGAGTTGGTGAAGTATTTACGCAACTGTATTATGTCTGGGAGACTATAATTGAGTTTGTTGTAAATACCTCAGCACCCATTATCCAGATAAATAAACATTAAATAATTGGCTTTAAAGACATTGTACGTTAATATTGAGCCATTTCGTATTAGAGTAACTCAAATGAAGAAAGTAGCCATAGTCGTATCGCCCAATCTTGCCTTATTTGAACTCGGCTGTGCCACTGACCTTTTTGCTATTAACCGAGAAGATATAAAGCAGTGGTATCAAACCGATGTGGTGAGCTTTTTTCCTTCTCCTTTAAAAACCAGTGGACAATCGCAGATTAAAATAGATGTCACGCAAGTGACAAATCTTGATAAATACGACATGGTAATCATTCCTAGCTGGTCTTTTAGTCAATTGCAACTGCCTGACAACATGAAAAGCAGCATTCTAAACGTAGCTAATCGCAACGGTAGAATTGTATCCTTGTGTTCTGGTGTCTTTGTTCTAGCAGAACTTGGATTACTCAATAACCGTCCAGCGACTACCCATTGGTTATATACCGAGATATTTAAACAAAAGTACCCACACATTCAATACCGACAAGATGTCTTATACCAGTATGATGGTATTATTGGTTGTTCAGCGGGTTCTTCAGCAGCTATTGATTTGTGCCTAGAAGTTATTCGCGATGATTTTGGTTACGAAGTGGCAAATTATTCAGCTCGAAGAATGGTGTTAGCTGCTCATAGAAATGGTGGGCAATCGCAATTTGTCGAAACACCCATCCAACAAAAACCAAACCAGTTCGCCGCTACTTTAGATTGGGCAACCGATAGACTGGCAAGCAAAATCACAATAAATCAGATGGCACACAAAGCCAACATGACAAGAAGAACTTTTGATCGAAAATTTCGTTCATCCATGAACATGAGTCCACGGCAATGGCTAATACAGCAACGCATACATTTAGCCAAAAGATTGCTCGAAATAAATAATGATTCCATTGACTTAGTAGCGTATCATTCTGGTTTTGAAAAACCCGAGACTTTACGCCATAATTTTAGAAAATATTTAAATCTATCCCCAAGTCAATACCGACAACAATTTTGCAGTCATTAAAACCTAAATAACTAAAATTCTATAATTGTGTTTTCACTATCGGGATTTGGGTTTTACCTAAAACAGATAAATTTTTTATTAATATCTATCAATGGTATTAACCCCCACGACATAATACCGCAGGGTTGATAAAGTGCATATAAATCATACTTCAAATTCAACTACCACGGGTAAATGGTCACTGGCTATTTTGACGGTTTTGTCTTGATATCGGTTGACATTTAGGTGTTTAATTCGACCTTTGTAATAGACGCGATCTAACCCACCGCGTGGTGCAAAGGATGGAAATGTTTTTAGGGCAGACTCTCCCCATAGCTTTGATGTATCGGTGGCGCAAGTAAAATCAAATCCTTCAACAAATAATGCCCGCAACAAGGAGCGCCAATCGTTAAAATCTCCAGCTATTATTGTTGGGGTTTTGGCTTGTATTTTTTTAAATTCTTTTGAATGAAATAAAATTCCCGCTTGTTTTTGGCGCTCGATGGCTGATAAGCCTAGGTGCAAATTAAACACTTCTAAAGTTAAATTTTTGGTCTTTTTTTGAACTTGTATTTGGGTGTATTGTGCTCCTCGGCACTTTTTATTGCCTATGGTTAAATCTATATTGCTTTCTGTGATGATTGGAAAACGACTAAGCGTGGCATTGCCGTAATTTCCTTTTTTCAAGGTAACATTGTGACCTAACTGATAATGTGGGTAGTGACAAGCTTGAGCAATTTCTTTGGCTAAATTCAACTCATTGGAACGTGGTGCGCCTTCATCGACTTCTTGTAATAAAACAACGTCAGCATCAATATCCTTGAGTATTTCTATAATACGTTCTGGCTTAAACCTTCGATCTAATCCTATAGCACGATGAATATTGTAAGTGACTAGTTTAAATTTCATTGCTTCTGCCCCATAAATAATTACTTACACCTATTTAAAATAGCTTTGACTATACACGTAATGGCGTTAAAATCAAGTTTGAAAACAAAATCCAAATAATCACCAACAAATGTCAGAAAATATACAACGTAAAATTCGCAGTTTTGTCATGCGTACCAGCAAAATGACGCCAGGGCAAAAACGCGCTATTGAAGATATATTCCCCCAGTTTGCACTTGATGAAAAACAAAAGTTTAATGTTAAGGATGCCTTTGGCAATAACAATCGGGTTTGTGTGGATATTGGCTTTGGCAATGGCGAGTCATTGGTGCATATTGCACAAATGCAACCCGATGTTAACTTTGTTGGCATGGAAGTGCATACACCAGGTGTTGGGCACTTACTTTTACAAATTGAAAAATACGGCATCAAAAACATTAGAATTTATCAATACGATGGCACCGAAGTGCTAAAAGAGTGTTTTGCCAATAACAGTATTGATGCCATGCATATTTATTTTCCTGATCCTTGGCATAAAAAACGCCACCACAAACGTCGCTTGATTCAGGATGCTTTTTTAGAAATGCTTATGCCAAAACTCAAAGACCAAGCACGCATGCATATTGCAACCGACTGGCAACAGTATGCGGAGCATATTCAAGATGTGTTTTCTCGTTTTCCTCAATTTATAAATGTTGAATCGAATAATGACTTTACCGATAGACCTGACTGGCGACCGATTACCAAGTTTGAACGCAGGGGAATTAATCTGGGTCATGAGAGTTATGATTTAATCTACCATTTAAACAAGTCTTAAATCATGGAATCAGCCGCACTCGAATTAAGCAACGAAATGATGATGGTATTGGCTATTCTTGCCTATACGGTTATTTTATTTGTTACCGAAGTAATTCGTATTGATGTCGCTGCTGTTTTGATTTTAGTTGTGTTAGGTTTGACTGGTTTGGTGCCCGATACGCATTTGTTTGATGGCTTTGCTTCTAATGCGGTGATTTCAATTATTGCGGTAATGATTTTGGGTGCGGGATTGGATAGGACTGGCGTAATGAGCAAAGTCGCTGGATTTATCATGAAAATCGGTGGAAAATCTGAAAAAACGGTGATTCCTGTTGTTTCTGGTACTGTCGGTGTTATCTCCGGATTTATGCAAAACGTTGGGGCAACTGCCCTATTCCTACCGGTGATGAGTCGAATCTCTTCACAAACTAAAATCGGATTATCGCGTTTACTGATGCCAATGGGCTTTTGTGCCATTTTGGGTGGCACTGTCACTATGGTTGGTTCATCACCGTTAATTTTACTGAATGATTTAATCGAAACTTCTAACCGTTCTTTACCTCCTGGTGCTGAAACACTTAAGGCTTTTGGTTTGTTTTCTGTCACCCCAATTGGCATTATGATGTTGATTGCTGGAATCATTTACTTTTTACTTATCGGGCGTTTTTTGCTGCCTAACAACGCTCAAAATGACGCCTCTAGTGGACAAAAATCGGACAACTATTTCAAAGAAACTTATGGCATAAGCAACACTAAAAAAGAACTGGTTATTGGCAAAAACAGCCCATTAGTTGGTAAAACCATTTTAGAACTCGAAGCCTTAACGCAAGAAAAAATTACTGTATTAGCTTTAAGCTCGGAAGGACACAGAATACTTTCGCCTTCTCGCAAACACTTTTTATGGGTAGGTGATAGTATTGGAGTCATGGGCAAAAAGGAAGAAATCGAGTCATTTGCCAACAATTTTGGGTTAAAACAAACCAATGGTTTTAAAGTGTTTAAACACACTTTTAATGAATCCAATGCTGGATTTTCTGAAGCGGTGGTTGTGCCTGGTTCTCGGTTTTTGGGTAAAAAATTATCAGACTTTCACTTTAGGCAAGAATTTGGCATAACCATTGTCGCAATTTCTCGCGGAGATGAAGTGTTCCGTGGAGAAGACATGTACGCCATTACCTTGAGATTGGGTGATACTTTTGTTATCTATGGTGGATGGCACGACCAAGCAGGTCTCACAAAATCACGAAATGTTGCTTTGGTTGGAGACATTCCCAGTGAACTTGAGCGACCTCAAAAAGTTCCCCATGCTATTTTCTTCTTTGCTGTTGCTTTAGGTTTAGTGATATTTACGGATTTAAAGCTCTCCATTGCTTTATTGACGGGAGCCATTGGCATGATTATTACAGGCGTCATTCATATTGATGAAGCTTATCGTGCTGTTAGTTGGAAAACGGTTTTTCTACTGGCGAGTTTAATTCCTCTGGGTTACGCCATGGAACACACGGGAACCGCAGCGTGGGTCGCGCAAAAAACCATTGCAGGACTTGGAGATGTCAATCAGTATGTTTATCAGCTTGCTATTGCAATTTTGGCAACGGTGTTTTCTTTAGTTATGTCTAATGTTGGTGCCACTGTCTTACTGGTTCCCTTGGCAATTAATATTGCCCTAGAAACAGGAGGTAACCCTGCGGTTTACGCACTTATAGTTGCCCTTGGCACTTCAAATGCTTTTATCCTTCCCACGCATCAAGTGAGCGCCTTAATCATGGGGCCAGGGGGTTATAAGGTTAAAGATTTCTTACGAGTCGGCTCTTTGATGTCTGTAATTTTTATTGGGGTTATGTTGCTGGGTGTGAATTTATTTATCAAATAATTTTGCTATGATGCTACAATGGTCGATTGATTAAAATTTTACGTGAACATGTTGCAAATACCTCTTGCGTTTAAAGGCCCCGCAAAACAAATCCAATCCCTTTTTTCCGAAGACATGGTCTACCAAGCCCTGCAAATTATTCTTGCCGACAACCTTATTCATTGGCAACACGATGAACTACTAGAAACGGTCAATGGCGTTATTGAAGATAAAGGTCATTTACATAAAATAAGCATCAATTGGCCGATTGATTCAGAGATAACTTTAGGCACATGCCCTTGTAAGATGGCTAAACCGTGCGTTCACCTGTGTGCAATGGTCATTGAATCTAAAGCAAGGATTGATAAATTACCTCCTTTCACAGGACAACTTCAAGCCAACAGAAACATTCAACAAACCTTAGCTACTTGGATTAATCAACAAAGCTACGACCCTTATCCTAATATGGCGCGCCATCGTTTAGTCTATTTTTTAGATACCGATGAAAAGGAAAAAAACTTTACCATTTCATTACACAAAGCTTACTTGAGCAAAGAAGAACGCTACGCCACTAAAGCTAAATTGGATAGTTCATTATTGCAACAAAAACCACTGCCTAAATTTGTCAGCTTAACCGATGAAATCATTCTTAATCGTTTACAACGTAATCACATCATCAAACAACATTCGTTTATATTGGTTAATAAACGCGATGATGATTTACTAAAAAAAATCTTACAAACTGGCAGGTGTTTTTGGAAAAACTGCTACCGCCCTGCTTTACAGTTTGAAACAAGCTCGCAAATCACTAATAAAATGGTTAAGATTTTAGATTCTGCATATATATCTATTTATCAAAATTTAGTGGTATTCAAAGCGAAACAATCAGCTCCGAAAACAACCCTTAGGATTAACCCTAGTCAAACAATTACACCCAAATTATTGATTCAAACAGATGAAACTATTATTCCACTAGCCTATGAAAAAATCATGAGCCTAGATATTGGCAAAATCAGCTTTAGTCAAGGAAAATTAGATTTCACTTTTGAAGATTTATCAACGGGTAAAGTTGCTGCTGATAGTGAATTGATTAATCGTTTAGCAGGTTTTTTGCGTCAAATTGAAAAACTGGATGCCTTACAAGCGCATTATGAACTGGCATTACTGGATGATTACCACATCAATGACCGCTATTTTGGTGGCAATTTAGCCTCTTATGCGACATTGATTTGTGCTTTAAAGGAAGAAGGTTGGATTATTGAAATTGATGACAGTTACCGCCTCAACCAAATTAAAGCTGACCAATGGTATGCTGAACTTAAATCAGAAGAAGACAAAGACTGGTTTGATTTGGAGTTAGGGGTAAAAATAGATGGAAAAACCGTCAACATTTTACCTTTTTTGGTCAAAGCCATCAAGTCGGGTAATTGGCAACAAAACACTAATGAAAACTTTTCGTTAAAACTCTCTGATGGCACCAATGTCAGTATTGAACACAACAGTATCAAACAAATTTTATCGACATTAAGTGAGCTCTACGATGATAAATCTCTGAATAAGCAAGATTCTTTGAGCTTGGACAAGAGTCAAATCATGCGACTTAATCAGTTACAACAGTCTTTAAATAATCAAGATGATAAAAAAGAAATACAATGGCAAGGTGATACCTGGTTGCAAGATAAAGCCAAAGAATTGGCAGGCACTATTGGTTTACAACTTATTTCCCCTCCAACGAACCTTAAAGTCACACTTCGGGATTATCAAATTACAGGATTGTCGTGGTTGCAATTTTTGAGTCAACACACATTAGGCGGCATCTTAGCAGATGACATGGGTTTGGGGAAAACCCTTCAAGTTCTTGCACACTTATTGACTGAAAAAAACAAGGAGAAACTTAATTCTCCCAGCTTGATTGTTGTACCAACGTCTCTTTTAAGTAATTGGCAGAGTGAAATCAGGAGATTTACCCCTGATTTAAGTTGCATTCTTTTAGTTGGCAGCAATCGGGGAAAACTTTATACTAAAATAGGCGATTTTGATATTGCCATTACCAGCTATGGCATAATGACTCGAGACATTGAGAAATTATCTAAAATTGATTTTCATCTACTGATTCTTGATGAAGCCCAAACCATTAAGAACGCCAAAACTCGTGCCGCACAATCGGCATCAAAGATACCGGCTAAACACCGTTTGTGTTTAAGTGGTACACCTATAGAAAACCACCTTGGAGAATTGTGGTCTTTATTTAATTTCCTTATGCCAGGCTTTTTAGGTCAACAAAAACAGTTTGAACACATTTACCAATTTCCCATTGAAAAAGAAAAAAACCAGCAAAGACAAATTGATTTGAGCCAGCGTGTTTCTCCTTTTATGTTACGCCGAACAAAGGGTGAGGTGGCAAAAGAGTTGCCAGATAAAACTGAAATTGTGCAACTAATCGAATTGGGTGAAGCACAAGCAAACATTTATGAAACGGTGCGCTTGACCATGAGCGATGAAATTAAACAAGCTTTCGATAAAACATCGGGAACCACCAATAAAATCATCATCGGCAATGCACTGTTACGATTGCGCCAAATTTGTTGTCACCCAGCCTTATTACATCTCGATTCCATCGACAGCACTTATGAATCTGCCAAGTTGAATTGGTTAACCACTGTCTTGCCTAATATGATTGAAGAAGGCAGAAAGATATTGTTATTTTCATCTTTTACATCAATGTTAGACATCATTGCCGAACATTTAAAGGCCATGAGAATTGAGACTTTAATGCTAACAGGCAAAACACCAGCTGCTAAACGCGGAGCATTAATAGAAAAATTTCAAACCAGTGAAATTCCAGTGTTCTTAATAAGCTTAAAAGCCGGGGGTGCAGGAATTAATTTAACCGCTGCTGATACCGTTATCCACTTCGACCCATGGTGGAATCCCGCAGCTGAAGCTCAAGCATCTGATCGAGCTCATCGAATTGGGCAAGATAAAAATGTCTTTGTTTACAAGCTAATTACTAAAGGCACCGTTGAACAACGCATTCAAAAGATGCAAAAACACAAAGATGCCCTTGCTAAAAGTATCTTTGATGGGCAAGGCAATATTTCAAGCGTGCTAAATGACAGTCACTGGCAAGAGTTTTTAAAACCGATTAGCTAATATTTTTATAATAAAAGTTAAGAAGATATACCACAACTCACAATGCCTGAATTAATTAAAATGATACTAATGATTTAGGATTTATAGAGACCTTTGCATTGCTCTGGGATGATGGAAAAAAAATGAGTCAAATAGCTCGCTATTTGCAAATTTTTTAAAGTAAAGTGGTTTTTTTTGCAACTTTTTTACACGTTCCACGAGTTGTGCAAAGATCTCTTATAGCTTAATTTTTTGAAAATACAATAATAAGGCAATAATAGTCAACATAAAAAGAAAAGCCATTAATCCATATTTAATAATGAGGACAGAGGCTTGAGACCGATTTAAGCGATTCTTGACACTCACATCCCGCATTTGTTCTGCTGTCAACCAGAGCTGCACCCCATTATTAAGACAGATAAATTGATTTATTAGTAGAATTTCTTCGTTATAATACAACAATTAATGAGGAAAGAACAATGAGTAAAAAAAGAAGAAACCATACGCCT
>JALSLV010000072.1 GCA_026988115.1 Lysobacterales bacterium | reverse complement strand
AGAAAAATGGTTTCAAATTAAGCCTAAAATCTTTAAACAAAATCCTAGCCAATTTAAACAAAGGTTGTTAAGATTAAAGTCTTCTAACAAGATGGGTTTACATCAACAACGTTGTGAAACCTGACACGTATTTAAATAAAATCAATGCTGCCGATATTAGTTTCAACGCTCAAACCATAACTTTAAAAGGACAGGTAGCGAGTGAACTAATTAAAAACCAAATCTCACACCAGCTTCAAAACACATTAGGCAATGATGCCAAAGTTGAAAATTTATTAATTGTCAAAGACAACAACACTCAACAATCAAATAACATAGTTATCCAACAACCGCTGGATGCCAATCAGTGCCAACAAGACTTATCCAATCTTCTCAAACAATCAAAAGTGCAGTTTAATTCGGGCAGTGCGAAAATCTTAGCAGGCAGTTTTGATTTATTAAACCATTTAGCCCAAACAACAAAAGCCTGCCAAGGTGTGACTGTAGAAATCATCGGTCATACGGATAAATCTGGCAATGAAATCAGCAACATTAAACTCAGTAAGGCGCGAGCGCTGGCTGTTGCCAATTACTTATTCAAACAAGGGGTTAAAGGTGGAAAACTAACAGGTAAAGGAGTTGGCTCATCTCAACCCATTGCCACCAATGAAACAAAACAAGGGCGAATGCAGAATCGCCGAATCGAATTTAAAGTACATTCTCTAAATGGAGTAAAAAAATGAATTATTTATTGAGTCAAATTTTCTTATGTTTATTAGCCGCTTTTATTTTAGGGGCAATAATTGGTTGGTTGTGGAGAAATTACAGTACTCAAATTGAATTAAACAAGTTAAAGAAACGCTTTGAAAACTGTAAAAAAGATTTTGAAGGGTATAAAACCTTAAAAGAAAAAGTCAAAGTTAAGTCAGAAAAATCACAAGCTACACCGTTAACAGATACAATTGATGAAACTATTGACCATGAAAATGGGATACCTGCATTTCTACACTCTCCTCGTGGTGGAAAGGCCGATGACTTAAAACGAATCAAAGGCATTGGTAAAGTTCTCGAAGGAATCCTGTTTGAGCAAGGAATCTTTCATTTTGAACAAATTGCCTCATGGAGTGATGAAAATGCCAAGTGGATGGATACTTTTATGAAATTCCCTGGCCGTATTGAGCGTGAAAAATGGGTTGAACAAGCTGCATTATTAGCAAAAGGGCTTGAAACAGATTTTTCTAAAAAAGTTGATAAAAACAAGATTTACGATTAAACGAACTAGAACCAATTGAGCTGTCCAATAAAAACAGCTCAACTGGACTTAAGATTTAAACAAAAGTTAAGTATTGCATAAAGTTTTCATTCCTGCCATGCACCACATCATCGTAAGTTTCTTTAATAAATGCCGTTACTTCACCAACCACATCTGTCGTACCAATTATTTTATCATTAATTGAACGAATCGGAGTGACCTCAACAGCCGTACCAGTGAAAAAGGCTTCATCTGCCTCCATGGCTTGTTCTAGGGTGATTTTTTGCTCCACTACTTTATAACCATAATGTTTCGCAATTTCAATAATCGTTGCCCGTGTTATACCAGGTAAAATATGCCCAAGAGACGGCGTAAAAATCACCTTATCTTTTACAATAAAAAAGTTCTCACCTGCGCCTTCTGCCACGTTGCCGTCATGGTCTAAAAATAAAGCTTCATGATAATGGGTATCATCTAATTCAATAGCTGATAAGATACCACCGATATAATGACCGCAAATTTTGGCGTCTATTACCGTTGTTTCAGGGGAGATACGCTTGTATTTACTAACCTTAATATCAACCATATCATGCGGTAAATATTTACCCCAAGGCCAATTGGCAATAATAATTTCAACAGGATTTCCCTTTGCTGAAACGCCCAATTCTTTATAACCGTAGAAACTTAACGGTCGAATATAACCCGCTTCTAGTCCATTGGCTTTAACCATTTCAACTTGAGCAGCCATTAATTCATCTAAATTATAGTCCAATTCCATTCCCAAAACATTAGAGGAATAGATTAAACGCTCGGTATGTTTTTTCAATTGAAAAATCGCAGGCCCTTTATCTGTTTTATAAAAACGTACGCCTTCAAAAGCCCCTCCGCCGTAATGCAGGGTATGGGTTAATACATGAGTGGTACTTTCTTCCCACGGTTTGAGCACGCCATTGTGCCAAATAGTTTCTGTTGTTTGCATAATGTTTTTTTAGTTTTGTTGTTCGAGTTTTGCCCAAGAGTCGCGTAAAGTTACGATTCGGTTAAAAACTGGTTTATTATTTTCATGGGTGGTATCGCGGTAAAAATACCCCATGCGTTCAAATTGGTAGCGTATGCCTTCAGAATTATTAACAATATTGGGTTCAATTTTGGCATTTTCAATTATCTCTAATGAACCAGGATTCAAATCACCCTGACCTTTTGGAGCGGGTTTATTAAATAACCTGTCATATAAACGCACCTCAATATCATCGGCATGTTGCGCACTCACCCAATGAATTGTGCCCTTAACTTTTCTGCCATCAGGAGAGGAACCCCCTTTTGTTTCTGGGTCATAAGTACAACGTAGTTCGATAACATTGCCTTGCTCGTCCTTTATGGCTCGTTGGCATGTTAAGTAGTAAGCATAACGCAAACGCACTTCACGACCCTCGGTAAAGCGGAAAAATTTGCGGTTAGCATTTTCTTTGTAATCATCGGCTTCAATATACAACTCGCGTCCAAAAGGCAGTTCTCTGGTGCCAAAAGACTCATCCATTGGGTGATTTTTAGCTGTTATCATCTCAACTCTGTCTTCTGGGTAGTTTTCAATCACCACTTTAAGCGGTTTAATCACTCCCATTATTCGTGGTGCCACTTTATTCAAGTCTTGACGAACGGCATCTTCCAACATGCTCATGGGTACAGTTGAAGGCTTTTTGGTGACGGTACTTCTTTGCGCATAATGCCTAATAGATTCAGGCATATAACCGCGTCTACGCATTCCTGATACGGTTGGCATACGCGGATCATCCCAACCATCAACTTTGCCTTTTTCAACCAATTCATTTAGTTTACGCTTAGATGTAATGGTAAAAGTTTGGTTCAAACGGTTGAATTCTATTTGTTGTGGATGGCATTCAAGTGAAATATTATTCAATACCCAATCGTATAATGGACGATGGTCTTCAAATTCAAGTGTACAAATCGAATGGGTAATGCCTTCAAGTGCATCCGAAATACAATGAGTAAAATCATACATTGAATAAATACACCATTTATCGCCTGTACGTATATGATGAGCACGTTTTATTCGGTATAAAATTGGATCCCGCATATTGATATTGCCCGATTGCATGTCAATTTTGGCACGTAAAACCATGCTACCATCATCAAACTCGCCCGCTTTCATACGGGCAAATAAATCTAACGACTCTTCTATAGGTCTATCACGATAAGGGCTATTTATCCCAGGAGTGGTGAAATTGCCACGATTTTCGCGTATTTCTTCAGGGGACTGTTCATCAACAAACGCCAATCCTTTTTCAATTAATTCAATTGCATAAGCATAAAGTTTATCAAAATAATCAGAAGAATAATGCACTTTATCATGCCAGTTAAAACCCAACCATTTGATATCGCGTTGAATGGACTGCGCGTATTCAACGGATTCTTTTTCAGGATTCGTGTCATCAAAACGTAAATTACACAAGCCTTGGTAATCCTGGGCTATGCCAAAATTTAGACATATGGATTTAACATGACCCACATGCAAAAAACCATTAGGCTCTGGTGGAAAACGTGTATGCACTTGTGTGTGTTTGCCTGAAGCTAAATCGGCATCAATAATTTGGGTAATAAAATTTTCTGAAACGTTTTTATCCGTCATTTTTCTGATTAAAATTAGTAAGCTTTGTATTTTACAAGCTAATAATATTTTAGCTAGTCTTTCATGGATATTATTTAATGAGTTTTAAAGTATGATTACTTTATCCACTTCTTTGGGTTTAATGGTTTGGCATCTTTTCTAATTTCAAAATACAAAGCAGGTGTTTGCAATGTTCCACTATTACCCACAGTCGCAATAACCTGGTTTTCCTTTATCCAATCTCCCACTTCGACATTGATTGTTTCATTGAATCCATATAAAGACATAAACCCATCTTGGTGGTCAATAATCACCAACATGCCAAACCCGCGTAACCAATCCGCAAAAGCAATACGCCCATACGCCACCGCTTTAACAGAATCTCCAATCTGACCTTTAATAACCACTCCATTCCATTTGGTGTTTTCTGATCTTTTTGACTTAAATGAATGAGTATAAATGCCTTTAAGGGGTTTTCTTAACGAACCTTTCCTCATCCTAAAAGGTTTTTCAGAACCCAAAGAATCAGGCAAATCAGTCAATAAGTTTTTTATTTCCAAAAAGAGTTGCTGCAATCGTTTTTGATCATTACTTAACCTTTTTGACTTTTTAGTGTCTCTGCCAATCTCTTTTTTTAATTCCTTCAAGGTATTTAGTCGTACCTTTCTTTTTTCTAATAGTTTATCTTGTTCTGCTAGCAATACTTGCTGCTTAGTGTTTTCTTGATTCAATAATATTTCTTGTTTGCGTTGCACCTCTTGCAATTGTTTAATCTCATTAGCAACACTTTTAATTAAAGAAAACAGTTTGTTTTGTAGGTATTTTATTTTATGTTTAGTCTCAATGCTATTTTCATTGTTTGGATTGATTAAAAGCATTTTAATTGTTTTATCATGATTCAAATAAACTTGCAGCTTTAATAAATTTGCCACTTGTAATTTTTGTGCTTCAATACTCTTAGATTTATTTTTTATTAACCGCTTATTTTTTTCTACGGCTAAACTTATAATGTTAAGCTGTTTATCAACACGAGCCACCTCTTTTGCTACTTTGTTGATTTCTTTATCTTGCACTTCAAGTTTTTGCAATAATTGTTGTTCTTTTCCTTTTGATCGATTCAATTTATTTTTTAATAAAGACAGTTTTTTCTGAATTAATTTGATTTTCAAACTCACCTCTTCTTCACTTTGTTGTGCTTGTATTGAACAAGACAGTAAGATAAGGATAAGAATGATGGCTTTAGACATGAAATGATAGACAGTAAACGAATGGATATTATAAAATGCCTTACTCTTTTTTAACAAGAAAAACTCAAAAGAGTCCTTGAAATAGGTTTTTTAAACCCTATAAAGTGAACTTGAAGAGTTTTGGGAATTTTTTATGGCACAATTAGCTGAGTTTATTGGCAATCATTTATTGTTATCTTTAGCATTTTTAGTTACTTTTTTTCTATTAGTAATGATGTTATTATCAGAAAAAATGCAGGCATTCACGAGTGTTAACCCGGCACAATTAACTCAATTAGTTAATCACCAAAATGCCATTGTAATCGACACAAGAAACCCAGAGGCATATGCTCAAGGACACATTACCAATGCTATAAACATTCCTTTAAGTGACTTTAATTCTAACTCAGTTGCTTATGAAAAATACAAAAACAAGACAGTAATTGCGTATTGTGTTAGTGGCATTAGTTCACGCTCTGCTTGCAAAAAACTCATTAATGCTGAAATTAAAAATGTCTACAACTTATCAGGAGGCATTAACGCATGGATTAGCGATAAATTTCCAGTAGTTAAATCGTAAAATAAATCTAACTAATTAAATATTCTTAAATATAAATTAATAAATCATAGAGGAGTCATCATGACTGAAGAAAATAAAACAGCAGCTCAAGCTGCAAATCCTGAAAACGCACCACAAATGTCTATTCAAAAGTTATACATAAAAGATGTTTCTTTTGAAACACCTAATGCACCCGATATATTCAATGAGAAAGGTCAACCAGACATAAAAATGAACCTTAACCAAAAAGTTAAGAAAATTACTGATGATGTCTATGAAATAGTATTATCAGTAACAGTAACTTGTAAAATCTTAGAAAAAACAGCTTATTTAGTCGAAGTGCAACAAGCAGGCATTTTCACTTTACAAAATTTTGAAGACAATATTTTACACCAAGTTCTAGGAACATATTGCCCTAATGTACTATTTCCCTATGCTCGTCAAACGGTTTCAGATTTAGTCATGAATGGCGGTTTCCAACCTCTGTTATTGCAACCAGTAAATTTTGATCAATTGTATGCTCAGCAGCTTCAACAGGCTCAAGCAGAATCTGCAACAAAGCAATAGTCAAGTATGATTTTTACAGTAATTGGTGCCGGATCTTGGGGAACAGCTCTTGCTATGCAAATGGCGAGAAATGGCACCACTTATCTGTGGGGTAGGAATTCACAACATGTTCACGATATGCAAGCATCTCGCAGCAATGAAGTCTATTTACCCGGAATAAAATTTCCTCCAAAATTAGTATTAGAACCCGATTTGCAACAAGCCATTGAAAAATCAGAAGCAATACTGGTTGTTTCACCTTCTCATGCTTTTGCCGAAATCTTAACTCAGATAAAACCCCTTATCGGAAATAGACCCTTAGCATGGGCATCTAAAGGTTTTGAACCTGGATCAGGTCGTTTCTTACATGAAGTCGCTCAAGATATTTTAGGTAAGAAAAAGCCTATAGCCTTAGTGACAGGCCCATCCTTTGCACAAGATGTTGCCGAAGGAAAGCCCACTTTAGTCACTGTTGCAAGCACTCATGAAAATTTTGCACATGAAGTCGCACATGCCTTACATAATGACAAATTTAGAGTCTACTTATCTGATGACATTATTGGTGCAGAATTAGGTGGGGCTGTTAAGAATGTATTGGCATTGGCTACAGGTATTTGTGACGGCATGCAACTTGGTGATAATACTCGTGCAGCCATTCTAACACGAGGTATGGCTGAAATGATGCGTTTAGGAAAAGCGATGAATTGCCAAACCGAAACTTTAATGGGTTTATCAGGCTTAGGAGATTTGGTGTTAACTTGTACTGGAGATTTGTCGCGTAATCGCAGAATGGGTTTAGCTCTTGGCAGAGGTCAAACGATAGAACAAGCCAAAAAAGATATTGGTCAAGTTGTTGAAGGCATTGGAACGGCTGATGAAGTTATCAGACTTGCAAAAAAATACAATGTTGATATGCCAATCTCAGAACATGTCTGGAAAGTCGTTAATGGCAAAATGACTCCAGCAGATGCTGTTAACGAACTCATGTCACGTGGTCCAAGGCAGGAATTTGAATAATATTTCATAACAACTAATTTATTCAGTTAAAATTCATTTACTTTTGAGATAATGAATTAATATTAATTTACATTTCAAATATTAACGAGAAATACAATGAAAAACACTTCACTCTTAGCCATTGTTCTTTTAAGTATCTTAAGTGCTTGTTCCACAACACCAAAAGTGCTCAAAGGTGATTTCACTAACCTTACACCAACTAGGGCTACCGCCAGTCATGTTATGAATAAAACCGTGAGGTGGTCAGGACTGATAGTTAAAACACATAATCAAAAAACAAGAACGTGCTTCGAAGTAATAGAAATGGAAACAAAAGGCTCAAGTTTACGTCCAAAAAGAATCATTCCAAAAAATAGTTCACGCTTTTTAGCCTGTAAGGACGGATTTCTCGAACCAATAGCTTTTAACAATAGATTAGTGACCATTACTGGTAATATTGTTGCTTATAGTAAACAACATATTGGCGATTATGAAATGGAGTACCCTATTCTTAAAACTGATGTGATTTATATCTGGCAAAAACAACAAAGAAATAACGCAGTACTATTCAACAGTTATTTTCCACAACATTTTAGCTGTTTTATGAGTCTTTATCCTGGTTTTTGCTATTAACCAGAATGGTTAAAGTTAAGTTGTTTAGTTAATAACCGAGACCTTTGCATAACTCTGAGATGATTGAAAAAAGATAGTAGCCATTATTAGGTATAAAAAAACCCTTGTACGAGATGTACAAGGGTTTAGTACTTAAATTCTCACCGATGTCCTACTCTCACATGGAGAAATTCTATCCACACTACCATCTTGATGGTAGCCATTGTTAAGGCATAAAAAAAACCTTGTACGAGATGTACAAGGGTTTAGTACTTAAATTCTCACCGATGTCCTACTCTCACATGGAGAAACTCTATCCACACTACCATCTTGATGGTAGCCATTATTTAGGCATAAAAAAA
>JALSLV010000071.1 GCA_026988115.1 Lysobacterales bacterium | reverse complement strand
GATAATAAAGCCCCTAGCAGGAGGAATCCAAGCGTTTGTAAAAAACGCCCCCCATAAAATAGAATACACGCCAATGACTTTAGAAGATTGGTATTTGGAGGTGGGTCGTGAAAAAGTTTAAAAAGACAATTTGGTATTTGTTAATAAATAATAAAGAAAGGTTATTTATGGCAACCTTTTGGATGTTTTTTTATATTCCATTTAATTTAAGAAGATTGCTTGAGAAAGATGATTCCAATAATGAGTTAGTGGGTGTGCTTGTTGTACTTTCTATTTCAATAGTATTTGGAGGACTTTTATTTAAAGGAAAATCTAAGTTGACAGAAACATATATCGCAATGAATAATAAAAGTTATCAGAATCATATTAATATATCTTTGATAATTACATCGGTCTTATTTGGTTTAATAATTTCAATATTTTATTATCAAGGCATATATCAATTTATTGTTTATTTCCTAATATCAACAATAACTACCCTTTTCATTATTTCTAGTATTAATAATCAATTTTCATATAAGCATATAAGTTTATTATTAGCACCTTTTTTTATGATTTGGCATGAAGATTTTATGATTAGTGAAAGACTGTCATTGATACTAATTACACTTGATTATTTCATAATGGTTATCATTATTCTTAGGTATAATCGTAAATTAAGCACATTAAAATTCAGGTTTGTTGCTGATGATTTAATTGATAATGCAGAAAAAAATTCATGTTACTTAGGATCTAAAATAGGGTCAATTATTGTAAACCTTAAAAGTTTCCGACAAGGGAAAATTGATTTTTCCATAAAATCTCCTTTTGTAATAACAGGCTTAATTGGAGTAATGGGTTTTTCTTTATTGCTTGTTTATAGCTTTTTAGCGAAAATAAGTTTATCAGATTTGTTAATACTTCCAAATATTTTGATAGCTTTGTTTGTATTAATGATCTCAGTAAATTCAAGTAAATTAATGTCAGGTACTACAAAATTTGCTCACGTATATACAGGAGGAAATCACAAGCAGTTTAAAAACAAACTCTTAGCGTCTTTTGACAAATCTATTTTACTTAATAGTTTAATATTTTTATCACTATTGTTTTTTGTGTTAACAATTGATTCCATACCATTTGATTACAGGTATTTATTAGTTTCATCAGCTGCTGTTTTTATTTTTTCCATATCATTTTATCCAATAATCATTTGCTGTTGTAGAAAGAAAATAGTTAGATTAATTCCTTTAGTCATATATACGTTGATTAATTTTTTCATAATTTATCAGATATTTGCAAAAGGAATAAATAACATATCAAAGGTTGAACTTTTATCCTTTATTGTTTTATGTATTGTATTCCGAGTTTTTGCTCAAATGCTGTTGTGGAATACTTCATACGAAAAATTGGTGAATGCCGACGAATGGTAAGATAAAATCATTTAATTATTTTTTGAAAAGCACAAACGGAAAAGCATCTTCTTTGCAAAAAACTAAAATAAGCACATGAACTTACACACACAGCGCATGACTAAGGTCTTGCAGTTTATTGACGAAACTTTGGATTTAGAAGTCAGTGTATCAAGCTTGGCAAAGATGGCTTTTTATTCGGAGTTTCATTTTCATCGTATTTTTCGTAGTTTTGTCGGCGAGAGTGTTTACGCTTACCGCAAGCGTTTGTTAATGGAGCGTGCAGTTAAATTTCTGCAATACACCGATAAGAGCGTGACTGAAATCGCTTTTGACAGTGGTTACGATAGCCATTCTTCTTTTACTAAGGCGTTTAAAAAGTTTTATAAGCATTCACCCAGTGAAGTTCGACAAGGTCAATTAGTCTTTGACAAGTATACATTTCCTCAAATTGAAAAGGGTTTTAAAATGAAGGTAAAAATAGTTAAATTAGATGAGGTCCAAGTCATTGCCATGCGCGGTGTTGGTCATTTTGATGAAGTGGCTTCCAATGCCTGGGGTAGGCTTATGAAGTTTGCCTATGGTAATGGCTATATGAATGAGCAAGTGCGCCGATTTGGCATTACTCATGATGATCCTAATGTCACGGATTTGGATAAAATACGTTACGATGCTTGTTTAGATTTAGCTTTGGGTAAAGGTGAGGGTGTGGATGTTTCAATGCATGAAGATTTAAAAAAGATGACCATTACAGGAGGTAAATACGCGCAGTTTGTTCACAAAGGCAGTTACGATGAGCTGGGCACTACTTATAATTACGCTTTTAACCATTGGTTGCCGCAAAGTGGTTATAAGTTGCGTCTTGTGCCTTGTTTTGATTTGTATTTGAATAAAGACCCAAGACGCACCAAGCCAGAAAACTTGACAGCCATTGTCCATTTGCCAATTGTTTAATTAAAAATAGAACAAATGTTCGATATTTTTGTGACTTACATCAAGTTGTTTAACTACGTCACAATTTTTAACATTGTGAAATTGTATACTGGTAATCCTTTTGCTATTGTCTAGCAACAACAAATCAATTAGGAAAATACCTATGTATAACGGGTTCAAAAAAGTACGTAATTATTCACAAAAATTCTTTTTTATTGTGTGTTTAGTGTTGAGTTTTCAAAGCATGGCACAAGGCGATTTAATCTTCAAAAATGGAGCAGAAGAAATATTCACGTTAAGTTATATTGCAGGAGCCAATGGCACACTAAGTGGTCCTGCGACACAACAGGTGGAGATTGGCAATGATGGATTTGCTATAACGGCGGTTGCAAATGCTGGATTTGTCTTCGAAAAATGGGGTGATAATTCTACAGACAATCCCCGAATTGATACCAATGTGCAAAATGATATAAATGATTTTGCTGTTTTTGTACCAGCTCCTGCTGCTTTTGGGCAAGCGGGTACACATGCTGTCTCAAACTATTATGAAGCAAACTCAGAAACCACCATCTTTTATCCTAGCGATGCCAGTGTTGCCAATAAAGTCCCTGTAGTATTTTTCTCACCAGGTTGGAATAATACAAACCCTGATCGTTATAAAACTATTATGAATTTTGTTGCCACCCATGGTTTTGCGGTTATTTATGCTAAAGATAAGATTCATTGGAATCCATCGGCACAAGTGACTGATTACAATACCATGATAAATGATGCGGCAATTAATCCGTTATTGGATACCAGTAAAATTGGCGTGATAGGTCACTCCTTAGGTGGTGGGCATACCTTTGGGATTTTAGATATTTACAGCAAAGCCCCGTATAATTATGGCAGCAGTGGTCGTTTTCTGTTTGCTATCGAGCCGTGGTTTGCTTTTGATATGATGCAAGCGGACATGCAAAATTTGCCCAACAACACCAATGCGGTTATTCAACAATACGGATTAGGTGGGTTTAATAATGTCAATTCTACTGATCCACGGATTCCATTAACCGAATATTATATGTTGGAATCCATTGCTAACAACAAAAAGGATTACCAAGTATACAGTGATGCCGCACTTGACCATTATTATCCTTATGATAATGCACCTTATAACGTGGATTATCCCAGCAAACAAGTGATACTTGCGCCATTGGATGCCTTGATGCAATACACCTTTGTAGATGCAAATAATACCGCAGCCCATGATGCCGCACTTGAAGTGGGCAATGATGATCCTTATGCTGATGGCAGTGGCATACAAATCGTTTACCCTCGCGGTGATGCCAATGTGACTTATCCCTGTAATGGTGTCATTTTTACTACCTACAATATAGATTTTTGCGACATTAAAGGTTATCCAAATGCCTCACAATTTAATTCTATTGCAACCAATAACGCCACGGTTCAACCCATGCTTGGTGGTGCTCCATCAATAGATGCAGAATTTGGTACAAGCATTACGCGTGTAACCAATCGTTTAATGCAAAATGATACGCCAACAGTTAATGGAAACGGTGACAGAGTGCCACGAGGCAACCACAACCCGTATCCCAAAACTCAAGCATGGAATGCCGATATGACCATGATACGGATGAACTACCGTATTTATGATGCCAATACCTTACAAGAGATTCCACTCACAACACCAAGCGGTAATTATCCATTGACGACTAATACATGGAGTTTAAATGATTTATACAGTATAAATGGTGCTTTAAATGAGAAAAAATGGTCAACAGTTGATCCCAATGTTTTTTATGGCGTCTATTTATCAGGAACAAATGGGCAATTCTGGAAAGGCACAATTGACAGAGCCAATCAATTAATCAGTTACCCAGCCACGCCCATTCATCATTTTGCAGGTAATTATGAAAAGTTCTCATTAGGTAAATTTGAAGGCAATATCTCTTATGATGACAACTTTGTGGTCTTTGCAGCCCGAAAAACAGGGCAAAATTATTTAACCGCAATAGTCTATGATAAAGCTAACGATAATGTTATTGCTCAAAAAGATTTTGATGGTAACAACGGTAACCTTTTTGTTGAATGGACAGATTCACCAGCCCCGCAAGTCTTTGATTGGATTTCTGTTTCACCACTTGCTAATTTTATTATCATTAGCACGGGTGGAAACTTAGAGCTTTATGACATAAACCTCAACTATTTTGGACAGCTCAGTGACGAAGCCACACATGGCGATATGGGTATCGCTCAAAATGGCGAAGAAGTATTTGTCAGTTTTAAATTCAGCTTACCACAAGGCATAATGGCACACAGGTTGCAAAAGTTTGTTGATGGCGAACCTATAAACGTTTATTACCATCGCTTATTGCCAAGAAAATACAATGGTGGACACGTTTCCTGTCGAAATTACCAACGCCCAGGGTGGTGTTATTTAAGTACAGTTGAAGAAGGATACCGTGAAGTAGCGGCATTAAGGATTAACTTTGCCGATTATAGCCTCAATGTTGTCAACCGTTTTGCCCAAACCCATACATTCACACGTAACGATGGCACATCAATGAGCTCTCTTGGCGGCGTCAGTCCTGATGGTAAACGTGTAATATTTTTCACCAACTGGGAAGATGGCAATTTAAATTATTACGACAGCGATACTTATCAAGCACAGAAACCTAATTGATAAAAAATTATTAGAGACCTTTGCATAACTATATGGCGAAAGAAAAAATAGAGAAAATTTGCCAGGTTGAGTTAAAAATTGAAGGTAATAACCAGTTGTTGGCGAGATTTTTAGCGAAAAGCTGGTGAATTTAATCATTTTTTACTCGTCACTATAATTATGCAAAGGTCTCTATTATAAATTTTTTCAATGCCTAACAGTGATGGGATTATTAACTTTTTAATAATTCCATCAGTTCATTGCCGCTGAATTTTTTCTCTTCCAACTTCCCGCCTTTGTCGTAAATGCCATCTTGCAGGGCTTTCTTTTTATTTTGCAGTTCGATGATTTTTTGTTCGATGGTATTCTCGACAATAAGCTTATAGACGAAAACCTTTTTGTTTTGCCCGATTCTGTGGGCACGGTCGGTTGCTTGGTTTTCGACTGCGGGATTCCACCAGGGGTCGTAATGAATGACGGTATCGGCTTCAACCAAATTTAAGCCCACACCACCAGCTTTGAGGCTGATAAGGAAAATATCGACCTCGCCATTGGTGAATTTGTCGATAATCTTATCGCGTTTGGTAGATGAGCCTGTGAGTTTGACGTAGCTGAATTTTCTTTTTTTAATTTCACGCTCTAAAATGCTTAGCATACTGGTGAATTGAGAAAACACCAAAACTTTGCGTCCTTCGCTCATGAGTTCGTCAATTAACTCTAAAAACAAATCCAGTTTTGCTGATTCTTTGACTTTTTTGGCCTCATCCAATTTCAGTATCGATGGGTCGCAACACACTTGGCGTAATTTTAATAAGGCATCAAGGATGTGGATGTGTGAGCGGTTTACGCCTTTTTGTGTCACCGCATCACGGACCTTTTTGTTCATGGCAATGCGTATGGTTTCGTACAATTTGGATTGCTTGGCATCAAATTGGGTGAGTTTGATGATTTCAGTTTTGGCGGGTAATTCGGTTAAGACATCGCCTTTGGTTCGCCGCAAAATAAACGGTTTGATGCGTTTGTTGAGCTGGCTTTGCATTTGTTCATCAAAATCATTTTCAATCGGTTTGCGGTAATAGTCATTAAAGAGTTTTTGGTTGTGCAAAAAACCTGGCATTAAAAAATTGAAAATTGACCACAATTCTCCTAAATGGTTTTCTATCGGCGTGCCTGTTAAGGCTAAACGGTTTTCGCTCTTGAGTGAACAGATGGTGCGTGCCATTTTTGTGCGTGGGTTTTTGATTTTTTGTGCTTCATCCAAAATAATATAAGAGTGTTTACGTTTTTGGTGGTGTTCTATATCGTTGCCAACAAGTGTGTATGTGGTTAAGATTAAATCGGCTTTTGCCATGTCTTTAAACTTTGCTTTACGCTCAAGTCCATAGAGCGTCAAAATATTCAAATTTGGAGTAAACTTCTTAACTTCATTTTTCCAGTTGGCAATCAATGAAGTCGGTACGATTATAAGCACGGGCTTGGTGAGTTTTTTATCTTCTTTCAAGCGTGATAAATGCGCTAAAGTTTGCACGGTTTTACCCAAACCCATGTCATCAGCTAGGATGCCTGAAAATCTGAATTGGTGTAAAAAGTTCAGCCAATTTAAGCCCAATTGTTGGTAATCGCGCAACTCTAACTTTAAACACGTCGGTGGTTTTACCTTTTCTATGCCTTCAAAGTCTTTGAGTTTTTTGGCTAGCTTGAGAATTTCTTTACTGCCTTTCCATGTGACGGAGTCTTCCAAGTCTTCAAGCATGTGTGCATCAAAAGCACCAATTTTTAGATCGTTGTTTGGCTCTTTTCTATCGAACAATTCAAACAGGGTTTTTAAAACGGGTCGTATGGTTTGTGTTGTTAATTCGATGTATTGCAAGTTACCTGTGTTGACAAGTAGCTTTTCTGGTAGCTCATCAAAATTATCGTAATCATTGATTAAAGAACTCACCAACGGAGCTAATGGGTAAAGTTTACCATCAACATTAATGTCAAATGACAGTGAAAACCAGTCATTGGTGTCTTCTTCGCTTTCAACCACAATTTCGGCATCGGAGTTGAAGTTTAGTTTAAAAGAGTCATCAATGTTTACCTGCCAGCCTTGGTCTTGCAGTTGTGGTATATCTTGGCTTAAAAAATGACTCCATTGCATTAACCCTTGTTGGGTAGATTGCGCAAATGAAAAACATAAGTGGGTTTGTTCTTCATCGATTAACATTAAGCCAAGCTCTTGTAATTGTTCTAGTTTTTTGCTTTCTTCGGCTAAATGTCGTGTGATTAAGGTTTCGGCATCGTCCTCAAAATGGTGGGTTTTTTGTTCTCGCGGTTGGTATTCGCACAACAAATTATTGTACAGAAAATTTAATTTTATTAAAAAACCAACGCTATCTTTGTTATCTTCTTGATAAATGGTAATCGCAGGGATTGGTTTTGTGTCTAAAGTTTGGACTTTATAATCTTTTGGGGTCTCGATTTCGACACTTTTTAATGCGCTAGCTAAATTTTTATAAACAGCTCCCACTTGGGTGTTGGGTATGTCAGGTGAACGAGTAAAGGCATCGAGTGTTGCAAAATTAACTTCGGAGCTTACTTGGTAAACTTCATGGCTGTCTTTATCAATAACTAACACGGGCTGCGTTGCAATCATTGTGCTTTTTCCTAGACCAAAATCAATTTGCAGTTGTTTATGTTTGCTATCGCTTTTTCCCCAATAGATAGTTGGGGAGATTGTTTTGGGATTAAATTTCAGGGCCTGATTGGATTTTTGGTAAAAACAACGCCCTGTTTTAATTAAGGATTTAATTAAAAGATTACCAACAGTGCCTTTTATTGTGTAGTAATAATACGAGTTGTCCGTGGCATTAATAATCTCTTGTACGCGTTCATCCTGTGCATCCAATATATCATTGTGCGCATAATTGAATGAGCTAAAATTGACCATGCTACCTCTGCCAACTTTGCCATTTTTAAGAATACGCGAGCGGTATATTTTCAAATCATCGCTATTTTTATTTTCAAATAAACGGTATAGAATAAAGTCTTCGCTGTTTTGTGTGGTTATAGGTATGCTGTTGTTATTTTGCTTGGCTAGGGTGTCTTTTATCCACTTATCAACTAGGCTAGTTGTCATGTCTTGTTGATTGCTCGTTGTGTTTTTAGGTGAATTACGGGTAGAATCGTATTGGAATTGAAAACAAGTTGCGACAACATGTTTGCAATTATAGCCAACAGGGCAACTGCAATCACCATCAATCTCAATATCATCGCCTAACAAACTTTGGTTGATAACAATATCTTGAATGTAGTGACTTTTATAACTGCCTTTGACTTTTGAATGTAGAATTAAGGAATAGCCTGTCTCTTCTCGAATTTCATAGGAGAGAACTTTACTTTGCAAGAAATAATTTTTCCCACGTTTATAGTCGTTAAATTCGACCGCTTCACTGATTTGATAGGTGGATATTTTCATTATTGCATTATAATAGCAGTACTTTACATTGTTAAATATAATTATGCCAATTCATGAAATCAAACACCCCTTAGTGCAACATAAAATCGGTTTGTTGCGTAAAAAACATATTAGTATCAAGTCATTTCGAGAAATTACTGGTGAAATTGGCACTTTGCTTACTTACGAAGCGACTAAAAATTTACCGCTTGAATCCATAACCATCGATACATGGGCAGGGCAAACTCAAGTGCAACAAATTGCGGGTAAAAAATTAACTGTTGTTCCTATATTGCGAGCAGGTCTTGGTATGCTTGATGGCGTTTTACAGGTTGTACCCAATGCGCGTGTTTCGGTTGTGGGTTATGAACGTGATGAAGAAACGCTCGAAGCTCGTGCTTATTATGAAAAGTTAGTACCTGAAATTGAGCAACGCCACGTTGTGGTCGTTGATCCAATGCTTGCCACAGGCGGAACCTTTATTGCGACATTGGATGCCTTAGTGGCAAAAGGTTGTAAAAACATCATCGGCTTATTTCTAGTGGCTGCACCTGAGGGTTTGGATGCGGTTTTTGCTAAACATCCTGATGTCGAAATATATGTGGCAGCAGTGGATTCACACCTTAATGAAAATGGTTACATCTTGCCAGGACTAGGTGATGCGGGTGATAAGATATTTGGGACGAAGTAAATAATTATTATTTATACACGTAAATCCAAACCAGAGTAAACGTTGCTCTGGTTTGATTAGAAACAAATTTATTACTTTCTTTAAAGGTTATATCAATAACATTGATTGGAAATGCTGGATTATAACTAATACCGTATAATTCATTTGCATTGTCAATATCATTTTCATAAATATAATGACACCCTGCCCTCCTTCCCAAGGTAATACTGAGTCCCCACCTCCATATTCTATAGTCCTAACTTCAATAAAAACTTTTCCAGATGAAAATACTCCTTTAAGAACTTTTGTGGTTGATTCGCCTCCAATTATTACAAGATAATACCATCTTTCTATGTTTATTGCTGCTTGTGGATTATTTACAGACTCCGAATTAAGGAAATGTGGCTAAAAATGTCTCCGATAAAACTTGACCATTACACAGCCACCATTAAAATTAAAAGTTTTGTTTTCTCATTAATACCTTAATCCCGATATAGAAACGCGTTTTAGAGTGCAATTGCTTGATATACATAGGAAACTAAGAAAAACTAAAGTCACCTTATTGGTGATGAATCTTTTTATTGGTTTTCTAGGTGTATCAATGAGTTTTGCTTTAATCGTGTTCTCTATATCGGAATTTGGGTAATAGTTAAACATCATCTATCATTCATCTTAAAATCAGATGATGGTTTGTAAAATGCTATTAAATATTAATTAACAACAATCTGACTTAGTGAAAAAATTATGGACAATATTGGTAAAGTAACAAGAATATGTTATATAACAATGGGTTGAATTTGATGGTATTTTTCATAGACAGGTGTTTTATCCAGTTTTACCCCGAAGATTCCCACTTAATTTGGCGGTTTTATTTTATAGTGTGCTGGCATTTTGCAAACTCAATTCAATTGAATTGATTACATTCTCATGCCACATGTATGGGATACTTATAGAGAGATATAGAATGAAAAAAAAAATATTATTATCAGTTATATTTAGTTTAGTGATGTCAACAGCATTTAGTGCAAGATATATAGGTATAGGCAAAGTTATAGATGTCGGTCCTACGCCACGCAGTAACTATATTGCACGAATTCCATATCAAAGTATTGCTACTAGTCCTGGTGGTCATCATTATCATTATATTAAAGTGATTGGAACCTCTACATTAATTGCTTGTCAGAATCAATATGGGTCTGAATTAAATGCAATTATTTCATCACCTGTTTGGGAGTTAGACGGTGCTCCTGAATGGTGCCATACTAATTGATTCAATGTGGCAGTTGCATTTTATGCAGCTGCCTAACTGTTGTTTAGTATAGTGAATTTTTATATAAATTCACTTTGGTTCAAACCCTCCATTTATATAAGGCATTGATATATATGTAAATAGTTTTACTTTTACCAGTTTTTACCATAATTTTATGTTTGATAATATTGTAGTTATAGTAAATTATTGAGATAATTTGTAAATCTTAAAAACTATAGAACTCAATTATGAAAAAGATTCCATTATTTCTTGTTATACTACTTTCCTCAACAATTACACTAGCTGATAATTTGTGGACAGATGTCTATATAAACTCTTCTGGGTTCTTAGGTTTTGAGTTTGTACAAGAAGGTGGAGTGGATAAGACATTTAGTATGTCAAAAGAATTTATCAATGAAGTAACTGTGGACATGACTGGTGTTGTTCACCTCGAAAATGCAATTAAGCCCAGTAAATACTCTAGAGATCTACATTATAATAATTCAGATGTTTTAGAAAAAGAGTTGCCCGTATTAAATAACTGTATTGATAAACGAGGTGTTGATGACTGCATAGCATTGCCTGTAGTGATAAATAAGCATGATCATCAACAAACGAGACACCCAATCATTTTGGGGATTAATGTTATTGGTGGAGAAACAGGCCTGTTTTATAGAAATATTAATATTTTAAAAGCACTCATTGGTTCAAACAGAATTTGCAATAACTATAAACTCTCCCACTCTGGAATATACCATGACATTGATTTTTTAATTCCATTTTATGATTTATATGATGGTTTTATAATATATAAGTTAATCGATCAACCACCTTATTCTGCGCCAGTACTGCATGAGAATCACGCCTTAACTACATTTGAATTCTTTGATGATGTAACTTTTAAATGTGTTGTTCCTCATTTGGCGGTATTGCCAGAAGAATGAAGAGTTAATGCTTTTATAAATTATAGTCTTTGAACCATTTTTAACAAGCTAGAAAGGTCCGTTTCTAGCTTGTTTCTATGCGATTTTTCAATGCTAGAGTCTGATAAAATAAAATGACAGGTTCTTACTACACTTCGCCATCTAGGATTTTTGGGGATTTTATCAAAAGATAGGTATTTATCTAAAGAACGTGTTCTTAAAGTTCCATCATCAATTGATACCGTCCAAATTTTACTTTTATCTGCTAATTCAATCCGATTTGTATTGGTGTGGACTTCCCAAATATTTAGTGCATCATTCATTGTTTTAACGAGGTGTTTGCAAAATTCAGTTTTATCAAGTTGCTTGGTTACAATACTTTCAAATTCTTGCTGTACTCTATTTTTACTCATTAAAATTAGTTGTTGTTTATGTTGTTTGATTTTATTTAAAAATATTTTTTTTTCACGTTGTTTCTCAAGATATAAACTGATAAAAGCCGTTAATAAAATTATCGTAATTAATATTAAAAACAAGAAATTATTACTGAGTGTTTTATTTTTTAAATCAGATGAAATTCTCTCAATTTTTTCTAAGTTCAGTTCGTTTTCAATTTTTTTTGTCTCAATTTCAAACTGAATTGCTTTTATACTTGAGTTGTATTTTTGTTGAAGAAGTTTTTCTCTATGTTTGTGATAAATTTTTAAATACTCTAATGATTTGGCAGGGTGAGAAAGTTTATGCAAATCTGACAATAAATAATTATAATCAGATAATGCAATATAATTAGTGTCCTCTATCTTAGTTAATCCAGATTTGAGTTCAGCAATAGCTCTCTTTTTTTGGTTTTTAACTTGGTAAAGCTTGGCAGTTAAGTAACTGATGTCAATATTAAAAGCTTTCCCTTGATTTAGATTTAGATTTGTTTTTAATGCTTTTTTTAAAAAATATTCAGCTAAATCAGGTTGGTTTTTAGAAAGGTACAACCGTGTAAAATCTAAAATATAATGAGTGCTATCTATTGAACTTTGGCTATTTGCTTCAAGTAGTAGAACTAGTTCCCCGAATTTGTCGGCATTTTTGGTGTCATTTTGTTTCAAGCTAACTCTTAATAACGACTCATAGGCGTGTTTAATTTGTTTTTTAATCTTAATATCATTATTGGTGCTATTTTTATGTTGAGTGTAATATTTTAATGCCTGAGTAAAGTAATTATATGCACTCTCATAGTCTTCTAATAGAAGGTATACAGTTCCGATATTATGGTATTCAACTCCAGACCTGTAATTGTCTTTAGCCGCCAGATAGCTAACTAAACTTTTTTTATAATATACGAGTGCTTTTTTGAAATCCATTTTGGCATAAGCTACAACACCTAAGTCATTATGACTTTTTGCTATCCATTCTTCTTTGTTTGATAATAAAGCAATTGATAACTCTTCAAAAAAATATTTTTCGGCGGATAAAAAATCCTCATTATAATAATTTAAGATTCCATTCCAACTATTCCATTTAAATCGATATAATGGAGTGGAATAAAATGATGGTATGTTTTTTAGCTCCTTGAGGTAAAATCTCTGTTTTTCTCTGTTTCCTAATTCATTTGCTATATCAATTACAGTTAATATTAACAGCCCTTTGTCATTATTCGAATTAGTCTGCAAATCTTCTTCGCACTGGATAAGAGCTTCTGAATAACTGCCTGTTTCAGTGTATTGTCTGCATAAGCTATTAGCTAAAGAAAAATTATAGGAAAGGATAAGAACGATTATTGTTAAGTAGTGCAATTGAATATTTTAATGTAGGTTAATAGAGTAATATAGAATATTTGAAAGGTAAAATATATTAAAATGACTGACTGAATGCATTTATGTCAAATAGTTATCATTGAATGAAATAAAACACCCACTTATTCAACATAAACTTGGTTTGTTGCGTGAAAAAAATATTAGCACCAAATCATTTCGAGAAATTACTGGTGAAATTGGTACTTTGCTTACTTACGAAGCGACTAAAAATTTACCGCTTGAAACCATAACCATCGAAACATGGGCTGGGGAAACAGAAGTTCAGCAAATAGCTGGTAAAAAAATGACGATAGTGCCGATTTTAAGAGCAGGGCTTGGGATGCTTGATGGCGTTTTGCAGGTTGTACCCAATGCCAGAGTATCGGTGGTGGGTTATGAACGCGATGAAGAAACACTCGAAGCTCGTGCCTATTATGAAAAGTTAGTGCCTGAAATAGAACAACGCCAAGTTGTGGTCGTTGATCCAATGCTTGCCACAGGTGGAACCTTTATTGCGACTTTGGATGCCTTAGTGGCAAAAGGTTGCAAAAACATCATTGGCTTATTTCTAGTGGCTGCACCTGAGGGTTTGGATGCGGTTTTTGCTAAACATCCTGATGTCGAAATATATGTGGCAGCAGTGGATTCACACCTTAATGAAAATGGTTACATCTTGCCAGGACTAGGTGATGCGGGTGATAAGATATTTGGGACGAAGTGAAGTAGAGAAAAAAAGCAATTCACGCACAGCGATACACTTGACGTAGCGAAAGAGCTTTATTTATATCCTTATACGCTGCCTTCTTTCTCAACCACTAAAATGCGTGCTTCACCAATAGGTAAAGCAATGTGTTCTGTACCAATACTGGCATAAAAGACATCACCAATATTTAATAATACTGATTTGATAACACCGTCTTGTTTGTATTGCATTTCGACAAGTCCATTCAAGACAACGAAGACTTCTTCACCATCATTAACATGCCATTTATAGGGCTTATCTGTCCAATGCAAGCGCGTGGTTATTCCATTCATTAAAGGAAACTCTGGTTTAGAATGATTTCTCAGCTTGTCTATAAGCATGTAGATAGTTTTGAAAAAGTTTAATTTAATAGTTATTTGTCAGGTTTCACAACGTTGTTGATGTAAACCCATCTTGTTAGAAGACTTTAATCTTAACAACCTTTGTTTAAATTGGCTAGGATTTTGTTTAAAGATTTTAGGCTTAATTTGAAACCATT
>JALSLV010000070.1 GCA_026988115.1 Lysobacterales bacterium | reverse complement strand
ATATCTTCAAAAAACTACCTTTGGTCGAAACTGTCGATGATTATGAAAAACTTCTACCATGGAATTTTAAAACATTGTAAATATCAATAACGCTGTTTAGTTGACGCTTACAATTATACCAATTGCACCTAACCAATTTTGAGCATATACGCCCCAACCTATTACGGCGACACCGGCCACAATTCTTATAACTTTATCTGCTGATCCGACATTGACTTTCATAATATTTCTCACTTTCTGATTAAAGGATAGATTATGCAGGGTTTACTAATGATGGTCTGTAACAATTGTTACATAAGGGTGATTTTTCCACGAGAAAGTTTGATCTTTCCCTTTTTCTCTATAAATTTCAAGCTGCGACTTATCACTTCACGGGTACTAGCAAGTTGATCTGCAATTTCTTGATGGGTTAAATTGACTACTTGATTTTCATGGTTATTAATAAGCCAATCATATAATCGTTCGTCCAAGTGATGAAAAGCCAAATCGTTTACAACATCGACCAAACCCGCCATTTTTTGGGTCAATAATGAAAAAACAAACCTCCGCCACACCTTACTTTCTTCAAAATAATTTTCAACACAACCAGATGGAATTGATAACACTTGACAATCTGTTATCGTTTCAGCCATCGCAGGAATGGGAACCTTATTTACAATCGATGCTGCAGTCAAGATACAACCTTCATTTTTATTGATGTAATATAAAGTTAAAAGCTTGCCACTTTCTGAAATTTTAAAAACTTTTATTTTGCCAGACAGTAAGAAATTAAATGACTGACATAGCGTTCCTTCAAACGCAACGGTAGTTTTTTTTGGCACATTTACAGTTTTGACTTCAGGTTGAGATAACAAAAAATCAATTATTGCAGAAGAACTTTCAAGCTTAGTTTTATTCATCAAGTTGTTTCACATTAGCAAATTTGGCAAATCAGATAAATCATTTTAGTGAAAAGACAAAAAATTAGTTGAGAAATTAATTCTCAGGTATTCTATAATATCACACCAGAAAAACAACAATAAATCTTAAATTAGGGTATGACATACATCGCTTAATTTAAGACCACCATTTTTACTAACAAATTCCTGGAGAATATAAGAGTGACAACAGTAGCATCTTTTAGTGTTGAATACATCCAATACTTATCACCAAATGGGACACTGACGGGAGAGGCAATTCCTCCTATCGCAAAGGACTTTGAAACAATTAAATCATTATATAAAACCATGGTCTTGACACGCGTGTTTGATGCCAAAGCCATTTCTTTACAACGAACTGGAAAATTAGGCACTTATGCCTCATCTTTAGGGCACGAAGCTGTTCATGTTGGAATTGGCTCTGCCATGAAATACGAAGATGTTTTTGCACCAGCCTATCGAGAATACGGTGTGCAGTTTGTCCGTGGCGTCAAAATGTCAGAGGTTTTACTCTATTGGGGTGGAGATGAACGTGGCAGTAATTTTTCAGGCCCTCCCCATGACTTTGCTTGGTGTGTTCCTATAGCAACCCAAAACACACACGCTGCTGGTGCAGCACTTGCGTTTAAATTAAGAAAAGAAGCCAGGTGCACTCTATCTGTTATTGGCGATGGTGGAAGTTCTAAAGGAGATTTTTTGGAAGCAATTAATGCAGCCAGTGCGTTCAAATTGCCCATGGTTTTTGTAATAATCAATAATGGTTGGGCAATTTCAGTTCCACGTGCAAAACAATCCAGCGGCGAAACTTTAGCACAAAAGGGCATTGCAGGAGGTTTACCTAGTATTCAAGTCGACGGAAATGATTTATTAGCTGTTCATCATGAAGTTAAAAAAGCGCTAGATCGTGCAAGAAACGGCGAAGGTGCAACTGTAATTGAGGCTATCACTTACCGTTTAGGTGATCACACGACCGCAGATGATGCCAGTCGCTACCGTCCTGATCAAGAGGTAGAAGATGCCAGGCGTTTTGAACCTATTTTACGCTTAAGGCAATACCTAATGGACAATAATCAATGGAGCGTTCAACAAGAAAACAAATTAATGGAAGATTGTGCCATTAAAGTAGAAGCCGCGGTAAAAGAATACCAAAGTGCTTCAAAACTGCCTGTATCCGATATGTTCGACTACATGTACGCAGAGTTACCACACGACTTAGCAGAACAACGAGCTTATGCACTTGCTTTAGAAGAGGAGAATAAATAATGGCAAAATTAGCAATGGTTGAAGCCGTATCTTTGGCATTAAATTACGAATTAGAGCACGATAAAAATGTTGTGGTTCTTGGTGAGGATGTTGGTATTAACGGTGGTGTTTTTCGTGCCACATCAGGACTAGCACAAAAGTTTGGCGAGAACCGTGTAATTGATACTCCTCTTGCCGAAGCAATGATTGCAGGAATGACAGTTGGAATGGCAACACAAGGCATGAAGCCTGTTGCCGAAGCCCAATTTATGGGCTTTATTTTCCCCATGTTTGAACAAATAGTCTGCCACGCTGCTCGCATGAGAAATCGCACACGTGGACGTTTAAGCTGCCCACTTGTTATTCGCGCACCCTTCGGAGGCGGCATACATGCTCCCGAACATCATTCAGAGAGCATTGAGTCCATGTTTGCTCATACGCCAGGAATCCGTGTCGTAATTCCCTCATCTCCCTCTCGGGCTTATGGTTTATTGTTAGCCGCCATTCGCGACCCTGATCCGGTGTTGTTTTTAGAACCCAAACGCATTTACCGTTTGGTAAAAGAAGAAGTGGTTGATGATGGCGAAGAACTTCCCTTAGACATGTGCTTTGAATTGCGTGAAGGTAACGACATTACACTTGTCACTTGGGGTTCAATGATTAAAGAAACATTAGAAGCCGCAGAAGCTCTTGAAAAACAAGGCATTTCCGCTGAAGTTATCGATGTCGCAACAGTTAGCCCAATTGACCACGAAACCATAGCGGATTCTGTCAAAAAGACTGGTCGTTGTGTTATTATTCAAGAAGCACCAAAACATTGTGGCGTTGCGTCAGAAATTGCCGCTACTTTGGCAGAAAACAGCTTATATTCCCTAATGGCTCCAATAAAACGAGTCGCTGGTTATGATGTAATTATGCCATTATTTAAATTAGAAAAGAAATACATGCCAACAGTTAATCGCATACTCAAGGCTGTAAACGAAGTGATGGAGGTCTCATGAAATTATTTAACTTACCCGATTTAGGTGAAGGTTTGCCCGATGCAGAAATCGTTGAATGGCATGTAAAAGAAGGCGATACAGTCCAAGAAGACCAGCCAATGGTCTCCATGGAAACAGCCAAAGCAGTTGTTGATGTCCCCTGCCCTTATTCAGGAGTTATCACCAAATTATACGGTCAACCTGGTGATGTTATTGATACTGGAGCTGTACTTGTTGAGTTTGATGGCGTGCAAACCAAAGACACAACACAAAATGCAGCTCCTGCAAATGATTCGCCAACGCAATTACAAAACGATATTGAAAATTTAATTGATGAACTTGATAGCACTTTGCCAACGAGCAAAATGCCAGAACAGAACTACCCACCATCAAAAGCTGAACTTGCCAACGATAATGACAGCGGAACTGTGGTTGGTGAAATGGAATCCAGTAATAAAGTTGTCAGTGACATTTCCAGTATAGGCAATATTAAAATTGCCCCTGCTGTTAAAGCCTTAGCTAAAAAACTTAAAGTGAATTTAAATGATGTGGTTGCCACTGGTGCGGGGGGTGTTATTCGCCCAAGTGACATAAAGCTCACCCATCAAACACAATCACAGTCATCACAAACTTCGGCTGCAACTCAACAGGCTCATATCTCAGAACCCAAACAACACCAAGTAGTGCAACCCAGTGTTGTGGTGCATAAACCCAAAATTTCAGAGACTGTTGCCACTCAAACGATTTCTGGTGAATGGCAGCAAGTCAAAGGCACTCGTCGTGCAATGGCACGAATCATGGCTGATGCCCATGCCAAAATAGTACCCACTACCTTAATGGATGATGCCGATATTCATAAATGGCAACCTGGTGAAGACATTACGGCTCGCTTGATTCGTTCATTAGTTAAAGGCGTTGAAGCACAACCCGCACTAAATGCTTGGTTCGATGGGGATAAATTAGCCAAACGCAATATTTCACATGTGGATGTCGGTATAGCCGTTGATACACCGGATGGTTTATTTGTACCAACTATGCGTAATTGTGATCAGCGTGATGCCGTACAGGTACGCCAAGGCATGAATAAAATTAAAGAACAAATTAAAACACGCAGTATTCCTCCAGAAGACATGAAGGATTTTACTATCATGTTATCAAATTTTGGCGTCTTTGCGGGTCGTTATGCCACTCCTGTTATCACACCGCCTTGTGTAGCCATTATGGCTGCTGGAAAACTGCTAAATGAAGTGGTTCCAGTTCTTGGTGGGTTTGAAGTGCATCGCATGATTCCTTTATCTTTAACCTTTGATCATCGTGCAGTAACAGGTGGAGAAGCGGCTCGATTTTTAGCTGCGGTCATAAAAGACTTGAATAAAAGCAGATAACCCATAAATTAAGTTAGTGCTGATTTTTTCAGCACTAATAAAAATTATTTACTAGAGAAAACATTAATGAAAATTCAAAACGATCACGTTGCAAGCATTAAGTATGTTTTAACAGACAACGACAATAACATCATCGACAAATCTGAAGATGGTAAATTTAGCTTTTTAATTGGAAAAGGCAATATCATTCCAGGACTAGAAAATGCATTAATAGACAAAGCACAAGGCGATGTTTTTGACGTGCAAATTGATCCAAAAGACGCTTATGGTGAATACAACGAAGCTCTTATTCACAAAGTGCCTCGCACGCAGTTCCCACCAGATATGGACATTGAAGCGGGCATGCAATTTCAAGGACAAACTCCAGATGGACAAATGACAGTTGTTAAAGTAAAGGAAGTCGTTGGTGATGATGTTATGGTTGATAACAACCATCCATTAGCTGGCGTTCAATTAAACTTTGCAGTTGAAGTCACTGGCGTTCGAGAAGCAACAAAAACAGAACTTGAACATGGGCACGTTCATGATGGCAATGAACACCACGGTTAAGTTTTAAACAACTTATATTCCAAATAAAACCCCTATAGATTTAGGGGTTTTTTATTGTCCATTAATTTGAGAGACATTTGTACAATCCATGGAATGACCTTTTTTAAATAAGGTCTAGTCAATGCGAAGGAGGAACGACTGTGGCAATCTCATCAAGTCTGGTTCGATTCAAAAAAGGCTAATCCTCAAAAGATTGCCACGTCGTTCCTCCTCGCAATGACGTGTTACTATAAAGGTTGGATGCGGTTATTACAATGGTTTTGCCGTTTAGATTCCATGAGTAGTGGCCACAAGGTCAATTTAAATAAAATACGAGTTTATGGATTATATTAGTCGTTGGTGGTGATGTTATGGTTGATAACAACCATCCATTAGCTGGCTTTCAATTAAACTTTGCAGTTGAAGTCACTGGCGTTCGTGAAGCAACAAAAACAGAACTTGAACATGGGCACGTTCATGATGGCAATGAACACCACGGTTAAGTTATCATAAATTAACCTTCCAAAACCCCTAATTATTTAGGGGTTTTTTATTGTCCATTAATTTTGGAATAGCATTTTTTAAACAAGCTCTAGCCCGTATATTTCATAGGAATGCAGAATTTTAGGATAATTTCAGTGAGTCAGTTTGTTCGATTCGCCGAGAAACCTAGTTATTCTTACGTTTGCAGGTGAATCGGGCAAAATGACCGCTGAAATTTTTCTAAAAACTGCATAGCGAATATGGTTACAAAGTGTACATTTTCAATACATCTATATTTCCCTTTAATATCAATATGATATATTAAAATTATAGCGAGCCTATGAAATATACGGGCTAGTCATTGCGAAGGAGGAACGACTGTGGCAATCTCATCAAGTCTGGTTCGATTCAAAAAAGGCTAATCCTCAAAAGATTGCCACGTCGTTCCTCCTCGCAATGACGTGTTACTATAAAGATTGGATGCGGTTATTACAATGGTTTTGCCGTTTAGATTGCGTTAGAAGTTTTCAAGGTCAATTTAAACAAAATACGAGTTTATGGATTATATTAGTCGTTGGTGGTGATGTTATGGTTGATAACAACCATCCATTAGCTGGCGTTCAATTAAACTTTGCAGTTGAAGTCACTGGCGTTCGTGAAGCAACAAAAATAGAACTTGAACATGGGCACGTTCATGATGGCAATGAACACCATGGTTAAGTTTTAAATAACTTATATTCCAAATAAAACCCCTATAGATTTAGGGGTTTTTTATTGTCCATTAATTTGAGAGATATTTGTACAATCCATGGAATGACCTTTTTTAAACAAGGTTTATTCTTACGTTTGCAGGTGAATCGGGCAAAATGACCGCTGAAATTTTTCTAAAAACTGCATAGCGAATATGGTTACAAAGTGTACATTTTCAATACATCTATATTTCCCTTTAATATCAATATGATATATTAAAATTATAGCGAGCCTATGAAATATACGGGCTAGTCATTGCGAAGGAGGAACGACTGTGGCAATCTCATCAAGTCTGGTTCGATTCAAAAAAGGCTAATCCTCAAAAGATTGCCACGTCGTTCCTCCTCGCAATGACGTGTTACTATAAAGATTGGATGCGGTTATTACAATGGTTTTGCCGTTTAGATTCGATGAGTAGTGCCACAAAGTCAATTTAAATAGAATACGAGTTTATGGATTATATTAGTCGTTGGTGGTGATGTTATGATTGATAACAACCATCCCATTAGCTGGCTTTCAATTAAACTTTGCAGTTGAAGTCACTGGCGTTCGTGAAGCAACAAAAACAGAACTTGAACATGGGCACGTTCATGATGGCAATGAACACCATGGTTAAGTTATCACAAATTAACCTTCCAAAACCCCTAATTATTTAGGGGTTTTTTATTGTCCATTAATTTGAGAGATATTTATACAATCCATGGAATAGCATTTTTTAAACAAGGTCTAGTCATTGCGAAGGAGGGACGACTGTGGCAATCTCATCAAGTCTGGTTCGATTCAAAAAAGGCTAATCCTCAAAAGATTGCCACGTCGTTCCTCCTCGCAATGACGTGTTACTATAAAGATTGGATGCGGTTATTACAATGATTTTGCTGTTTAGATTCGATGAGTAGTGCGATAAGGTCAATTTAAATAAAATACGAGTTTATGGATTATAAGTGAGTGATTTTTTTAGATTGAGATTAGGCTGCTTTATTGCCGTGATTTTTGTGCTTTAGATTGCGTTAGAAGTTTTCAAGGTCAATTTAAATAAAATACGAGTTTATGGATTATAAGTGAGTGATTTTTTTAGATTGAGATTGGAAACTTATGACGTGATATAAAGTACAAAAAAGTTGGTGGGCTCGGGCAGGATCGAACTGCCGACCCCCTCGATGTCAACGAGGTGCTCTCCCCCTGAGCTACGAGCCCCAATCTGAATTGGTATTTAGTTGCTTGCCTGAAACAAAACAACCTCAAAATCAAGGGATGATTTCGAGGTTGCGTATATTAACTTTAAGCTTTTATGAATTCAAGTTATTTATTGTATTTCAGTGTTTTGTTTCGTTTATGCCTGACAATTTTTATTTCTATATCTTGTTGGTTTTCTGATTTTAATAATGCTTTGATTACGTCTTTGGGGGCTTTTACGTCGGTTCCATTAATGCGTTTAATAACATCCCCTTCCTGAAGAGAAAATACATTATCCTGATCAATTTCTAAAACCAATACACCGCCTTGTGTTTTGAAATAGGATGACAAACCTTTGCTTAGGGTGGATAATTTATGATTTTTTCCTAATAAATCGGATGTGCTTTGTCCTTGTGCGATAAAAACCTTAATGTCTTTTAAATGTTCGGGGAAAATCATATTAATATCCTCCTCATTAAAGTTAAAATCGTGATTATTATTTGAAACCATCACGGATATCGTTTTAGATAAATCATTGAGCTCATTACCCTTGAGCATAAGCATTGAATGGTTACTCTTATTGCTCATTACAAAATCTGCAGAGTCATTTTTTCGCGCTTCGACTGAAACAGACTGCACTTGATTATCACGAATAAATTCTACTTCCACCACTTCTCCAACTTGCCATTGGGTTAATTCTATTATTTCTTGTACATCTTCAATTGATTGAGTTAAATCAATATCACCCATCTTTGTTATAACATCACCTGCTTTTAAACCCGCATCTGCAGCGCCTGAATTTGCAACAACTGAAACGACATGCCAACCATCATCTTTAATAGTTGCCATAAAACCCATGGTTGCACTATTGCTTGAATCAAAATGCAATTTTTTTGCAATAATTTTAACTTGTTCATTAAGTGAACTCTCATCGTCATCAGCTTTAATAAAAATCATTTTTTCCATTTGACCATTTGCTGCTCCCAAATCAAATGTTTTCATTTGACCACTGGCTTCAAGCTCTGCAATTTCTTCTGCGCTTAGCTTTTTTCCATTCATAATGACTGTTTTTGTGACTTTATCACCATCGGTATTAATGCTAACTTCTATATTGTCAGAACTAACATGACCATCATTAATTGCAAGTGTCATGGTATCGCCCACTTGAGCATCTATACCTTCAAGATGAATTATTTTTACATTTTCATCAGCTTCTAACTCGGCAATGCCCGCTTCATCAAGCTCAACTCCGTTAACAGTAACGTGTTTTGTCATAACGCCATTATTATCATCGATTGTGACTTCAATATTTTTATTGTTTTGTGCGATTGTTGCAGCACTTAATGCTGTCAATAATAATGCACTGAGTATTTTTAGTTTAACTTTCATATTTTTCACCTTTTAAATTATGTAGGGTTTAATTTTTTGATAGTTTGGTTTTTGGTTTATTTTTCGCTGCAACAACACCAAGTTACCTAAAATATCCACTTTTGCTGCCATTAATTCTGACAGAATTTTTTTATCCTTTGTTTGCTGTATATCTTTATCTAATTGTTCTAACCACAACTCCAAGTTAGCTATTTTTTCCGTTATAACCGAGCCTTCAAGCGTATATTTGGGTGTTTCATTGGCAACCAATTGTTCTAACAAGATGGTGCGTTTTACCAGTGCTTCAATCATATAATCTTTTTTATCAAGATTTTGTTTTTGATTGAAAAATACAACTGACATTATTAGCACTGCAGTGATTGACAACAATGAAAGCATCTGGTGCCTTTTAGTATAACTGTGTTTATTCAAACCTAGTTGAATATCAGCAAAGAGATCCTTTGGCAATTCTTTTTGTGGCAACTCATTGAGTTGCTGCGTTATATTTTGTTCATTTAATGGCTTCATAACCACCACCTTTTGTTGTTAAATAAGATAAAGCTAATGACTTAGCTCGAGATAAGTGTGTTTTTGAAAAACTCACTGTTTTACCATAATTGTCTGCTATTTCTTGGTGACTTAAGCCTTCGACTTCATACAACCACAATACGGTTCGCGATACTTGAGGCAATTGGCTCAATGCATACTCTAAACTGGAAGTAATTTCTATCAGGTTAGAAGTAACAGTCTTTTCTTTGAAGTTAATATTTGTTATTAGCTTGGCATTTTTCTTTACAAATGACAAGCACAGGTTGATGGTGATTTTCCTTACCCAAACCCCAAAAAAATCAATTGACTTACACTGGTTAATTTTTAAGAACACTTTAATAAAAACATCTTGGGTTATATCCAGTGCATCCGCTTCATTATTAAGCATCCTTAAACTCAAGTTATACACAGGACGACTATACAAATCATATATTTTTCTTTGCGCAGCCGTTTTGTTTTTCTTGGCAGCTTTAAATGTTAGTTCGTCAATTATTGCTTTAAAATAGCTCACACTTTTTATTCTGTATTGATAGTATTCACCCTATAAGACTACTCATTCGATAAATAGTCGCAAGAAAATTTAATTTTAATTTATTAAGCCTGCATAATAATATTGATTTTAACTCTGTTTCTGAGTAAGCTATACGGCAATCACTAAATATTTTAAGCTTAATTTTGTGTGGGGAATTATACACCGAATTTGAGCTTTACTTCATTAGACAACCCATCCCACACACACGTCTAATGAAGTATTGAGTAAAGCCAGGTTTTCCTGGCTTTACTTTTGTGGACTACCCAACTAAACTCTATGCAAAGACAATACAGCATTTTTCAAGTTATTATTTTAATCCTATCCATAATTGCTGTGGATTATTGTTTGTTGTGGACTTTTCATTATTTGCAGATTTCTCCTTATCCAAATAATGAAATTTATATTTTAGCAGCATCTTATGGTGTTATATTAATCTTCTCTGCGATTGTTACAAAAAGTATAAAACCACCAACCATTCATTCAGTTATGGGCTTTAGCCAAACAAGCTCAAAAGCAATCATGATCGCTTTACTCATCGGCATATTACTGTGGGTATCTGATTATTTATACCAAATATATTTACTACAAAACAGTTTGTTTTTAGAAGCAGAAGAATGGACTACCAATCATCCTAATCAATTAATTACTTTTATTTCTATGGTGATTTTTGCTCCAGTGATTGAAGAAATAGTATTAAGAGGTATTTTATTGCACTCTTTAACCCGTTACATGAATAAATTTCTTGCCTCCGTTATGGTATCCATAATTTTTACACTTTTGCATGACTCCTATGAACAATGGCCCACACTGTTTATTGCTTCTGCATTATATTGTTGGTTGACTCTTTACTTTAAAAGTATTGTACCTGCGATAGCCGCTCATATTCTTAATAATGCATTCACTTTTATTCTCTATAAACTATTAATAATATAAAAAATGGTTATAATTTTAGATTATTAAAATTATTTTGGGGAACATACATGAAAATTATAATTAGTTTTGCACTTTCATTCACTCTGTTTATTAGTAATGGACTGGCTCAAACTGCGGGAAATATTCCAACGCAAGAAGAGTATGCACAAGCCTTAGCCTCTGCCTTAGGCAGCGATGCTGGACGTTTTCAACAAATGCTCGGTGCATTATCAGCTTATTGCGGAACGCAAGAAAATTTTCAAACAGGAATGGGCGGAAACTGCGACTTATTGTATTTTGCCGCGTTAGAAAATGATGGTGATGGTGTTAAGCGTGTATTAACGCGATTGCGTCCGCGAGAAGTTGTGCAATCTGCGCGAACTTCTGCCGAAATTATTGCCAATCAACAAGCCAATCTAGCTTCAAGAATGTCACAAGTCAGAGCGGGCGTTAATTCCATAGCCATAACAATAAATGGTACTGATTTACCTATTTCAGCTCTTGGGTACTTGGCTGATAATTCATCTAACACACCTCAATTAGTCTCCCCGTGGGGATTTTTTATCAACGGACAGTTTTCCAATGGCGATTACCGTTATTCGGATGCATCCGATGAAGGTTTTGACTTCGACACCAATAGTTTTACCGCTGGTATTGATTACCGTTTTAATAATAAAGGTGTTGTTGGACTGGCTATTGGTCGCTCTAACTTTGATTCAGAGGCAACAATAAATGCCTCCACCAGTTCCACAGCAACAACTTATTCGGCTTATGGGTCTTATAACATTAATGATAATTTCTACGTTGATGCTCGATTAAGTCATGGCTCACCCGATTTTGAACAGGCACGTACTGTCAACTTTACCTTGGGAGGAAATGTAACCGACCTAAGAGTCAAAGGGTCTACACAAGGGACTCAAGATTCCTATATAATATCAAGTGGTTATCAATTTAATAGCATGAATGGTTGGTTATTTACTCCTTCTATCAGTTACGAATACAACAAGACAACTGTGGATGCTTTTGTAGAAACAGGAGCGCCTTCTTTTAATGTTGGATTTAGCGAGCAAAATTTTAAAACTAACCGAACGACTTTAGGTCTACAAGCAAGTAAAGCCATCAGCTTAAGCAAAGGTGTTCTTATCCCTTCTTTTAATTATAACTTCATCAATGAAAACCAAAACTCAGATGTTGTACTTATGCGTATTTCAGGTATGCCTGCTGGTGAATTTTTCGAAACTCCTGTCAATTTCAATGACAGCAGTTACAGTACAGCAAAAATTGGTCTTACCTTTGTAGCTGCTCATGGCAGACAAGTCTACCTTCAATATTCAAAAGTATTTGGTTGGGAAGGCTTTAACCGCGACACCATTGCTCTTGGCGCACGTTTCGAGTTTTAAATAAGAGAGACCTTTGCATAATTATAGTGACGAGTAAAAAATGATTAAATTCACCAGATTTTCGCTAAAAATCTCGCCAATAACTGGTTATTACCTTCAATTTTTAACTCAATCTGGCAAATTTTCTCTATTTTTTCTTTCGCCATATAGTTATGCAAAGGTCTCTAAGAATATCATCGGTGTTGGGTTGCAAACCAAACCACAGATAAAAAGCACAAGCGGCTTGTTCAATCAACATGCCCAAACCATCGCATGTTGATTGAACACCAATAGAATGACAAAATTCCATAAATGGCAAAGCAGCCTTGGCATAACTTAAATCGTAACAAAGGGTTTGGTCGTGAAAATGATGAGGCAAGAACTCAAGTGTTTTTCCTTGATGCCCTAAAGAACTGGAATGAATGATTAAATCAAAGGATTCATCCAGTTGATTTAGCTCATCAAATGTTACTGCCAGAGAGTTTTCTGATACCGCAATATTCTGTGCCTTCTTTAACGTTCTGTTTGCAATAGTCATCGCTTTGGGTGACTGCAACAAAATTGCAGGCACAATACCTTGCGTGGCTCCACCGGCTCCTAAAATCAGAATTTTCTTATCTTGACAATCAAAATCACAACGCTTTTTTAAATCATTAATAAAACCAATACCGTCTGTATTGTCACCACGCAAAAAGTTATTTTCATCGCAATAAATCGTATTAACTGCTTGAGCTTGTTGAGCTAATTTACTGTTATATTTAACATATTTCATTACTTGTTGTTTATATGGCAAAGTGACATTGGCACCATAACCACCTGATTTAAAAAATTCCAACACTTTATTTTCAAGATGTTGTGCACCGACATCGATTAAGTAGTATTGAATAGACAAATCAAACTGACTGGCAAATTGCTGATGAATGGCTGGCGACAAACTGTGGTTAACAGGTTGTCCAAACAAGGCAAGTTTATAATGCTTACTTTTCATTCAAATAACTTAAAACACGATCAGCATAATAGGTTAAAATAGCATCGCACCCTGCTCTTTTAAAACATAAAAGAGATTCCAAAATGGCTTTTTTCTCATCCAAAAATCCGTTATCAATAGCCGATTGCAACATCGCATATTCACCACTGACTTGGTAGGCAAAAATTGGCACATTGAATTGCCCAGAAGCACGGCTAATAATATCCAAATACGGCATTCCAGGTTTAACCATAACCATATCCGCTCCTTCATCAATATCCAAAGCAATTTCATCCAATGCCTCTTTGCCATTGGCTGAATCCATTTGGTAGTTATCCTTTGTGCTTTTTCCTAAATTACCACTGGAACCAACTGCATCGCGAAAAGGACCGTAAAAGCAACTGGCATATTTAGCCGAATAGGACAAAATACTAACCAGAGGGAAATCATACTCCTCCAAAGCCATACGAATCTGAATAATGCGTCCATCCATCATGTCTGATGGTGCGACGATATCCACACCCGCTTCAGCATGGGAAATCGCTTGTTTGCATAGCACCTCAATGGTTTCATCATTTAACACATAGCCTTCATCATCAATCAAACCATCTTGTCCATGAATAGTATAAGGATCAAGAGCCACATCAGAGATAACCAACAACTCAGGAAGCTCTGCTTTAATAGCACGTATAGTACATTGAACCAAACCATCAGGATTATACGACTCTTCTGCAAGTTCAGTTTTATTAGCCGTGACCACGGGAAACAAAGTGACTGCTTTCAAACCCAACTCCACCAATTGCGCTAATTTAATCAACAACACATCCTGTGACATTCTAAAAACGCCAGGCATTGAAGATATTTCTTCACTGCGATTCTCGCCTTCTAAAACAAAAATAGGCCAAATCAAATCATTGGCTGTTAACGTGTTTTCAGCAACCAAAGACCGAATCGCTTGCGTATACCGTAAACGCCTTTTGCGTATCAGAGGAAATTGAGTCATGAGTTATTATCCACATAAATAAAAAGGCTATTGTACCGCAACCGTTTTATAAATGTTTTATGTCTATCAATTTTTAGCTTAAATTTGTTTATATTAGATATGATGTTTTGACCTGTCCATCCTAATCTACGTGGATTATGAAAGGCAGTATAATATATTGTCTTTGCATACCATAATTTAGAGGACAGGTCATGAACCATATTACCAAACTATTAG
>JALSLV010000069.1 GCA_026988115.1 Lysobacterales bacterium | reverse complement strand
AATTTAAATTCATTCATGTGAGTACCTTTTTTTGGTTTTATGTTCGGCAAAAACATTGTAACTCAAATTAGGTGCTTACACCTTGGGACACACTTTTATGGACGGTATGTTTCTTGGTTTGCTAGATGTGCTAAGGGGTTGTACTATAATCGTTTTTTCTATATCGGGATTTGGGACTTATGAGAATCCCGGAATAGTAATGACATGATATATACATTTACTCAGATAACTCTTCAATTCAACTCGGCATGATGTGGTTGGTGGTTAGAGTCGAGCCACAAGTTTTTGATAATCAGTAAATTTCGAAATGCTTTTGAATAGAAGCCTTAAGGAGATTGTTAAATAACCCAAATCCTGAAAACAGAATTTGGGTTATTTAAAGCTTTTTGAATATTGAAAAGCTAAAAAAACTTACAAAACTTAAGAGACCTTTGCATAACTCTGGGATGATGGAAAAAAAGAATGAAAAAAGCACCAATCAAGGCAAAAAATGAGTCAAATAGCTCGCTATTTGCGAATTTTTTAACGCAGAGTGGTGTTTTTTGCAACTTTTTAACACGTGCCACGAGTTATGCAAAGGTCTCCTTAATTATTTTTTCCTAATTTCTTGCAATGCTTCATTCATTTTGAATAGAACGATAAGCAACTCACACCAAACACGTACCCCAATAGCTCCTAAAACAATAAACACAAGTCCCATGAAGAACTTTGGCATGTTTAAGCCACCATAACCACCAAACATACTATATAAACCAGCAACAACAATACCTGCAAGCATTAGCCAATAAATAATAGTGATGAATTTAGGTGTGACTAACTTTTCAAAAAACAATAAATCTTTCATTTAATTTCCCCTTTAATTATTAATATTCATGAGAGCTTCTCATAACAATCAGTTGACTCGCAAATGATATTCAATCTGTCTTTATAATTATACAAAACCAACTCTCCCTTTAATTATAACAGTTAAAAGTAAATTCGGCAAATTTATGCATTTTTGGGGTTTATTTACGATTTATGACGTTTTTGAAATCTAATTAGGGTAAATTTGGTCTTAGCCTTTTACTTTTAATATAAAACCCATGAAAAACTGCCAAACTTTAGAATGCACTATCGGGAATACGCCGTTAATTCGTATTCAACGTCTATACGATGAAAAATGCAACAATGTTATCCTTGCAAAGCTTGAAGGGCAAAACCCTGCTGGTTCGGTTAAAGACAGACCTGCTTTGTCTATGATTAAACACGCCCAAAACAAAGGGTTTATTTCGCCTGGAGACCATTTGGTTGAAGCAACCAGTGGTAATACTGGCATCGCTCTGGCTATGATTGCAGCGTTAAAAGGTTATAAAATGACGCTCATCATGCCAGAATCATCCAGCATGGAACGGCAAAAAGCCATGAAGGCTTATGGGGCTGAATTGATTTTGGTTTCTGATGAGCTTGGCATGGAAGGGGCGCGAGATTTAGCCATCGAAATGGATAAAACAGGCGAGGCTAAGCTGCTCAATCAATTTGCTAATCAAGACAACCCATTAGCTCATTATGAATCCACTGGCAAAGAAATTTGGAAAGATACCGAAGGAGAAATAACCCATTTTGTCTCAGCAATGGGTACAACTGGAACAATTATGGGAACCTCGTGTTATTTAAAAAGGATGAATCCAAAAATACAAATCATTGGCGTACAACCTGATGGAGAGTCTAAAATTCCTGGCATTCGCCGTTGGCCTAAAGAATATTTGCCAGAAATTTTCGATGCAAACCGTGTCGATAAAATAATAGATGTTTCACAAGCCAATGCCAAATCCACAACACGGGCAATGGCGAGGCGTGAAGGCATATTTGCCGGAGCTTCCTCTGGAGGCGCCATGCACGTAGCCTTAGAGTTAGCTAAAGAACTAAATAACGCTGTGATTGTCACCATTGTTTGTGATCGTGGTGATCGGTATTTATCGACTCCTTTATTTGATTAATTGTCAGGTTTCACAACGTTGTTGATGTAAACCCATCTTGTTAGAAGACTTTAATCTTAACAACCTTTGTTTAAATTGGCTAGGATTTTGTTTAAAGATTTT
>JALSLV010000068.1 GCA_026988115.1 Lysobacterales bacterium | reverse complement strand
CTTGAATAAGGGTTAAGACCTGTGGAATTAATGATTCGGAATCTGCTCCCAATAATTTGACTTTTTCTTGCAGTTTTTCAAACTCAATTTGTACTTGTTTTAATTGCAATTTTTTTCTATCAACATTAGCTTGCAGTTCGGTTTTGCGCGTACTCAAATAGATGAGTGAATTTTTATTTTCAGATTTTAGAATTTTGAGTTCTGCTTGTAAATCCTCCACTTCACCCCGAAGCTTTATTAAATTTTCAGCCAGTTTGTCGCTATCTTGAGCATTAACTGTGTTCAATGGAGCAGCTAATAAAATAATTATAAATAATACGATTATGTGCATGATGTTCTTTCTATTGAAAAGTTTGCATTCTAAGAGGTGTTTGTGACAGCATCATGAAGAAATAATGACATTTAGGTGACGTTTTGGTTAAGGAATTGTGACTTCACAAGAATGAAATAAATGTCATTCAAACTTCACTTTGCTGTCATTAAACAGTCATGGAAAATATTTATTATGCACACTTCTTTTTAATATTAAGTGATTTAGAGGTTATTATGAAATTTGGAAAAATAAAAAGTGCTTTGTTAACGAGTGCTATGGTTTTAGCTGGAGCATCTCATGCTATTAGTGTAGACAATAAAATGTTTGAAGGTCAATGGTATAAGCCAGGCACAAATAGCGGCTGGAGTTTTGAATATTTAAAAACAGGTGCTGAAAAAGGTTTAATGTTTGTTGCGGGTTATATCTATGATGATGCAGGCACTCCATTATGGGTAACAGGTACTGCACCTGTTGTCTCTGGTCAATCAATTTTAGATTTTGACTTATTAACTACATCAGGTGGAACAATTGGAGGCGGAACAAATGCCACTAACCAAAACGTAGGTTCCATGAATGTTGATTTTAAAAGCTGTCACAAAGCTTCTGTTCATCTAACTGGGATTAGTACGGATATATTAGCGTCTACTGATGTGTCTTTTGATATGGAGCCTTTGGATAATATAACGGGTCAATTTCATAATGCTACGGTTTGTGCCTATCAAACAGAATTTACGGCTTGCCCCTCATTTGCATCGGCATCAACACAACCCAAAACCTGCATCTTATCTGGAACTTTAACGGGTGATAAGACATTAACTAATGACACTAACTGGGTGTTGCAAGGAGCTGTATTCGTTGGAGAAGATGGTGGTACAACTGGAAATTTAACCATTCAACCTGGTACACGTGTTTTAGGCGTAACAGGAAATGATTTTTTGGCAGTGCAACGGGGTTCAAAAATATTTGCAGAAGGCACAGCCAATGCACCGATTGTTTTTACAGGCCCTTATAATGCCAGTGATGCTTCTGCTGGAGCTGGTAATTGGGGTGGTTTAGTTATTAATGGTAAAGCTCCGCTAAATATTTGTGATTCTAGCGTGCCATTTGACCAGTGTGAAGACACGGGCGAAGGCGCGTCGGGTAATTTTGGTGGTGACCAACCGCATGATTCTAGTGGTGTATTGAAATATGTCCGAGTACAGTTTGGTGGTTTCAGAATTAATGACGAAGACGAGTTAAATGGTATCGCATTCCAAGGAGTTGGCGATGGAACGGTCGTTGACTATGTGCAAGTTCATGCCAATGAAGACGATGGTATCGAAATGTTTGGTGGGACTGCCAATTTAAAACACATTGTATTGACTCATATTAAAGATGATTCCTTAGATTGGACGCATGGTTGGCATGGCAAGGTACAATATGTTTTGGTAAAGCAAGACCCAGATGCTGCCAATGACAAGGATAGAGGCATCGAAGCCGATAATTACGAGCTTAATAATGATGCAACACCGCGTTCACAACCAATGATTGCAAATGCTACTTTTATTGGTGCTGATTCTGACAATAAAACAACCATCGGTATTTTGTTAAGACGTGGAACAGGTGCAAACTTCACCAATGTTATTGTCACGGGTTTTGAAAAATGTTTGGATATTGATTCGGATGCAACATTCGCAGCAGCTGGCACTCCGACTAACTTGACTGGAACAGCTACTATGCAAAATACAGTGATTAGTTGTGCACAAAATTTTGAAGAAGAAAGTGGTGATGCTTTTACAGTGCAGTCCTTATTTGAAGCCCAAGCTGGTAATGAAGCAACCGACCCTGCATTGGATGGAATTTACCCAACAAGTAACACACCGACAAACAAAACAATAGATCCTGCTGTATGGGGAGCATTTTTTGATAAGGTTAATTACGTTGGAGCATTTCAATCAAAATCACAAGCATGGACCAATGGTTGGACTGAGTTTTTAGATTAACCTAGATTTTAATTGTTGAGAATAAAACCTGTGATTTTAGTCTGTCACAGGTTTTTTTTTGTAAGAAAAGAGTACAATAAGCGCCATGTTTAATATTTCTTTCCGTTATGAAAAATTTTATGCACTGCTGTTTTTAGTCGCGGCAAGTGTAACGGGTCTACTAACATCCTATTGGGCACAGAGTTTTTTAATATGGGCTCTGGTCTATATTCTGTGGAAATGGGTGGAGTTTTATCATTTTTATCATTGGTATAAAAATGGGGCAAAGAATGCTAAAGTTCCTTTGAATCACGGTGTTTGGGGAGATTTTGCTAGCCTAATTTTAAATGATAAAAATAAAAATCGTAAAATTTACAAACGCAATAAACTCTTACTTAATCAATTTAATCGTACCGCTCAAGCCTTGCCTTATGCCACTATTATCCTTAATAAGGGTTACGAATTACGTTGGGTCAATTCGATTGCTTATACTATTTTAGGCATAAAAAAATCAGACATAGGAGTCAAAATAAGCAACCTCATACGAGATCCTTTGTTTGTTGAGTTGTTAGAGCAAGCAAACCAAGGAACACAAGCATCAGAAATGAAGATGACGCATCCCATTGATGCTTTGCGAAAAATTCACATCAAATTAATGAAATTATCAAATAAGCGGTTTTTGCTCGTTGCTCGAGACATCAGTCAACAAGATGCTTTACGTCAATCAAGAAAAGCTTTTGTGGATAATGCTTCACACGAGTTACGCACCCCTTTGACGGTTATTACGGGTTATCTTGAGATGTTGCATAATGCAAACGATATTCCAAAAACCTGGCAACAACCCATTGAAAAAGCCCAACAACAATCGATGCGCATGGAGAAAATTATCAATGATATGTTAAAGCTCTCTAGCATTGAACACGAGCGTCACTTAGAGGATAACGATGAAATAATACAAATGCCACAACTGCTCAATCGTTTGCTTGAAGATGTCAAAAACAGTTCAAAGGCAAAACAACACCATTTCTCCGCTAATATCGATTCGGACTTAAAAATCCGTGGTAACGAGGAAGAAATAACCAGTATTATCCTAAATTTGTTAAATAATGCCGTAAAACACACAAGAGCCAATACAAAAGTGTCATTGCGGTGGTTCTCTAAAGGCAACAATGCCATCCTTAAGGTTTGTGATAATGGCAAAGGCATTGACGCCAAACATTTGCCGCATTTAAGCGAACGATTTTATCGGGTTGACAATAGCCGTGATAAAAACACCAATTCAACGGGTTTAGGTTTGGCGATTGTTAAACAAATATGCGAAAACCACCACGCAACTCTTGAAATCGAAAGTGAGATTGGCACGGGAACGTGTTTTATCATTTCTTTTGCTGCAGTAAAAACTATTTAATTTTTGTCATAAAGCTGTCATACAAGTTCATTAAGATGAGCGCATTCTTAATAAATATAGGGTTGAAATAGCCATGAAAAATTTTAAAACATTACTCACCTTATCTGCATTAGTCACCAGTTTGTCATCATTGGCAGCAGGACGTGATTATATCTCAATCGTTGGGTCGTCAACGGTTTATCCATTTGCTACAGTGGTGGCAGAGCGATTTGGCAAATCAACCAACTTTAAAACCCCAAAAATTGAATCCACAGGCACAGGTGGTGGCATGAAGTTGTTTTGCAAAGGCATTAATGTGGATACGGCCGATATTACCAATGCTTCGCGTCGCATCAAAGCCAGTGAATTTGCCATGTGCCAGAAAAATGGCGTCAAAGATATTGTTGAAGTGTTAATTGGTTATGATGGCATTGTTGTTGCCAATGCGATTAAATCGCACACTTTTGCTTTGACCCGTAAGGATTTGTTTTTGGCTTTGGCTAAAGAAGTTCCAACGGGCAAAGATGGAGAATTGATTGCTAACCCCAATAAAAAATGGAGTGATGTGCGCAAAGAACTGCCAAATGTTAAAATCGAAGTATTGGGTCCGCCACCAACATCAGGAACAAGAGATGCTTTTGTCGAATTGGCAATGGAAGGCGGTTGTAAAAAGTTTGACTGGATTAAAGCCACCAAGAAAAGCAACAAAGCCAAGTATAAATCCATTTGCCACACCGTCCGCGAAGATGGTGCTTATGTTGAAGCGGGTGAGAATGATAATCTAATCATTCAAAAATTGCAAAAGAACCCTGATGCTTTGGGCATATTTGGTTTTTCTTTCCTTGATCAAAACGCTGATGTTGTTAAAGGCGCGACTATCGATGGGGGAGCACCTGAATTTGACACCATTGCGGATGGATATTATCCTGTATCCCGTCCATTATTTTTCTACGTGAAAAAAGCCCATGTAGGTAAGATTCCTGGCATGAGTGAATTCTTAAAAGAGTTTACCAGCGAAAAAGCCATGGGTGAAGAAGGTTATTTAACCGATAAAGGATTGATTCCTTTGGATGCTGGTAAGTTTAAAACGGTGCAAGATGCGGTTATAAACTTAAAGCCTCTGTCATTATAAAACCATAACTAAGGGTAGTTGGGCTTCAGCCCACTTTTGGTCACTTATAACTAAATTTAAGTGGACTAAAGTCCACAACCCTAAGCGAAATCTTAAAACCATGACTGTATCTGCCATTCTTTTTCTGCTTGTGCTTTTAGCTGCCTTTAGTTACTTTATGGGCAGGCAAAAGATTCATGCGGTTTATCAACAGCAACGTCAAAATGTCGATACGAACGTGCGTTCCAAGGCAAAGTTCACCTTGCCCAAATATTTTGGTTATGTGGCGGCATTGTGGTCGTTGGTGCCCGCTTTGTTGGTGTTGTTGGTTATTGAAATTATTGATGAGCCCATAATTACCACCCAATTGACCGACTACATGGTTCAATCCAATCTCAATGTTGGAAACAATTTTGATTTGTATTTAAACGAAATTCAAAATTTAGATGCCAACAATTTAGCTGATGTTGAGCATGCAAAAATAAAGGTTTTTGAAAAACTTAATCACCTGAATAAAATTGCCAGCACAGCAAAATCGGTCATTGTTTTGGCTCTGGCTATTTTGATGACTATTTTTGGTTTAAAGAAAATTACCGTTGGCATTCCAGCGCGGCAGTATTTTGAAAAAGCCATCGAAATTATTTTGTTATTGGCAGCATCCATTGCAGTCTTAACCACCGTTGGCATTGTTTTATCGGTGCTTTTTGAATCCATACGGTTTTTTGGTGAGATTCCTGTGGTTGACTTTATGTTTGGCACCCAATGGTCACCACAAACAGCGATTCGAGCTGACCAAGTCGGTTCATCAGCCGCGTTTGGAGCTGTGCCGTTATTTATAGGAACCATGTTAATCTCGTTTGTTGCATTAACAGTCGCCGTACCATTGGGCTTGATGAGTGCTATTTTTTTATCCGAATACGCATCCAGTGGATTTCGTGCTTTTGCCAAACCTGTGTTAGAAATATTGGCAGGCATTCCCACCGTTGTTTATGGCTTTTTTGCGGCATTAACGGTGGCACCCTTTATTCGTGAATTGGGCCAGTCAATTGGACTGTCAGTTGCCTCAGAAAGTGCTTTGGCAGCTGGTTTAGTGATGGGAATTATGATTATTCCTTTTGTTTCATCATTGGCTGATGATGTGATTTCGGCGGTTCCACAAGCCATGCGTGAAGGTTCACTTGGATTGGGTGCGACCAAATCAGAAACGATTGTTAAAGTTTTGATTCCAGCAGCTTTGCCAGGTATTGTTGGTGGCGTGTTACTGGCTGCCTCGCGTGCAATCGGGGAAACTATGATAGTGGTTATGGCAGCAGGATTAGCTGCAAATTTAACGGTTAACCCTCTTAATGCTGTGACCACGGTAACGGTACAAATTGTGACTTTACTAACAGGAGACCAAGAGTTTGATTCGGCTAAAACCTTAGCCGCCTTTGCCTTAGGTCTAATGTTGTTCTTAACCACTTTAGTGCTCAACATCATCGCTTTGCATGTGGTGCGAAAATACCGAGAACAGTATGATTAGTTTTGTAAAAAGAAACTATGGGGCATTGGCTTTAGCCAATGGTTTTTTTCAATCAATTTTGTGGACTAAAGTCCACACCCCAAGAGTGTTATGAATATTACCCAAAAAGTTCAGAAAAGCTTAAAAAAGCGTTACCTCAAGGAAAAAATCTTTAAATCCATGGGTTTTATTTCGGTTGCGGTGGCTTTTTTATTTTTACTTATCTTGATTTCGGATATTACTATTAAGGCATTGCCTGCTTTTGTGCAAACTCAAATTGTTTTGCAAGTGGATTTAAATGAACAAGACTTGGGCATTACTCAACAAAGCAATGTGGATGAAATACGCCAAGTGGATTTTCGCCGCGTTATCCGTGCTGCCTTAAAAAAACAATTCCCACAGGTAAAAAAGCGCAAGCAGAAAAAAGATTTGTATTCCTTGGTGAGTGTGGGAGCGGAATACCAGTTGCGTGATTTGGTATTGGAGAATCGTGAAATATTAGGCACAACTCAAAAAGTCACCTTTATTGCCGATGACGATGTTGATGCCCTAATTAAAGGTGTGATTGATAGAAACGATGAAGAATCAGGACGCAGAGTCAAAGACTTTAAATTAAAATTAATAGAAACCTTAGAAAAAAATGGTCAAATAGAAAAGAATTTTAACTGGCAGTTTTTCAGCAGTGGTGATTCAAGAGAACCCGAATTGGCAGGGATAAAAGGCGCTGTTTTGGGCTCACTTTACACCTTATTGGTGACCTTGTTAATGACTTTTCCCGTGGCTGTTGCCGCTGCTATTTATTTGGAAGAATTTGCACCTAAAAATCGCATGGTTGATTTTATCGAAATCAATATAAATAATTTAGCCGCCGTGCCATCCATTGTCTTTGGATTGTTGGGCTTGGCTGTTTTTATAAACTTTTTTGAATTGCCACGTTCAGCACCGATTGTTGGTGGCATAGTTTTGTCTTTGATGACATTGCCAACCATTATTATTGCTTCACGTTCGGCGATTAAGGCGGTTCCGCCGTCTTTACGAGAAGCGGCACTGGGATTGGGTGCTTCCAAAATGCAAACAGTGTTTCATCATGTATTTCCTGCGGCATTACCGGGTATTTTAACGGGAACAATCATCGGTATGGCGCAAGCCTTGGGCGAAACCGCTCCGTTGTTGATGATTGGTATGGTGGCATTTATTGTGGATATCCCTCAGTCAGTTACTGACCCAGCAACAGTTTTGCCGATTCAGGTTTATCTGTGGGCGGATTCACCCGAGCGGGGATTTTTAGAAAAAACTTCAGCAGCTATCTTGGTCTTGATTGCCTTTTTAATCACGATGAACGCCATAGCTATTTATTTACGCAAGAAATTTGAGAAAAAGTGGTAAAATTAGAGAATGAATAATAACACCGACCAAAAAACATTAGACTCTATGCATGCAGAACATGGTAAAACTGTTGGTCAACCTTTTTGCCAAGATGCAAAATTTAGCACACGAAATGTCGATGTTTTTTATGCCGATAATCAAGCAATTTATGATGTTTCATTGGATATGGGAAAAAATGAAGTGATTGCTTTGATTGGGCCCTCAGGTTGTGGCAAGTCAACTTATTTGCGTTGTTTAAATCGCATGAATGACACTATCGATATTTGTAAGGTGACGGGGCAACTGTTGCTTGATGGTCAAGACATTTACGCCAAAGACCAAGACCCAGTTTTATTACGGGCGCGTGTGGGCATGGTTTTTCAAAAGCCCAACCCTTTTCCCAAATCCATTTATGACAATGTCGCATATGGTCCGCGTATTCATGGGTTAACCTCCAATAAGGCAGAGCTAGATGATTTGGTGGAAGAATCATTAATCAAAGCAGGTTTATTTAAAGAGGTTAAGGATAGACTAGAATCACCAGGAACAGGGTTGTCTGGTGGACAACAACAGCGTTTATGCATTGCTCGAACCATAGCCGTACAACCTGAAGTGATTTTGATGGATGAGCCTGCCAGTGCTCTTGATCCGATTGCCACGGCCATTATTGAAGAGTTGATTAGTGAATTGCGTAAAAATTATACCATTGTGATTGTGACCCATTCGATGCAACAAGCAGCTCGGGTTTCACAAAGAACGGCGTATTTCCACTTAGGAAAGCTGATAGAAGTGGGGGAAACCAATCAAATTTTCACCAACCCCGCACATGATTTAACTGAAAAATACATAACTGGTCGATTTGGCTAATTAATGAAGATAAAAGACTATGGATAATTTAGATTTTAATAAACACACCTCAAAAACTTATAATCAAGAGCTTGAAGATATTCGAAACTTATTATTAAACATGGGTGGTATGGTTGAAAAACAAGTGCAAAAAGCCATGCAATCCTTGCTTGAAAGCAATAAGAAAATGGCAAAGAAAGTCATCAAAAAAGATTTAGGTATCAACGCCATGGAAGTCAAAATTGATGAAGAATGTACCAAAATTATTGCCAAACGCCAACCAGCTGCCAGTGATTTGCGCTTAATTATTGCCGTAATTAAAAGCATCACAGATTTAGAACGTATTGGTGATGAAGCGGAAAAAATTGCCAAAAATGCCATTTACCTTATAGATAAGAGCTTTAAGAGTGATTATTTTTCGGATTTAGAAAACTTGGCAAAAATAGTTGCAAACAACTTAACCCAAGCCCTAAATGCTTTAGCTCGATTGGATCCAGATTTGGCACTAAAAATTGCGTTAGAAGACGATAGGGTTGATGATACATTTGAACAATTCAATAAGGAAATGATAAGTGTTATGGCGCTAAATCCTCACGACCTAAAAAATCTCGTTCGTCTAAGTTGGAGTGGTAAAGCGTTGGAAAAGATTGGAGACCACACCAAAAACATATGCGAATATGTTATTTATTTGATTAAGGGTAAAGACATTAGGCACCTTGATTTAGAAACCATAAAAGAAGAGTATTTCTGATGAAAAACACCATCCTCATCGTCGAAGATGAAACCGCCATTCGTGAAATGTTAACCTTTTCATTGATGCAAACAGGCTATATAGTTTTGCAAGCAAAAACAGCACTTGAAGCCTTAAAGATATTAGAAGATGTTTCACCTGATATGGCAATAATTGACTGGGGATTGCCGCAAGTCAGTGGGCTTGAATTGGTCGAGCGAATTCGAGAAGATGAAGTGATTGCGGACATGCCAATTATAATGCTGACGGCAAAGGCACAAGAGGAAGACAAGGTCAAGGGATTGGAAACGGGAGTGGATGATTACATGACTAAGCCTGTTTCTATTAAGGAATTGCAAGCACGCATTAAGGCGCAATTACGCCGTTTAGGTGGATTTAAAAAAACGCATGCCATTACCGTGGGTCCAATTAAAATGGATTTGGATGCCCACACAATTGTGATTGCTGATGAGGAGCTTAAATTAAGTATAACCGAATTTAATTTGCTTAAACTATTCATGAAAACACCCAATAAGCTTTTATCGCGGGAGCAAATTCTTAATCATGTTTGGGGGAGAAATTCATTTGTTGAATTACGCACAGTAGATGTGCATATCCTGCGCTTACGCAAGTCACTAAAAAAATACAAGCTTGATAGAATGCTGCAAACTGTTCGCGGAGCGGGCTATAAGTTTCGTCTTGAAAAATAGTACTAACCCGAATATTTCATATGATAAGCCAAAAATAAGGCGTTTATCTTTAAATAACAACAACTTATCTCAATACATTCTCCTATGAAATATTCGGGCTAAAATCTAAGGTAAAATTCAAAAAATGCCTTTTTCATAAAAAATTCATAAAAAATTCAGAACTTTTTCAGAAGTTAAATTTTGAAATTAACTAGAATTGGGGTAATTATTATGCATTAGGTAAACACCATGAAATCAAGTTACAAAATTTTATTAATCGTCTTGCTATTAAATTCAATAAATAGCTTCGCTGATATCAATGCCTTTATTATCACGGTCAAATCGGATAATGTGGGTCCATCCACAAATAAGCAATTCACCATACCTACTTTTGGTTCAGGCTATAATTACAATGTCGATTGCAATAATGACGGTACTTTTGAGGGGGTCAATATTACTGGCAATTACACCTGTGATTTTTCTGTCTTAGGAGGCGCAGGAACTTATGATGTGAGCATTATTGGTGATTTAGCCAATTTTGCAGGTTTTCCGCGTATTTATTTTAACAATTCAGGCGATAGGCTAAAAATACTTGATATTAAACAATGGGGAGCCAATCCATGGACTAGTATGTTAGCAGCCTTTAGAGGGGCAAGTAATATGACGGTTACGGCTACTGATGTTCCAGATTTAACTAATGTTTCAAACATGGCATTGATGTTTGCAGGTGCCCTTTTGGCAAATCCAGATACCAGTGCTTGGGACACCTCCAATGTCACCAATATGGCAACCGTTTTCCAAAATGCCATTTCTGCCAATCCCGATGTTTCAAATTGGAATACTTCCAATGTAACATCAATGGCATTTATGTTTGCCGGTGCCACCAGTGCCAACCCCAATTTAAGTCATTGGGATATTAGTAGTGCTGGCGATATGACCAATATGCTAGGTGGTTCAGCTATATCTACCATTAATTACGATTCCATGCTCATTAATTTTAATTCAACCATTCCAACACCAACAACCAATATTAATTTAAATAATGTACCAACAACTAGATGTTCTCAAGCAGCACAAAGCGCATACACCAACCTCATACTTACTTATGGCTGGATGATAAATGACCAAGGAATTTGTGCAAGTACAGACCCGGCCAATGATTTTGTTATCGAGGTGAATACTAATATAACAGGTTCAACCACTAATCTTCAATTTGAAATAAATACGGATTTATTTACTTACAACTACAACGTCGATTGCGATGCTGCCAATGCAGGCACAAACACCGCAACTGCCCAAACAGGCAACTACATTTGTAATTATGCAACACCTGGGATTTATACCATCCGCATTTCGGATAATGTTGGGGATAAAACTGGGTTTCCTCGGTTTTATTCCTTTGGACATGCGGATGCTAAAAAAATAGTCAACCTTAAACAATGGGGAACAGGTATTTGGAGTTCCTTTGCTAGTGCTTTTAGAGGAGCACAAAATATGGTTGTTAGTGCTGTTGATATACCTGACTTGTCACTCGTTATGAGTATGTACTCCATGTTTAGAATGGCAACTATTGCCAATCCAGACACCAGATTTTGGAATACAAGCAGTGTAACAGAAATGAGTTATGTATTTTTTGGAGCAAGCACTGCCAATCCAGATACGGGCTTATGGAATACAAACAGTGTAACGGATATGTCCTTTATGTTTGCAGGAGCAAGCGCTGCCAATCCAGATACAAGTTTATGGAATACAAGCATTGTGACAGATATGAATAAGATGTTTAATAATGCAAACTCCGCCAATCCAGATGTTAGTGGATGGAATACAGGCAATGTATCAAATATGACTGATTTGTTTAATGGTGCAACCTTAGCCAATCCAGATGTCAGCAGTTGGGATACTACTCAGGTTACACAAATGCAAAGAATGTTTACAAATGCAACCTCCGCCAATCCAAATGTCACTAATTGGAATACAAGCAATGTAACAAATATGAGTAATATGTTTGACGGTGCAACCGCTGCCAATCCAGATGTCAGCTTGTGGAATACAAGCAGTGTAACAAATATGAAGTCTATGTTTGACGGTGCAACCGCAGCAACTCCAGATATGAGTACTTGGGATATTACGGGGATTACTGTTCCAAATTCTCTGGATCTGATGCTCAATGGCATCACCCTACCAACCGCCTTATACGATGCCATATTGGCTAATTTTAATGCGCAAATCACCGCCAGTGGTATTATCTTTGATGGTGGTAATTCAAAATACTGCAATGTCGCAGCGCGAGATAGTTTGCTTAATACCCATGGTTGGTTCAACATCACTGATGGTGGGTTGGATGCAAATTGCCCAGATCCTTTGGATGATTTTGTTATTGAAGTGGATACCACTATTTTTGGCTCAACCACTAATCTACAATTTAAAATTAAAACATTGGGAGGTGGATACAACTACAACGTCGATTGCGATGCAGCCAATGCAGGCACAAACACCGCCACAGCCCAAACAGGTGACTATATTTGTAATTATGCAACAGCAGGGATTTATACCATCCGCATTTCAGATAATGTTGGAGATAAAACTGGTTTCCCACATTTTTATTCTTTTTTAAACAATGATGCTAATAAAATAATCGACCTTAAACAATGGGGAACAGGTGTGTGGGGTTCCTTTGCCAGTGCTTTTAGAGGAGCACAAAATATGGTGGTTACGGCTACCGATATCCCTGATTTATCAAATGTAACAGATATGAGTTCTATGTTTAGTGGTGCAACCTCTGCCAATCCAGATGTCAGTTTATGGAATACAAGCAGTGTCACTAATATGTTTGGAATGTTTTTTGGTGCAACAGCTGCCAATCCAGTTGTCACTAATTGGAATACAAGCAGTGTAACGGATATGAGTAAAATGTTTCATAATGCAACTTCTGCCACACCAAATGTCACTAATTGGAATACAAGCAGTGTAACGGATATGAGTCAAATGTTTCGTAGTGCAACTTCTGCCACACCAAATGTCACTAATTGGAATACAAGCAGTGTAACAAATATGAATTTTATGTTTAATTTTGCAACCTCTGCTAACCCTAATGTCACTAATTGGAATACAAGTAGTGTAACAGTTATGAGTCAAATGTTTAAAGGTGCAACCTCAGCCAATCCAGATGTCAGCCTGTGGAATACAAGCAGTGTAACACAAATGATTAGTATGTTTAGTGGTGCAACCGCTGCAACTCCAGATTTGACTAATTGGGATATAACAGCCATAACAACAACAGGTTTTGGTTCGATGAATAATATGCTGCAAGGCATAACCCTACCAACTGCCTTATACGATGCCATATTGGCTAATTTTAATTCGCAAATCACTGCCAATAACATTGTCTTTGATGGTGGTAACTCAAAATACTGCAATGTTGCAGCGCGTGATAGTTTGATTAACACCCATGGTTGGAATATTAATGATGGTGGATTAGACGCAAACTGCTCAAACCCTGTAGATGCTTTTGTTATCGAAGTGGATACCACTATTTTGGGCTCAACCACTAATCTACAATTTAAAATTAAAACATTGGGAGGTGGATACAACTACAACGTCGATTGCGATGCAGTCAATGCAGGTACAAACACCGCCACAGCCCAAACAGGTGACTATATTTGTAATTATGCAACAGCAGGGATTTATACCATCCGCATTTCGGATAATGTTGGGGATAAAACTGGTTTCCCACATTTTTATTCTGTCTTAAACAATGATGCTAAAAAAATAACCGACCTTAAACAATGGGGAACAAGTGTGTGGAGTTCTATGGAAAGTGCTTTTAATGGAGCACAAAATATGGTTGTTACAGCTACCGATATTCCTGATTTATTAAATGTTACAGATATGAGTTCTATGTTTCGTGGTGCAACCACTGCCAATCCAAATGTCAGCCTGTGGAATACAAGCAGTGTGACAAATATGAGTCGTATGTTTCGTGAAGCAACCTCTGCCAATCCAGATGTTAGTATATGGAATACAAGCAGTGTAACAAATATGAAGGAAATGTTTAACGGTGCAACCTCAGCCAACCCCAATGTTAGTGGCTGGGATACTAGCAATGTAACAGATATGAATTTTATGTTTAATTTTGCAACCTCAGCCAATCCAAATGTCACTAATTGGAATACAAGCAGTGTAACAAATATGAGTTCTATGTTTCGTTTTGCTACTTCTGCCAATCCAAATGTCAGTTCTTGGAATACAAGCAGTGTAACAAATATGCGTAGTATGTTTGAAGCAACCTCTGCCAATCCAGATGTCAGTGGATGGAATACAAGCAGTGTAACAAATATGAAATCTATGTTTAATGGAGCAACCGCTGCAACCCCAGATTTGACTAATTGGGATATAACAGCCATAACACCAGGTTTTAATTCAATGCAATTTATGCTCAATGGCATAACCCTACCAACCGCCTTATACGATGCCATATTGGCTAATTTTAATTCACAAATCACTGCCAGTGGCATTGTCTTTGATGGTGGTAATTCAAAATACTGCAATGTTGCAGCGCGTGATAGTTTGATTAACACCCATGGTTGGAATATTGATGATGGTGGATTGGATGCCAATTGCAGCGATGTTATTTTTGAAAACAGTTTTGAAAATACCGTGGTTTTCAAAGCAGCAGATAAGCAATTTGTCTATGATTTTTCGCAAGTCTCATCTTTAGTGTTGGATGACAATCAGCTGTTGATTGCAACAGGAGTCGATTCGCAAAACAATACGGTGGTAAAAATT
>JALSLV010000067.1 GCA_026988115.1 Lysobacterales bacterium | reverse complement strand
GGCACTATTTTCAAGTAATTGCTTCTTCCAACGGGTTATCATATTTTGATTGATATTAAATCGTTTAGATAAAGCAGCCATTGTGCTTTCATTTTTAATAGCTGCCAAAGCGACTTTTGCTTTAAAAGCAGGCGAATGGTTTCTTCTTTTTTTACTCATTGTTCTTTCCTCATTTATAGTTGTATTATAACGAAGAAATTCTACTAAGAAATCAATTTACCTGTCTTAATAATGGGGTACAGCTCTTACTTACACTAAATTCATTATTTGGAAAATAGTATTTACCATCTTTAATTTTACCTTTTAACTTATTTTTGATTTTTTTCTGATAACTAAATGATGTTATGAATGATTGATAATCAGTATTCTCCCTTTTCCTGAATTTATCTTCGATTTCTTTAGTGCTTTGGGGGCTTATAGGAATTTCAACCCAATACAAAACATTGTATAAACCATAATCAACCAAATCAATGTAGTGATACCTTAAATCTTCTGCTGTGGTTTTAAAGAATTTTTTCTTTTTGGGTGTATATTGTCTATAGACACGTGAATATGATTTTTTTGCATCAAATAAGTCGATATCTTCAGAAATCAATTCAGCCTTAGAGCGGTAGGCTTTTTCAACTTGAGAAATATAGAATTTGAATAGGGTATCTTTGTTTGGTTTTAAATCAATGAAGTAACTTTCAGGGCTTAATTTTTTTACGTATTCAACACGGTAGATATTCAAATTAGTAGCAGCAGAACCGAAAGATAAATATTCGCCTGTTTTTGAAAATTTCTCTTTAATTTTCATGTACAGGTATTGGCTTTTATCCTCCCAGTTTGGTACCTTTATTTGAAAATCTTTATCCGGTGAAGTGTATATACCTTTAGATATTTTCCCTTTGATAAATTTTGGAGCTGGCAACAAACCGCCTATTGTTCCACCTGTAGAATAAGCTGTTGAAAAAAAAACAAGTGTTAATGTAAGTAATACTAATTTCATAGTATTTTCCTTAGCAGAATTTTTTAATTGCACACATTTAAACATTCGGTTTTTCTTAAGTAAAAATTAACCAGCAGAGTATGAAAAACTAACACATTGAGTATTATTGTTTAATACCTAACTTTTAAATACCTCCGTGCAACTCTGTGCCTCCACCGCGAACCTCTGTGTTTCTTAACAGTTTTAAACAAAGCCACGATACCCAATGAGATACCTGCCTTCGCAGATATGACTGTGTGTTTTTATTAACTTTGCGTGCCTTTGCGCTTTCTTAGCGTCCTTTGCGTTAGGCTTTTTAAAAACTCAATATCGTTTTTCCCTTTAATTCCACACAAAAAACCCACATAATACTGTTTTAAACCTTCAATCCACGCATTTGAAATTTAATTCAAAATCTATTTTGACAGTTTTTGTGGTTTTTATCATCATTATTGCTTTGTTTGTGGTGTTGATGTTGACCGAAAAATTATTAAGCATTTGGCATTATTTGCAAGAAGCACCGCTGTGGGTGTCGGTTGTTTATGCGGTGGTGATTATGGCGGTGGCGGTATTTGGGGTTTATTTGTATTTTATTTTGATAAAACCTAAGCCGATTGTTAAAAAGCTTGAGCCCATTGATGAGTCCTCTTTGCGCGGTAGCCTGGAGCAGCAAGAGGTGCGTGGTGTGGATGTGGCACAGGCGAAAGCGGAGTTGCAGGAATTGGATAAACGTCGCGGCAAAGGAGAGTTTTATATCGCTCTTTATGGCACGGTTTCATCAGGCAAGAGTAGTTTTATTAGGGCATTACTGCCTGAACAAAACATCAAAACCGATGTGTTATCGGGCACAACCAAGACCATCCAAACTTACCAATACAAGAATTTAGCCATTATAGATTTGCCTGGGTTAGATGACTTTGATGAAGGCATTGAAAAGCAAGCCATTGACGAAACCTTACGTGCGCATGTGGTGGTGTTTTTAACCGATTCGGATTTTACCCAAACGGAAATGCGGGTGATTGCAAAATTAAGAAAAACTAAAAAACCACTAGTTATCGCTTTAAATAAGTCAGATAGATACCGCGAAGACGAACAAGCCTTGATTGTTGAGGCGTTGAAAAATAAGACCGAAAAAAAATATCCGGTGGCGTTAATTTCTACTGGTGGGCAAGAAACCATTATTTACCAAGATGCTAAGGGTAAACAGAATAAAAAAGTACAAGTACGTAATGCCAATATACAACCATTGCTTAGTTCAATCGAAAAAGTGGTGGCAAACAATCCTGAAATTCTCAACCGTTTTCGTGATGCAGCTATGTTAATGCTAGCCCAGCAAAAGCTCAATAATGCCAAGGCAGAATTTAACCGCCAATCGGCAGAAAATATAATATCGAGTTACACCAAAAAGGCGGTGTTTGGAGCGATGGCATCGGTGGCTCCAGGTTCGGATATTGTCATTCAAGGCACGTTGGCTACGAAAATGGTGCAAAGCATTTGTGCTTTGTATGAAATTTCACCCAAACAAATGGAGATTGATGCGGTCATAAAAATGGCAGGCAGTAAACTAAAAACATCAGTTTCATTGGTGCTTGCGGTGGCAGGCAATGCCCTTAAAGCCTTTCCTGGTGTTGGCACTGCCGTTGGTGGCGTCACTCACGCGGTGGCTTATGGCATGATTTTTAATGCTTTGGGTCATGCTGTGTTAGAATCAGTAACAACCTTAGGCACGCTTGATGCGCTTGCCACCAACAAAAAATTTGAGGAAAACTTACTTGGACCTGCGACAAACTTGGCAAAAGATTTGGCTAAAATGGCGCTCAAAATCAGCTGATTCTGAACCGTCAAAAAAAGCTAAAAATACATCCACTGCAACGGATAAAACATTGGATTCACTCAATGAGTTGCTGCATGATGCGCATATCCCTGCTGCTGTGCGTGGGCAATTACAAGACGAGTACCAACAAGTTGAGCAGTTAATTGAAAAACTTGAAAACCAACAAGTTCATATTGTGGTTTTTGGCAAAGTTTCCTCGGGTAAGTCATCCTTATTAAATGCATTGCTCGGCAAGCAAGCTTTTAGCACCTCGCCATTGCATGGTGAAACCAAACAACAGCAAAACAGTGACTGGTCACAACACCAAGATCAAAATATAGTGGTTATTGACACCCCAGGAACGGACGAAGTCGCAGGCAAACACCGCCAAAAATTAGCCCATAATGCCGCTGAAATTGCCGATATTATCTTGTTTGTGGTCGATGGTGATTTAACCGCTTCCCAACTCAAACAACTGCAATCCATAGCCCAACCCAATACGCAAATACTGTTGGTGTTAAATAAAACCGATTTATACACCGATGAGGAATTGCAGGCTTTAAAAAAATCCTTAACCGAAAAAACTACCGGATTAATAAATCCTAAAAACATTGTATTTGCCAGCGCAGCGCCCTTGCCACAAGTGCTGATAAAGGTGGATGAAACTGGCAAAGAAACACGTCAAAGAATAAATGTCAAAGTTGATGTGTCTCAAGTCAAAGAGCGTATTTGGAAAATTATAGAGCGTGATGGCAAAACCCTAACAGCGTTGAATGCCAGTATATTCGCAGGGGAAATTAGTCACAAAATTGCCAAAAAAATTACCAAACTGCGCGCCAATGCTGCTGAAAAAGTGGTGACCATGTATTCTATTGCAAAAGGCGTGGGCGTGGCATTTAACCCAATTCCTGTAGCGGATTTACTGATAGCTGCGGGACTGGATGTTGCCATGATACGTAAATTATCCCAAGTTTATGGCTTGCCCATTGTCGGTAAAGAAGCCAGCAAATTAACCATGACCATCATGGCACAATTGGTTGCCTTGATGGGCGCGGTATGGGGCATTAATTTATTATCATCGGCCCTAAAAACCGTCAGTGCTGGATTATCAACCACCGTTACCGCTGGTGCTCAAGGAGCCTTAGCGTATTATGCGACTTATTTGGTGGGAAAAATTGCCGAACAATATTTTATCAAAGGCAAATCGTGGGGAGCAAAAGGACCCAAAAAAGTGGCAAAAGAGATTGTTAAAAATTTGGATAAAGATTCGATTTTGTTAGAAGCACGAACGAAGATTTTAGAGAGGATTAAGTACAAATAGTAACTTCTCCCACATTTTTTAGACTAATTAGACAGGAAATAATTTTATGAAAACAATAGTCATTATTTTAACTTTACTTCATTCGCTATTATCGTTTGCGGAAAATCCATTAAAAGGCATGATTGAAAGGTCAATTGCAATGCAGCCTAAACAGACACAAGATGGGTATTATCAAAAACTACAATGGAAAGATGAACTCGCTGAATATTTAGTTGAGAGCAAAGATGCAGATATAAGCCTTCTAGGCTATCAGTTTATCCTACCAAATTATTTTGATCTTGTTTCAATTTCAAGATTTGCAGAAAAACACAGTATAAATGCTGTTGTTAATGACATAAATAAAATGGTAAAGAATGACCAACTAAGCCCTTATGGTTTATCCATTGCTTTATCTGTTTGTCATAAATATATTAAAAACAACCCTAGTGTATCCTGTGATAATAAAATGATTTTCCAAAAGCAAAAAGACCTATCTCCAAGAAACGCCTTTAACTATATTTACCCTATTCACCGAGCAGTTGAAGAAAAAGATGAAGAGCAAATCCACTATTTATTAGAAGAAATGGCGCAAAGTAGCTACGTTGAAATTTTTTATTATACTCCTGAAAAACTTGGAAATTTGATAGACGATTATTATTTAACTCACCCATTTGGTGAAGAATATCTCAATTATGAAAAGAATGCATTGATTAAAGAAGGTGGCTTATCTGATGAGGCGAAAGAGAGAATATTGAGTGAGTTTGAAGAATACGGACTACTTCTTGAAAAAATAAATTTTGAACTATCAATAGAACTTCCTCCTTTCCGAGCTATTACTGACACCTGTAAAAGCGAGAAAAAATTTAGTGAGGTTTGTTTAAATATTTCTAACCTATTTATAAAAGATAAAAATATAATTACAAGATTATTGGGCTATGTTATTAAAATCTATATTTTAAAAAATAGTGATAATAAAAAAGCTTATCTTCTTGCAGATAAAGCCTATAAAAAGTTTAGAGCACAATACGAGTGTATTGGTAAAATTAACACAAATGCAAATGGATTTGAGTATTTAAATTTTGAATCGTACAAAATTTTTTCTAGCACCCAAAGAGAAAAAGGTTCATGGGCATTTTTTATAAATCAAACTCAATACTTTTATAAAAAAGCCATTGAAAATGGTAATACTGACTTAAAAAACCCAGAAGAATGTTTTAAATAAAAAAAGGGAATCAATTATTTTGATTCCCTTTTAGTATAATTTACTAAACTGGTTTTTGCTTCTAGTTCTCAAACCCATTCTCAAAGATATATTCCGTACTGTATAACGAACAAGCTTGAGGAACCTCTATATTGTTATAGCTGAGTTCATCAACGTAAAAACCTTCTTCTTCAGAACCTGGATCTGATGATAAGCTCCATCTGATTTTGACCGTTTGTCCTTGATAGGCAGTTAAGTCATGGGTGACCAATTGGAATGCACCAGAGGTATTTCCATTAAACGCACCGTGAGAGGCGGGATAACCACACGTGTTAATGGGTGGGTTGCCTGTTTGTGAAAAATCACTTGGGTAACCACCAACAGGGGGTAAATCTGCCCAGCTCGAACCGCCATTGGTTGAAATTTCAACAACAACACCATCCCAGTTGACTTCTATATTGTAGCGCGCTTGGTATGTAATGCTTGGTGGTGATGCCGGTGCTGCAGGAATAGTAAACGTTGTTGAGTGCATGCGAGCACAGGTGTTTGCAGTATAGCTTGTGCTGCCTTCAAGAGCTGAACGGTAACTTAACACACCATTGGAAGCTTGGTCTGCACTTCTTGACCAAATTGAGTTTAAATCCATAAGTGTTAAATTATCCGCATCATCAACAATTGTTCCTTCCACTGTTGTTGTTGCCAAAGAAGTTGATGCCACTTCTTTTGCTTCAATTGACTCATTGCCACTATTAGGGCCTGTCCCGGCGGTTGTGGTGTCTTCAGCTTTGACGACATAGTAATATGGTTGCCCGGAAACGGTAGTTGTGTCATTAAAACTAATGGCGTTAACACCCGTTGTTGCCAACAAACTGCCCGCATTTGGGGTAAAGTTGTGTGTAGTTGAACGGTAGATATTGTATTTGACATTATTGGCGGCAGGGCAACTGCTGTTTGCCGCATCCCATGTTAAACCAATTTGGCAAAAGTCATTGAGGTTGCTAGCAACTTTAACACTGTTTTGGTTAAATTCCGGTGGCAGCAAACACACCTGTTGTGAAACAACGTCAATACAATTGGTGTAAGCACTAATCAAGTCATCAGAAAAGGCTCTGACTTTATAGCTGTAAGAATAACCTCCTATTGTCGACGTATCAGTGAACGAGTTGGTGGGAGATTGCCCAAGATAGCGCATGGTTGTTTGATCAGATGATGCACAAGTGCCTTGTAAACGGTAAATTTCATAATTGTCATAGTCTGCTGAAACATCACTCCATGCCAAATCAACACCGGTTAAACCATTGGCTGTCGCTGTTAAGCCACTTGGATCAGTTGGACTAGGTGGAACAGCACCACCTGAGGCTAAATTGCCAGATACGACCAATGCAAAACCTTGTTTATCCGAGTTAAAAGTGCCATTGCCCGGGATGTTTGTTGCATCGACTTTAATGGTGTAAGTACCAGCAACAGGTGCAGAAAACCTGACTTGTTCTACGGTGTTAATGGCATCCGCGCTGCCACCAGTTACGGAATTATTAGCAGTGAAGTTGTTGGCTAAATAAGTATTGCCACCAACCGTAACAGATAAATCAAGGTTGTTAACAAGGGTAATAGCAGAGCCTGTAGGACCTGCTAAATCATACCAAACCAAAGTTGCTCTAAACTCTTCGCCAGGTTGCACGCCAAGATTAACTGAAAATTGTTGACCCGTTTGTAAGCCATTGTTGTTAGTAATCTCCCAAAAACGCAACCTTTTGGCTTCCCCTGAAAAATACAAAGAGTTTTCAAGCCAGACACGACCCCAACCAATATTGTTAGCAAAAAAGCCCCCATCCGTATTTGTTCCATTTAATAAAACGGCTTTCATCAGTGGACCACTTGGAGTGTGAGCGTCGGCTGCAATTTTAGTGCCCGTTGGGTAATATCCATCGGTGAAATACTGTCTTAATAAAGCCGTTGATCCTGCGGTAATTGGTGTTGACATTGATGTGCCACTGGTTGTCCGTCGTGAAGGGCTGTCGACCACGCTAGAATTGTTGGAGTCTCCTGCAGCGGACTCAATGCTTGAACCTGTTGCTGAAACATCTGGCTTTAAACGACCATCATCTGTCGGACCTTTATTTGAGAAAAAAGCAACAGAAGAACTATTTCCATGCAATAAAGCACCAACAGTGGTTACGTTTTTTGCATTACCAGGTGACGAAGTGGAATTGACTTGACCATCATCATTGCCCGCAGCAAATAAGATTATCATGTCTTCTAAACCACGTAAGGCTTCATCAGCTCGAGCATCTGATCCGACATACTCACCCAGAGTTGTTGCACCGTAGCTATTGGAGTGGATAGCAGCACCACCAGCAAAAGCCTGCTGCCACATAGGAGTAGAACCCGCGCCAGTTAGCCCGCTGCCGCTGCCGATGTCATCAAATAAAATTTGAGCATTGGGAGCCATTCCATCATCATTATCATAACCATGAGAAGAAGGGCTGGAAACAGATCCAGCAGGGCCTGCACCAATACTGCCTAATCGGTCACCAGCAATAGATCCTGAAGTGTGGGTTCCATGAAAAGTGCCATTGTCATAAGCTTCGGCACCTGGCATGGTCCAATAAGCAATGACTTTGTTATTGTTGTGTAGTGTGCCAACTAATGGCGGATTGACATCTTCGGCATCAGTAATAGCAGTTATCACTCCTGCGCCTTTGTTAAGGTGAACAAACCAGTCCTCATTTCTGTCTAAACCAGAGTCAGCAATACCAACAATTTGCCCAGAACCATAAATGCCTTGATCCCAAATCGGTGTGGTTGTGGGGATGTAATTGTCATTAGATGCAGTGCCCCCAGAGGTTGATGTGGCTTGAGTTGCAGAAACGGCCTCCGTGTTAAAAAACTTTTCCTTGTGGTATAGATTAACCCATTGAATATCTTCAATGGCAATGAGTTTGTTAATGACATTATCTAAATCAGATGCACTGACATCTATTGTATAATTGTTATAGCCATTCGGAATAGTGGATTTTAATTTCTTGACTTGAGGGAAGTATTTCTTAATTAAAGCAGTTAAATTAAAGTTTTTGGCATCTTTAAAGGTATGAATAGATAACGCATAACTGTTTTGCGTTGATCTGTTGGCAGCCCATAAACGCGGAGAGACTTTATAGCCTGATTGAAAGGCTCCGTACCAACGAATATTTTGATTGCTGCTTAATTTGTTTTTATCTTGATTCGACCAGTTAACCAAAAAAGCGTTGTTAGGCAAGTTTGAGATAACAACAAACCCATGAGTCTCTAACCAGTTATAGTCAGTTTTTTTATCGAAGAATTGGACGATTCCGTATCGTGAAGAACTGCTGTTATTAATGCTGGTACTCGAAAAATCCAATTGCTGGATAGTTGGATCAAAAATTCCTGTGGCTAAAACCAGTTTATCAGGGGCAGATGCCGCCTGTTTAACAGAGCTTGGTGTTTGAATGCTTGCATTAATTGTATTGGCAAATGCAGTTGAACCAGCAAGCAAGAGTGCAACACTTGCCCCTTTCAAAATCGTATTAATAACTTTCATAAAACCCTCATTTTTAAATTTCTGCAATTATTATAAAGGGCATCGGTTCAAATTTGAATGTTATTCAGTGAAGTTACCATAAAAACGACAAGCTTTACTCCTTTTTGTGAACCCTTAAGGCAAAAAACGCCAACAAAAGTAATGTTAAAGCAATTAAACCATAAAGATTCAACGTTGGAACAGCTATTGCGGGTGGTAATGCAAAGGCAGATAAATCGTCTTCAAAATTAAAAACCACGTCATCAGCAGCTCCAAAAGCAATTCGGATATTATCAACATACATTAAGGAATCAGCACTCCAGCCAGAACCAACACCCGTATTTATTCCAACAATATAGAGTGTGCCAGCACTAAAATCAGGAGGAATAGGGTCGCCTGGAGCTCCTGTTTGAGGTGCTGCTAACCAGTCAGATAAGGTGAGGTTAAAGTTTTGAACCACGCCACTGGCAACCGCAGCACTGGGGTCGCAATCTGAACAAAAAAGCCAAAACTCGGAAGAGAATATGTCTTCACTAATCCAAGTATCTGTTGCAATAGTTCCACCAAAACTGGGTTGATAAACCGCTTCGTAAATGAAAAAACCAAAAGTATCATCTGTGGGATCGGCAGGAGTGCCTGAATCGTGCAACCAAGCCAATCGCAATGGTGGATGTAAGATGGCAGCAACTGCTGAGGAACTGTCACGGTAATAATTATAAGATAATTGCGTTAAATTATTTAACGTTCTGTTTGGAAAGTCAATAGCGGTAAGCGAAATTTGCCAAATGTATTGATAATCAGCCTTATCTTGACCAGGAGTAACAAACTGCGTATTAAATTCAATGGAACTGTCTCCAAGTGCACTGACTTGACCTTCTCTTGGCTGCAATGGCGTAATAGCAACAGTGGTATCGGCCCTAACATTGGCAGGAGCCCATCCAGCAGGCGTAGCAGTTGTAATCACGTCTTCTGTTTGAGCAAACAAAGAAAAAGAGAATAAAACTAATAGGGTAAACAGTAAATAACTTTTATTTATCATCACAAACTCTCCAAATAAATTTCCAAAAGGGATTTTTAGTGGTAATTTCGTGATACAGTTTGACACAAAGGTTAAAGTAGTTCAATAGGTTTTCTTGATAAGCTGTTGTTTTATATAAAAAACCAATAATTGTTGGCGCGCCTAGCAGGACTCGAACCTGCAACCACAGCCTTCGGAGGGCTGTATTCTATCCAGTTGAACTATAGGCGCGTTGAGTTATCGTCGGGGTATTATCGCTTTTTTAGTTTCAAGACTCTATAGTTTTGCTAAAGATTGTTCTAAATCGGCAATAATATCATCCACATCTTCGAGCCCAACAGATAAACGGATTAAAGTAGGGCTGATTAAATGTGCTTCAAGCTCTTCTTCGCTGTAAGTTGAATGCGTCATGGATGCAGGGTGTTGAATTAGCGTTTCGGTATCGCCTAAGCTGACGGCACACAGTATCATTTCGAGTTGGTTGATGAGTTGTGCACCAGTTTGTCTGTCGCCCTTGACTTCAAAAGCAATCATGCCCCCAAATTGATCCATTTGTGATTTGGCAAGGTCATGGTATTTGAAGTCTGGGAGACCTGGAAAATAAACCGTGCTGATTTTTTCATGGTTTTGAAGGTATGTTGCTACTTTTAGTGCATTTTCACAGTGCCTGTCCATGCGCACATGCAGGGTTTTTAATCCTCGTAAAATCAAGCTAATGTCCATGGCAGAAATAACCGCCCCTGTCATGTCTTTTAAGCCATAATAACGCACCGTTTCCAGCGTTTCGGCATCACCAATGACAAAGCCAGCGATTAAATCACCGTGTCCACCAAGGTATTTTGTCGCTGAATGAAGCACCATATCAGCACCATGTTCAAGCGGTCTTTGCAGGTAGGGTGTGCAGTAGGTGTTGTCAATAATGAGTTTAGCTTCGGTGTTTTGGGTTATTTTTGCCAGTGCTTTGATGTTAATCAAGCGCATGTTGGGATTTGCTGGAGACTCAGCAAAAACCACTTTGGTCTTTTCTGAAATGACTTTGGATAAATTTTCTGCCTTGGTTAAATCACAAAAGGTTATTTTAACACCAAACTTTTTCAATCCGTGTTCTAAAAAACTAAAGGTGCATCCATAAAGAGTAATATCAGCAATGATTTCATCACCGGGTTGAACCAGTGACCATAAAGCGGAGGTGATTGCACCCATTCCCGATGCGGTTGCCAGTGCCGCTTCTGCGCCTTCTAAACTTGCCATTCTTCGTTCAAGAAGTGTTTGTGATGGTGTCCCAAGTCGGGAATAGATGTAATGAGTATTTTCACCTTCAAAAGCATCAGAGCCTTGTTGCACCGTATCAAAGGCAAATGTTGATGTCATGTACAAAGGAGGATTAAGTGAACCGTGGAACTCTTTAGCATCATAGCCGAAGTGAATGGCACGTGTTTGGAATTTTGCGTTAGTATTTTTCATCTAGCCATTGTATTAGGAGTTAAAAACATTGCTAGCATTAATGTGTAATTTATCCTTTACAAAAAATCATATTATTTCATAACTTATTAACTTTATTGCTATTTTTACTGTAATACTTTCGTTACAATGCGTGTTATGAAGATTAAAATTACCACAGAAAACATAACAGGGCTTTCAAAAGAGATACTTTCTTTGTTGGCTACTTATGATATTGATATTCAACGAGTTGAAGTTGAGACAGGGCTTATGCACCTTGCAACACAAGAGCTGGATAAGTCTATTGAGCGTGAAATTGCCACCAGATTAATGCAAATCAAAGGCGTAAAATGGGTTGAGAGCATTGCCCTCATGCCTGTTAATGAACGCAATTTGTTTTTAAATACCATACTTAATGCCATATCTGATCCTGTGTTTGGTATAAACAACAAAGGCAAAATAATTTATCAAAACAAACAGGCACAAGACAGCTTTGTCGCAGGGCAAAAACTTGTTTTAATTAAAGACGTGTTTGTAGAACCCAATTGGGCAAGCAAAATTGATGTAGCCGCTAAAAACACTTTGCCGATTAATATTAACACCATTGCTGGTGCGATGTTGGTTGAAGTTCGCGGTATTAGTCAAAGCAATCAAAAAGCTATTGGAGCGGTCTTAATTTTCCATAAACCTGAAAATATTGCGGCTCGTTCTCACATTATTCAAAGTGTTGACATGAAGGGTTTTGATGCCCTTGTTGCAGCCGATAAACGGATGAAAGAAATCATAAATCGTGGCAAACACCTATGCAACCCTCACGTTCCATTGGTGATTAGCGGCGAAGCGGGTGTGGGAAAAAAGACGATTGCTAAAGCCATTCATTTTGCCAGCGAACGAAAGAACAAGTTGTTTTCCAGTATTAATTGCAGCACCAGCAAACACGCTCAGATGATGGAAGATTTGTTTGGCTTAGCTCACCCTCGTCATGGCAAAGCAGGAATGTTAGAAATTGCAGATGGAGGTACTGTTTATATTCATGGTGTGCAAGATTTATCCAAAGCCTGCCAAGTAAAGTTGCTGAAATTTATACAAACAGGCGAATTTAATCGCGAAGGCGGTAAGAGGATAAGAAAATCGAGTGTTAAATTGATTGTTTCAAGCCCGCAACCGTTAAATAGCTATATTGAGACTAAACAAATTCTTGATGAGTTATTTTATGCACTTGATGTCACGCAGTTATCCATTCCACCACTGCGCGATAGAAAAGCTGATATTGAACCCTTTATAACGCATTTTTTATCAGAGTTTAAAGAACAAGGAGGAAAAGAGGTACAGGAGTTGTCTTTTGCAGCGTTGAATAAATTAAAATCGTACTATTGGCCTGGAAATATTACCCAACTTAAGGATATTCTATACAAATCTTGCTTGTTAGCCGATGGTAAAACCATTGAAGCAGAACATATCGAGATTCAAGGACATGTTCCTATTCAAAGCAGCTTAGAGGATTGCAACTTACCTCAGGCTGTGGCTGAGTTTGAGAAGCACTTTTTGCAACATTGGTACCAAAAATACCCGTCGACTCGAAAATTGGCAGCTCAATTAGGTGTATCGCACACAACGATTGCGCAGAAATTAAATAAATATAACTTAGCATAGGGAGTAATTTCATGGCACTCAATTCACCATTCAAAAGCATACTCAAGCTTAAATCAATGGGGTTAATTAAGTAGATGGTTGAGAATAAAAAAATTGGTGTTTTAATAAGTAACCTTGGTTCACCTGATGCTCCAACTAAAAAAGCTTTGCGCAGATACCTCAAAGAATTTTTGAGTGATAAACGCGTTGTTCAACCTGTTGTCGGAAGGCTGGCTTGGTGGCTTATTTTAAATGTTATCATTCTCAATACGCGACCAAAAAAATCAGCAAAGTTATACCAAGCTATTTGGAATAAATTTGGTCAAGGTGCACCATTGGTGGATATGAGTAAAAAGCAATTGCAGGCATTAAGGGAAAAATTTCAAGGCAATTCTTGTGAGCTTGCTTTAGCGATGCGTTATGGTTCGCCTTCGATTGATGATGGAATAAATGAATTGTTGGAAAAAAAGTTGGATGAGATTATTGTTTTCCCACTTTATCCGCAGTATTCTCGCACAACTACCGAATCCACCTTTGATGAAATCCATGCCTTAGAAAAAACCAACTCAAACGTGCCAAAAATAAAGTTTATTAAGGATTACCATGACAACCCACTCTATATTCAAGCATTAAAAAAAAGTGTTTTGGCACACCAAAAGATTCATGGCAAACCTCAAAAATTAATTATTTCCTTTCATGGTATTCCCCAAATATACGTAAAACAGGGCGATATTTACCCACAACAATGCCAAAATACAGCCAAACTTCTGGTGCAATCATTGGAGCTATCTGCTGATGATTATTTAATTTGCTACCAATCAATTTTTGGTAAACTCGAATGGATTAAACCTTATCTGGACAATACATTAAAATCCTTGCCCGCTCAAGGCATTAAAAATGTGCAAGTAATTTGCCCAGGTTTTGCAGCCGATTGTCTGGAAACCTTAGAAGAAATTGAGCATGAAAATAAAGAATATTTTCTTAAATCTGGTGGTGAAAAATACAGTTATATTCCAGCACTGAATGATTCAAATGCACACATTGAATGCCTGTCACAGATTATTTTAAATTCAATAAATAAGCCACAATGGCATTAATCTCAGCCGCGGACAGCTCTTGCTTGTAATGAGCAAACATAACCGCAGGTTCGTAACCACTGACAATATACGCATCGGGATTTATGATAGACTCCTTAATGTATTGTTGAGCTGTTAATCCAGCAACTAATTTGTCGGCTCGTAAACTCAAACCATACAAACTTGGACCAACGGTTTTAACATTGGGCTTCAAAGTGTGGCATGAAATACAACCAATAACCTTGTTTTTACCAATGTGCACAGAGTGAAACAACGCCTTGCCCTGTTCGATTTGTGTTGCCTTATTCAGCCCACAAGAGATGGGTAATGCAACAATAAGAGCGAGAATAAGCCTAATCATTATCAGCCGCCAAAAACACCCATTTGTCATCAGCAAGGCTGTATTCAAAGTGGTATTTCTTTTTATTTGGGTTGTTTTCAGCCAATAAACGAAAGCCAAATTCTGTTTCCTTAATGGTCATGATAAATTTATTGTTTTTACGGCTAAAGACAAACTTCTTTGCCACCGTGGTATTGCCGCCTTGTATTTCTGAAATAGATAATTCATAGTTCTTATCGCCTACAAAATGCCCTTTCTCATCTAAATAAACAGAATAGATATGCGGTTTTCGTGCTGAACCAAAATACAGCTTCTTGCCCTTTAAAGTGTTAAAAACGCCCACACCAATGGCATCGACATGCTTCAATTGTGAAACCACTTTATTGTTGTTTAGGTCAATTTGGTAAATAACGCCTTTTTCTTGTTTGGGTAATGAGCCAGCAACAGAGCTCACGTAGAGGGAATTGGTATCGCAGTCGTAAAACAAGCCCATGGTTCCAAAGGGGTTTTTATTGTTAGGAATTTCTGAGGATGGCATCTTCAAGTATAAATCCATTTTTGCCGTTTGGGTGTCGATTTTGTAGATTTGATTTTGTTTCTGTGGTGGGTTAAGAGTCAGACTCACATAAGGCAAAGGCGCAACATACATATTGCCTTTGCTGTCTCGTTCAAAAGCCGCTAAATAACCCGATTTTGTCCATGATTCATCCTGCCACGTAGAATTATTTGACATGTCTCGTATCAACAAGCCTCCGTTGTGGTCTTGTTGTTTGGAGTCAATGGCAGGTTGGCGCATATTTAGGCGATTGATAAATTGTGGAATCTTGCGGCAACCGTTAACTAAACCGATTTTAAATTTTGGGGGCAGGTGGGTTGTTTTTATAATTTTGTTGTTTTGTTGTTGCCAGAAAAAATAAGCCATCGCGCTTAAAGTCATAACAATAACTATCAAGAGTATTTTTTTCATAAGCCTGTCGGAATAAACATGGGGCCAGCATAACACGGCCAGACTTTGATATTTTTTATGCCGTTTTCCACACGTGTATCCGCCCAACAATATTCCTGCCCTGGTGTGCCATTGTTTTTTATTTGGGGAACATACCACAAGACTAAATTTTGTTGCGCTAAATTTTCTGCCGGAGTAAGGAACTGCTCTGGACCTTGTTGGTAATTTTTGTTACAACAGGAACCCATTGTTACCATGTCGTTTTTGCCTTCGTCTTTATTGGCGTGATTGACCGTTATGTAACTAAAGGCAAAATCCCCTTTTGAACCATCTCCAAATTGCCCGCGATTGGGCTCAATATAAAAGCCGCTGTCATTGTCATTGCTTATTTTAAACAAATAACCTTGTTCAGTATAAGCGGTATCACTTTGTTGTAAATGCCACTGTTCTTTTTGCCATTTTTGCCACGTTTTGCCATCCCATTGAGCAAAATTTTCAGATTTTCCATCAACTTCAATATCCATGCGAATAATGGGACGATAAGTGCCATCGGTACCACAACCACGCCCATAATCTGCTGCTGCCACGCGGAATCGACCATCGTTGTAAAACTCAAAGCGTTGTTCGTAACGGTAATTGCACGGTGTAGGCCAGGGTGGCTGTCGAAAATCTTGAATGAAAGCAAAGCCAAGTTCTTGGTTGTTTTTGATTATTTTTTTTATTTGTGGGCCTTCGTACGCAATGACCACAGCAGATGAGAACAAAGGACAGCCAATGGCATCGGAATACCCAAAACCTTCACGAGTGGAGTAGCTCACATGCCAATCCAGTAGTTTGGCTGAATTCATCACCACCTTGTTTTTAAAACGAACAGCAGTAATTTCTAACCCATCGGATGGCGTTATTTGGTAATCAAACTGCCAATCCCCTTGACCAAAGTGGCGGGTTTTTTCACAAAATTCACTAAAAACGAATTCATTCTCTAGTTGCCTTTCGGTCACCTCAATAGGAGGACCACTTTCACCAAGTTCGGTCCAACGCACGCCGACTAAATCCCCGTCAGTTAAATCGACAATCGCCCACAAAGCCCTATCTCCGATAACAAATGTGGGAGCAACACACAAATGGTGGGAACGTTCGCAACGGGAGTTTTTTAAAGAGGTTTTTATTTGGGACATGGTTGGGTTGATTTGGGAATCGCCAATTTCTTTAATTACTATCGTAGAGTTTTTTGCGATAGCCATGGCAATGTTTTTAAGGTTGTTATTTAAATCGGGTTGAGCATCTGAATAGGTGTTTATGGCTAAAACCTGTTTGTTTTTGACATCGACAAATGCCACACTGGACATGTTATAAAAGAAATTGTACATTTCTACGCGATAACACTGGTCTTTGCAACCTTTTAGCTTGCCTTTATTATTGGTGGAAATATCAGCAGCCAGTAACTTTCGAGACGTCATTATTTCATTCCGCAAAGCAATGTTATTTTGCGGATGTTTTGTAAAGCGAGTGAACTCAGGGTTATTGATGGCAACTTGCTGAGCCAAATAAGCCTCATCAGGTAATGTTTCTTTGGAAATAAGTAAAATCGGAGGGTTACTGCTTAAAGAATCTTTGACTTTTTTTTTGTATTGTTGCAGAAGTTTGATTGAAGAAAATTCGCTTCTGTCTTGATTGGCAATTAACTTGCCTGAATATTCAATCAGTTTTTGTTGATTGGCTTTTTCTTGCTCAGATGAACAAGAAAATAGTAGGCTAAATGTTATTAATAGTAATAAGTATTTCATAAGTGGTGAATTTTACCTTTAAATTTACTGACAATCTATAAAATTCTTTAAGGCTCCTATATCATAAACATTTATAGATGAAAAAAAACAATGAAGCATCAAACAAAATATATGCAAAAAGCATTAAAACTTGCGGAAAAAGGCTTGTTTACAACAACGGCTAACCCAAGAGTAGGTTGCGTATTAGTTTCCCGAGGTCATGTTGTTGGCAAGGGTTACCACAAAAGAGTCGGTGAGCCACATGCGGAAGTTTTTGCGATAGAAAATGCGGATGAATTTTCTCAAGGTGCTACCGCCTTTGTAACACTTGAACCGTGCAGTCACTTTGGCAAAAATCCTCCCTGTGCGAATGCCTTGATTCAAGCCAAGGTTAAAAAAGTCATTATTTGCAATAAAGACCCAAATCCTCTCGTGTCGGGAAAAGGCATTGCTAAATTAAAAGCTGCAGGCATTAAGGTAAAGATGTCAAAAGAGACAAAAAAAGGAGAACAACTCAATATTGGTTTTTTCCATCGCATGAAAACAGGCTTGCCTTTTGTGCGCTTAAAAATGGCACAGTCTTTGGATGGCAGAACAGCCATGTCCAGCGGTGAAAGCAGTTGGATTACAGGAAAGAAATCTCGCCAAGATGTGCAGTATTGGCGTGCCCGAAGTCAGGCTGTTTTGACAGGGATTGAAACCGTTTTACTAGACGATTGTCGTTTAACCGTTCGGGTTAATGAATTACCAAAAAAAAACCGAAAGCTGCCCAATGATTTTGATAGCTACCAACCCATGCGTGTGGTATTGGATACGCATTTACGTATCAATACAAAGGCTAAAATCCTCCAAGGTCTTGGTCGAAAAATTATTATGACGGCGAGTCTTAATTTTGAAAAAATTAAGCAATTGGAATCCCAAGGGATAGAAGTGGTTCCCATGCCAACGGTTAATGACAAAATTGATTTAGATGCGGTCTTATTGTGGTTGGGAGAACAACAAGTCAATGAATTATTGGTTGAGACAGGAGCTAAATTAGCTGGAAGCTTTGTTCAACAACACTTAGTTGACCAACTCATTATCTACACGGCTCCTGTACTTATGGGTTCGACGGCTCGTCCACTATTTGAATTAAAAATAGACAAAATGAAGAACCGAATACATTTTGAAAACTTTTGGCAGAAAAAATTTGGTAAAGACCTAAGGTACGTGATTGAAATAAAAAAGACGACAAGCTAAAACTGTCGTCTTTCTTAATACTACCCAAATCCTGATAGGAGGATTACAGGGATTTTTTACAAAAATACCAATCCGTGCATTCATACCCTTCTTGGGTGCGTTTTTTTGCATCTGCCATTGTTTTTGGTGGCGGAACAATAACTTTATCGCCTGGCTGCCAATTTTCTGGCGTTGCAACACCGTGTTTATCAGATGTTTGTAAGGCAATAACAAGCCTTAGTATTTCATCAATACTTCGACCATTACTCATTGGGTAATAAACCATCGCTCGTAAAATACCTTTGTCATCAATAATAAAGGTAGCTCGAACCGCAGAAGTATCCGCCGCACCAGGGTGAATCATGCCATAGCTTTTAGCCACCCTCATGCTTAGGTCTTCAATAATTGGGAATGGTATATCAATGTCAAAATTCTTCTTAATATTATCCACCCATGCCATGTGCGAAAAAACACTGTCAATGGATAAACCTAATAGCTGTGTATTAATCTCAGCAAAGTCACCATGACGTTTAGCAAAAGCCATGAATTCAGTCGTACAAACGGGTGTAAAATCGGCAGGGTGAGAAAAAAGCACTAACCATTGCCCTTTATAATCATCCAATGATTTTGTGCCGTGAGTTGTTTCGGCTTTAAAAAAAGGAGCCGGTGCATTTAATTGTGGAAATGCAGCCACTGTGTTTTCGTTGTTCATAATAATAACCTCTAATTAATGTAGTTGAGTTCCTATTATAGGGCTAATTAATTATTTGTAAAATTGAATGTTTTTATCGTAACGTTCTAAAAAACAGATTGTTGTGGATCGTGTTGTTTTCATTATCGGGATTTGGGTTCTACAATAGTAGTCCTAAAATTAAAGTAATTGCTGATAAAACTAACAAAGAAATAATGGCAGGTTTTGTATTTTTTCGACCACTAAAAATGTAGGCATACGTGGCTTTGAGTAAATTATCACTGGCGGCAGCGATAAGAATAGCTGAAGACACCTGGTTAGCGGTTATGTCTTTAAAGTGTCCCGTTAAAACGGATAAAACAAAAGGGTCGATATCAGTAAAACCAACAATAAAGGATAAAAAATTCAATCCCACATGTCCATAATGATTAACCACGTATTGAGTAATGACAGTCATGAGCACAAATAAGGTTGCGAAAATTAAAGCCACTTGTATTTCTAAAGGATTACTCTTATCTGTTTCAATGGCTCGTGGAATAGTGGTTTTCTGGGCATGGCGCTTAACCCAAAAGGCTGCAGCAAAAGTTAGAATAGCCATAACTGACAAGGGCAAACCAATGTGTTTAATAATGCCTGGGTTAAAAATAGTCGTCAAAACAAATAAGCGAATGTATAACATGCCTGTTGCCGAAACAATACCCGCATTCAAGTTGTGGTCATAGGATTTGAGGCTTTTTGCTTTTTTCGCCAAAACAATCGTGGTGGCTGTACTGGAATAGACGCCACCGATAATACCCATTAAAAAGTAGCCTTGTTTGGTGAAAATATAACGTTTCAGCAAATAACCTAAATAGGAAATTGCTGAGATAATAACCACAGTTAACCAAATTTTATACGGTGAAGTAGGAATGGTATCAGAAATTTGATTGTGAGGCATAAGCGGTAAAATAACACCCATAAGCAATAAAAATTTGGCTAGGGTAAAAATTTCATTGGGCTCAATAAGTTTGGTGAGTTTAGTTTCTAGTGGTTTGGCATTAAGGGTAAAGATGACAATCACAAAAACCAACACCAACATCCACAAAGGTAAGGAAACCACTATTGCACCATAAGTATAAACCAATAGGGTCATTAGGGGTTGCATCATATGAGAGTGATTGGTTTGTAATTTTTTGAAGTAAAATAAAGCAAGAAATAGCCCAATCAGAACTAAACCACATAAATACAAAATCTTGGACTCATCTAAAATATAAAACAAGTATCCGATAATGGCAACAAAGGTATATGTGCGGCTGGTACCAAAGGCGAGCTTCTTATCTATTTTTAATTCAATAGCCCGTTGCTGCAAATATTCGCGCAGTTCTAACCCAGTAATAAATCCAAACACAGCAACAAGAATAAGACCAAACCAGTGTTGCTGCGCTACGGTATCAAAATTGGGCACGTGTTATTCCTTGTTAAGCCAAACAATGGCATCAGTCAAGTCATCGAATTTTTTTGCGTTTCCAGCAATAAACCAGGAGCCCAGTTTGACCGCATAGGACATCCACTTCTTATTGCCGACAATTGCCATTTTCTGAAATTCTCTGCCATGTTTTAGACCTAATTTAAAATCATCCCATAAGGCTCGCATCTCCCAGCCTTCAAATTCGGTGGCATCTATGAGCACATTAATTTTTGGATTATCAATGCCTGCAATGGCAGATTCTAACAGTGGCGTAATGGTTTGATAATCTTCATGGGACAATTTACCAATGGCTTTAAGCTCAAGAAAAACGTGGTTATCCACGCGTGAAATACCAAGGTTTAAACCGTGTTTCTTTATCATAATTATTCTCCTGAATGATTCCTAACTAAACATTGTGGCTTTAATGTTTTTTTCAAGTCATCTAAAATGCAGATATAATGAAAACTTGATCAATCTCAATATATCCATGAAAACAGATAAGGTAATAGAAACCAACCGCTTATTTTCAAAACCAACCAATACGGATGATATTAATTTCATTTTCCAGCTTGTTAATACACCAAAGTGGGTGAAATATATTGTTGATTGAAATGTTTATTCGTTAGATGATGCTAAAAACTATATCAAAGAAAAGGTAATGCCACAAATCAAACAACTTGGCTATGGAAATTATACAGTTATTCTAAAATCAGATGGCACCAAAATTGGCAGCTGTGGTTTATACGATAGAGTAGGACTTGAAGGCGTGGACATTGGCTTTGCCTTTTTTCCTGAATTTGAAGGGCTGGACTATGCTTTTGAAAGCAGTCAAAAACTACTAGAAGTTGGCTTTTCTCAGTTCAATATTACTACCGTCAATGCTATCACTGTGCCAGCAAATGAAGCTTCAAAAAAGTTGTTGGAAAAGCAGGGTTTAGTTTATAAAAAAAAGGTCAGATTACCTCATGATGAGCGCGAGTTAATACTTTGTCAAATAATAAAAAAGAAATAATTTCTAGAAATTTTATGCAAAATAGCTTGTATAATTAACTTACCACCATAAATAAATAAATGAAAAACAAATTAGGAAAGCAAAATGAATAATAGTATAAAAGGTTCACAAACTGAAAAAAATCTAATGAAATCATTTGCAGGTGAATCACAAGCTAGAATGCGCTATACCTATTTTGCTAGTGCGGCAAAAAAAGAAGGTTTGGTGCAGATTTCACAAATTTTTGAAGAAACCGCCAACCAAGAAAAAGAACATGCAAAACGTTTTTTTAAATTTTTAGAAGGGGGAGAAGTCGAGATTACCGAAAGCTTTCCAGCTGGTACAATTAGTGATACGTTAACAAATTTGAAAGCCGCCGCTGCAGGTGAAAGTTATGAATGGTCGGATATGTATCCTAGTTTTGCCAAAACAGCACGAGAAGAAGGTTTTGATCAAATTGCAGCAGCATTTGAAGCCATATCAGTCGCTGAAAAACAGCACGAAAAACGCTTTAATGATTTAGCGAAAAACTTAGAAGATGGTAAGGTTTTTAAGCGCAATGGAAAGGTGGTTTGGCGTTGCTTGAATTGTGGTTATTTACATGAAGCAGAAGATGCACCAAAACTCTGTCCAGCCTGCTTACACCCACAAGCCTATTTTGAAATTTTGGCAGAGAATTGGTAGTTGTTTATATTCAAATAGCACTTGGATAAATTAAATAGTTATGCATCATTAGAAACTCAGTTGATATTTGCATTGATGAAGGTGAGTTTGATTGGAGTGGGATTGTAATTTAATGTGCACATGGTCTTTTGCGTTTACTGACATTTAATTATGCTATAGCAGTTAAAAAGTGATTTAAGAAAAGTTTGTACTAGCCTTGAAACGTGTAAAAATTTTTCTAGATATATCATTTTGCGTTAAAAAACTTGCTAGTAGTTTGTTATTAGTAAGTTTTTTTCTTTAGTTGGTGTCTTTTCCAGCCTTTTACCATTATCCTATAATTAAAGAATTTTCTTAAAGTGTTTTGTTTGTCGGACGCTCCTTAAGGAAGTTGGTTTTCTGTAATTTCAATATAAAGAAATGGTTAATATAGTGCTATTACTTGAAATATTATTGATTTAGCATTATAGTAAGTGAATATTCACTAACAATAAATGGGTTGTAGGTGTAGATAAGACTATATTCTACAGAACAAAACCATGAGGTTTTTACCATGAAGAAAAATAACTCAAGTAATACAGAAAGCTCAATTCATTTTGTTCCGCATCAGATTGAGCAGCTACAAGATGAAATTATACACAGTCAATCGTATCAGCTAGCTTATGAGGATAAGTTTTTTTTATCCAGTGATGATTTACGGCCTGTGCGTTTACAGTTGGAATTGCTAAAGCCCGAACAGGCCTTGCGTTATGAAAATATTAACTCAACCATTGTAATTTTCGGCAGTGCTCGAATTTTAAACCCAGAAGATGCACATGAGCAGTGGCAGCAAGCGCAACAAAAAGTTAAAGATAGTCCTGATGATGCTCAAGCACAAATGGCCTTGAAAAAGGCACAGCGACTAGTCAAACAATCTAAGTATTATCAAGAAGCACATAAACTAGCGAAAATAGTTTCTTTACAGTTTCAACAACAAAACCGCAAAGATTTCGTGGTAGTTACTGGCGGTGGTCCAGGCATTATGGAGGCAGCCAATCGAGGTGCTTTTGATGTTAAACAGCACAGTGTTGGTTTTAATATTACATTAGAGAATGAACAAGCACCCAACCCCTATATAAGTCCGGACTTGTGTTTTCAGTTTCAGTATTTTGCTTTGCGAAAAATGCATTTCTTATTACGGGCTAAAGCGTTAATTGCCTTCCCCGGTGGTTTTGGAACATTAGATGAAGTATTTGAAGTGCTAACATTGGTACAGACTAAGAAAATGAAACGTTTACCTATTATACTGTTGGGTAAAGAATACTGGCAACGGGTGGTTGATTTTGATTACTTGCAACAAGAAGGCTTTGTTCATAGCGATGATTTAGCCTTGTTTCACTTGGTTGATACTGCCGAACAAGCCGTTGAGGTCATGGTTGATTTTTACCATGGTCAACCACCTAAATAGTCCTTAAAAGAGGAAAATAAAATGAACAAAAAACCCATAATTCTAACAATCGTTCTTGCTGCACTGGCAGCAGGAGCCTATTATTTTTTTATCAACAAGCAAGAACAAGATACATCAACGCTTAATCTCTATGGCAATGTGGATATTCGTGAGGTGCAATTGGCTTTTAATGGTAGCGAACACATCAGCGATATCTTGGTTGAAGAGGGTGAGTCTGTTAAAAAAGGCCAGCTACTAGCAGTTTTGCACAATGAAATCTTGCAAGCCCAATTAGCAGAAGCACAAGCTCAAGTGGTGGCACAACAACAATTATTGGCAAAATTAAAGGCTGGAAGTCGTATCGAAGAAGTGGACAAGGTCAAAGCCGAACTCAATGCTGCTCGAGCAAAAGCCAAGGCAGCAAGCAGCAGTTACAGCCGTTTGCGTTCTTTGTTAAAGAAAAAGGTGGTCACGGCCGATCAAGTTGATCAAGCCAAAGCCTTAAAAGATGCCGCCAATGCGGAAGTTGAAGCCATTAAACAGGCTTTGAATTTATTAGAAGCAGGCACACGTAAGGAAGATATTGCCAGTGCTCAAGCTGTTTTATTGGCACGCAGTGCAGGGGTTGATTTGATTCAACAACGCCTTAATGATGCCAAATTAATTGCTCCAACGGATGGTATTATTCGTAACCGAATTATGGAAGTTGGGAGCATGGTGTTTCCACAAACAACTGTGATGACTTTGGCTTTTGTTGACCCTATATGGGTTAGAACCTATTTACCCGAAACGGCTTTAGGGAAAGTCACCATTGGCAGTCGAGCCAAAATATACACCGACTCCTATCCCGATAAGGCTTATGAAGGCTGGGTCGGTTATATTTCACCGACCTCAGAATTTACTCCAAAAAACATTCAAACCGAAGAATTGCGCACTCGCTTGGTTTATTCCATGCGTGTTTTTGCCTGCAACCCAAACAATGAATTGCGTTTAGGAATGCCAGCAACAGTAGTGATTGATACCACAAAAATCACCAATGACAAACCATTAACTGCACAAGAGATGTGTAAAAAATAATGCCAAAACCCATCCTATTATTATCACAAGTCAACAAAACATTTGATAGTCAAGATTATCAAGTCAAGGCGATTGATGACATGAGTTTTGCCGTGAAAACGGGCAAAGTAACGGGTTTGATAGGCCCTGATGGTGCGGGTAAAACGACACTGATGCGTTTGGCTTGTGGGATTTTGACCCCAGATTCGGGTGATTTTGAAGTTATGGGCATAGATGTGACTAAGGAGCCATTACAGGTACAATCGCAAATTGGTTACATGCCTCAACGCTTTGGTTTGTACGAAGATTTAACCGTTCAAGAAAACTTGGACTTGTATGCTGATTTGCAGAATGTCGCCAAAGATAAACGCCAAGCCCGCTACGATGAATTGATGCATATGACGGGCATGAGTCCATTCACAGGTCGATTGGCAGGAAAATTATCAGGTGGCATGAAACAAAAACTTGGTTTGGCGTGTGCACTGATTCGTTCACCAAAACTGTTGTTGCTGGATGAAGCAACTGTAGGCGTTGACCCTGTTTCACGACGTGAATTGTGGGAAATTGTTTATCATCAAGTGCACGAACAGGGCATGAGTGTGTTATTAAGCACCGCTTATTTGGATGAAGCAGAACGTTGTGATGAAGTGGTTTTGTTGCACGAAGGCAAACTCATTATGCAAGGCAACCCTAAAGAATTTAGCCAAACGGTCAATGGGCGTGTTTTTCAAGTTACGGTTGAAAACAGTAAGCACCGTCCCTTGCAACAAAAACTCAGCCAAAATCCTGCTGTTTTAGATGCCTTAATTGAAGGCAAAGGTGTTCGTTTGGTGATGAATGAAAAGGGTTTGCCTACCGCTGAAAATTTATTGCCAGACAGGGTTAATGCCAACAAAAAAATTAAGATAAAAGCCGTTACCCCACGGTTTGAAGACGCTTTTATTGCCCGTTTAAAAAATAAAGAAAAAAGCAAAGAATACAGTATTGAGAAAATGGAAATCAGTGGCTCAGCCGATGATGAGGTCATTCGGGTAGAAGATTTAACCCGAAAATTTGGTGATTTTACCGCCGTTGATAAAATAAACTTCCATGTAAAACGTGGTGAAATATTTGGCTTATTGGGAGCCAATGGCGCAGGAAAATCCACTGCTTTTCGGATGTTATGTGGCTTATTGCCGGTCAGTAGCGGCAAGGTGGCTGTCGCAGGTATGGATTTACGAGTGGCAACGGCAAGTGCACGAGGTAAGATTGGCTACATGGCACAGAAATTCTCCCTTTATACCGATTTATCGGTGAAACAAAATCTAAAGTTCTTTTCCAGTGCCTACGGATTACGAAAAAAGGCTCAGCAAGATCGGATTGATTGGGCATTAGATATTTTTGAATTAGAGGAGTACCAAGACACCAATGCAGGTAACTTGCCCTTGGGTTATAAACAACGCTTATCGTTTGCTGCAGCCTTGATGCACAAACCTGAAATTCTGTTTTTAGATGAACCCACTTCTGGGGTTGACCCTTTGGCTAGACGTGAATTTTGGCAAAGAACCAATGCTTTGGCAGAAATGGGTGTAACTATTTTGGTGACAACGCACTTTATGGATGAGGCAAATTATTGCGACCGTCTGGTGATTATGTCAAAAGGTAAGATTTTGGCATCGGGCACACCACTGGACATGAAAAATCTGGCTCGAACCGAATCGCAGCCCGATCCATCCATGGAAGATGCTTTTATTTACCTCATACAAAATAAGGAGCAGCCTGATGACAGTGAATAAAACTTCCGCTCGAAGCAGGCGCTTAATGGGTATGCTACGTAAAGAAATGTGGCAAATCATTCGTGATCCATCCAGTATCGCCATTGCATTTGTTATGCCTGTGGTCTTGTTGTTTATGTTTGGTTACGGGGTATCATTAGATGCTAAGAATATTCCAGTAGGAATAGCTGTGGAAAAAGCCGATATTATTACCCAATCATTAAGTGATTCTTTTGAGCAGTCAGAATTTTTCAAGCCATCCTATTACCACTCGATTCAACAAGCACAACTTGCTTTAGAGGAGCGTAAGATTGATGGCATCGTTTGGTTGCGCAGTAATTTTTCACAAAACTTGCAAGCAGGTAAACAAGCACCGATAGAAATTATTATTAATGGTGTGGATTCCAATCAGGCCAATATCACCATGGGCTACATCCAAGGCGTTTGGCAATCGTGGCTGACTCTTTTTTCAAATGCTCGGGGGATTCAGTTAAATCTTCCCGTGGTTTTAGAACAACGAGTGTGGTTTAATTCTGCATTAAATAGCCGTTTGTTTTTAGTGCCGGGTGTAATTGCGGTGATTATGACCATGATTGGATCTTTGCTCACTGCCATGGTGGTGGCTCGTGAGTGGGAACGTGGCACTATGGAAGCATTGATGGTGACTCCTTTATCCATGAAAGAAATGTTGGCAGGCAAGTTAATCCCATATTTTATATTGGGCATGGGCAGCATGTTTATTAGTGTTGCCTTGGCGGTTTGGTGGTTTGGCGTTCCCTTGCGTGGCTCATTTTGGGTGATGGTTTTGGCTTCGTCCTTATTTATGATGGTTTCATTGCTTATTGGATTACTAATTTCAATTATTTCAAAAAACCAATTTGTCGCAGGACAAACAGCTATTGCGGCATCATTTTTGCCTGCTTTTTTATTGTCGGGGTTTTTATTTGATATAAATTCCATGCCAGCATTTATTCAAGGCATCACATATTTGATTCCTGCCCGTTATTTTGTGGCACAACTGCAAACGCTGTTTTTGGCAGGCAATGTTTGGCCAGTCATTCTTAGCAATGCCTTTGCTTTACTGGTGATGTTGTTTGTTTTAGTCTTGTTGGTTTCCAGTAAATCTCGTAAAACATTGGAGTGATGCAGGTGAATACACAGTATTTTTCACAGATTTTCGCCTTGGCGTTAAAAGAATTTTTGGCTTTGTTTCGGGATAAACGCAGTCGCTTGATTTTGGTTTTTCCTCCACTTTTACAAATTTTAATTTTTGGTTTTGCTGCGACCTATGATTTGGATAATGTTCCCATTGCCATATATAATCAAGACCAAGGTCAAGTTTCGCGTGAATTTATTAGTCAATTTGAAGGCTCAGAAACATTTGAAATTATTGAATACATAAAAAAAGACAGTGACATTGCACCTTTAATTGATAACAAAGATGTGTTGTTGGTGTTAAATATCGAACCTCAATTTTCCGATAAATTGCAACAAGGCAAGAGTGCCAAAGTGCAAGTTATTTTGGATGGTAGAAACTCCAATACAGCCATGACAGCAATGAACTATATTGCTAGTATGAATCTGGATTTTAACCAAAAATGGAGTGCCCAACATGGCGCAACAGGGCCAAAAGTGGCTTTGCAAGTGCGTAATTGGTATAACGAAAACTTGCAATCACGTTGGTTTATTTTACCTGGAATTTTAGTTTCACTGATTTTGGTTGTTATCTTATTGGTTACAGCCTTATCGGTTGCCCGTGAGCGTGAGGCAGGTACTTTTGATCAATTATTGGTCACACCGATGAACCCTACCCAAATTTTAATTGGCAAAGCCATTCCTGGTATTGTTATTGGTTTACTTGAATCTACTTTGATTTTAATCATTATTGTAAAATTATTTCAGATACCTATTCAAGGCGATATTGCCGCCTTATATTTTGGCTTGTTTTTATTTCTTTTAGCAGCAACGGGAATTGGCTTGGTAATATCTGCTATTTCCTTAACCCAACAACAAGCAGTTTTGGGAGCCTTTTTATTTATTGTACCAGCGGTAGTTCTTTCAGGCTTTACTACGCCGATTGCCAATATGCCCGATAGTGTGCAATTATTAACTTATCTCAACCCTTTGCGTTATTTTTTGATTATCTTGCGTGGTGTGTTTTTAGAAGGCAATGGATTTACCTTGTTGTTTTCACAGTTCTGGCCGATGGCTATTATTGGCGTAGTGTGTTTGGCTTTTGCTGGTTGGTTGTTTAGGCATAGAATGTATTAGGAGAGAATGATGAAATATTTATTAATTGCTTTTTTGATTGTGTCATTATCAGCTCAGGCACAAATTGAATTGCACGATTCAGATCAATCGGGTTATTGGAGTGTGCAGGTCGAAAACGATGTTTTTGGCACCAGTACCGATCGGTTTTACACCAACGGTTTACAGTTCAATTATATTCAACGCGATAAAACCATTACTTGGTTAGAAAAGCTGGTGGATAAACTGCCACTTTTTGTTCGAACCGATAATAAAGGCAGAGGTTATGCTTTTGGACAAAAAATGTTTACTCCTGAGGATACCCAATCCACAGAATTAATCGAAAATGACCGACCTTATGCGGGTTGGCTTTATGGTAGTGCTTCGGTAGCCTCTTTGATGAAGAATACTGCTGAATACCGCAAGATAAATGCGGTTGAATTTACATTAGGCATTGTCGGCCCTTCATCACTTGGCGAACAAGCACAAAATGGTTTTCATGACCTGATTGGTGTTCCACATGCCAATGGTTGGGATAATCAATTGCGTGATGAACTGGGTCTGGTGGTGACTTATGTGCGAAAGAGCGAGCATTTTAGCTACATGAAAAATAGCTTAGAATATTCGTGGTCTCCGCATAAGGTTTTGGCGTTGGGCAATGTTTATACTTATGCAGGAGGCGGTGTGATGGTGCGATTTGGTAAAAACCTACGCAATGATATTGGGCCGCCGAATATTAGCCCTGGTTTTCCTGGCAATGCCTTTTTTAACCCAACTAAGGAAGGCAGCAGTTGGTACCTCTTTGCAGGTGTTGAAGGGCGAGTCATGGCACGCAATATTTTTCTTGATGGCAATACTTTTAAAGACAGTCACAGTGTTGATAAAAAAACCCTGGTCTTTGATTTACAGTACGGTCTTGCTTACCAACGTGGAAAAATTAGAATTAGTTACAGTCAAGTGCTTCGTAGCAAAGAGTTTTATGGACAAAAAGACGAAAGCTTATTTGGTGCGGTTAATATTTCTTATGACATGGATTGAGGAAGAGGCGTTAATATTAACCCTGCGGAGTCCTATCGTTCTACAGGGTTAATAGTGCAATTCATGTCCGTTCTTGTTAATCCTCACTATTAGGAAAAGTCTTTGAGTCCTCTGTTGTTGCTGATTCGTTGCATTCGCCCTTGATAGTGACGAGACCGCGTTCGAAGAAGCTTTCAAGTTCCATGTATCCTTCACGGCAATAACCTGTTTGTGCTAATTTGAGGTTGAGTTTTTTATGAGCTTTTTCTTGCATTTTGTCTTTCATCTGACTCATGTTGGGTTTTCCACCGCCCTTCATGCCACCGCCACCACCATGCATACCACCTCCTTTTCCTCTGCCTTTACCCATTTGTCCTTGTCCTTGATTTGGCATTTTTTTAATGAGACTATAATTGAAGATTTTGCTGCCATCGGGTTTAATATGGGTGACAAAATCTTCAGTGGGCATACCGCCCTGTCTTTTGGGTGAGTTTGAACTACAGCCTGATAAAGTTAATGCTGAGATAGATAGGCTAATTAGGATTATATATTTCATATTTTTACCTTTTTTAAAGATGAGTGTACCCTAACCAGGCACAGGTGTTTGGTTTGTAGAATAACTCTATTGATTAAAAGTGAGCTACAAAGTCTATTCACGAAACTAGACAATGCAGCTCTGGGGAAGATGTTTTACTTACATAATTGATTGTATTTCATGCGAATCATGGCATCATGGTTGCCACCTTGTCCCATACCTCGACCATGACCTTTGCCCTGACCCATTCCTTTTCCACGACCTTGACCCTGAGCTTGTGAACCAGTCGAGTTTTTTAAATCATTAGCCCAATGAGTACAAGGCGGTTCAAAGGTTGCTTCGTACAAATACGTACCAATTTGAGCCAGCATTTCATCAGGTAATGGCATGGCTGGCATTAGTCCTAGTTTTTTAACTGGGCGTTTCATTAATGATTTTTCTAATGAGGGATTTTTTGCCCAATCGCTAATTGCCTGAACAAACATGTCTTTATCGCTAAATGCTTGTTTGTATTTATTTTGTACACCGTAAAATGGTGGAGCCAGTGCTGGCGATAACTCGGCATTATGACAAGCCATACAAGCAGCAATTGCAGTTTTGCCTTTTTCGGCATCTGGTGTTAATGCCATTGCATTAAAGGCTAAGGCTAATGTGATGAGTGTTATCTTTTTCATACGTTTCTCCTATTTGAAGGGTTCGGGTTTGGGTGTTTCGGCAACTGATGGTGGTAACTGTGGTAAATCAAAGGCAGGGGCGTCACCTGTTAAGGTTTTTAAGAAAGCGACAATCTTATCGTTTTCATCAGCAGTAAATTGACGTCCCAATTGAATTTCTCCCATAATATTCACCGCTTGTTTAAGTGAAGTGGTCGCTCCATCATGGAAGTAGGGGTAAGTCAGTTCAATGTTTCGCAAAGTGGGCACTTTGAACATAAATTTGTCGCTGTCTTTGTGCGTTACTCCTGCTAAACCAATCGCCTTGTTGCTGGTTTGGAATTTTTTAATTATTCCCATTTTTTGATAAGATGACCCGCCAACAGCAACGCCATTATGGCAGCCAACACAACCACTGTTTTTAAATAATTCATATCCCGCCAATTCTTTTGCTGAAATGGCCTCTTTATCACCCAGTAGCCATTGATCAAAAGGTGAATGGGGTGTGACTAAAGTTTTCTCGAACTCGGCTATGGCTGAAGTTATGCTATCGGCGTTGATTTTATCTTTACCAAAGACCAGTTCAAACTCTTGCACATAACCAGGAATGGCTTTAACCACGCTGGTAGCAATTGCATGAGTGGATGCCATTTCGCCAGGATTGGCAATGGGGCCACCTGCTTGCTCTTTTAAATCTTTGGCACGACCATCCCAAAATTGAGCGATATTGAAGCTTGAATTTAATACAGTCGGTGCATTAATCGGCCCTTGGTTCCACTTGTGTCCGATAGAAGTGGGTAAATTATCGGTACCGCCCATGCTGAGATTGTGGCAGGAATTACATGAAATAAAACCTGATTTTGATAAACGCGGGTCAAAATACAATTTTTTACCCAGTTCCATCATGGCTAAATTGATGTTTGAAGCGGGTTTTATCGGTTGAATGGGTTCTTGTGCTTGGCTTATTAAGGACAAGCTCAATGTTCCAATTAATAATGTTGTTTTTATATTCATAGTTATCTCCTGTGTAACAACCTTATGACAAAACGCCATAAGGTTATTGATTTTTCTGATGTTACCTACCGCATTGCTCGCTAGTTGAGGACAAAATTTCTGCTACTTGAGTCGCTAACTCAGGTATTTGAACCTGATAAGTATTGCCTGTTAATTGTTCATATTTTGATACATAAGACCTTAGGTGATTTCTGGAACCACAATTTAAGTTTTCATAAGTTGCTAAAATATCTGTGGCAGTAATTCCAGCCGAAAAATCATCCAAATCTCTAATATCTGTTTCTTCAATTAACGCCGATGCTAAATAGGCATCTTCTAAAGAAGTTGAACCCATCTCAATAAGCGCATCGTATAAAACTTGTAAGTCCGAATTATTAAACGTACCTTCTACACCAGTTGAAGTATCATCTACATTATAGATATTCATTAAATTTAACACTGCATCCATATGGGTTTGTTCGCTACTGGCTATATTTGAAAATACATTTTGACCGTAATCTTGGTTAAATTTTAAATAAACATCGCGTGCCATTTTTTCTTCTTCGCGCATAAAGGCTAAACTTTGTTTTGCAATAGTATCTGCTGAGCCTGTGTCTTCATGACAACTTAAACCATCGGTATTGGTTAACCGTGTTAAAGATAAAGAGCCCGAACCATAATTTTCATCATTAGAAGAGTATTGCATAGTTCCAATACTACAATTGGTAAAATCAATGGTCACAGTGCCCCAATCTGTTCTGATGACATCAGATTCGACAAAGTTTGTATCCCAACCAGTGCCTGAAGTAATGGTCATAGGAATAACTAATGTTTCAATCCCATATTCAAATGGTTGAGCACCCACCAACCAAATTTGCTCACCATTTAAATACCCATACCACGCGACAACAAAATTGGGGTGGTCATTGACGCGTGCGATATTGACAAATATGCCTTGACCTGAGGCACCAGCAATCCAAGCACCACTGACGCCGGGTTGCAGTTGAATGTTGGCATTGACTGAAAATGCAAGTAAAAGCCCTGTAAAAACTAATGTTTGACTAACTTTTTTCATAATAATCACCTTAATAAATGTATGTTCTGCTCTGTAAGTGAGTGTTCACTTACTTGCAATATACCCATAAAAAAATATAAATCAAGGAAAAACAACAAAATAATTCAATATATTAGTATTTACTAATATAATGCTTATATTTCACCACAATCAAGCAAGGGTAACACCCAATACTTAAGTTTAAATCTTCCACCCAATTGGCTAAAAGCGGACAGTAAATCTTTTAAATCCTTTGGGTCGTGAACTATATCCAAACGGTAAAAGTCTTTGTAACCCTCGACTTGTTCTTTTATGTCGTATTGTGCGTGTTTGCGGCTGAAACCATAGGCGTTATACAATGTAAAGCCTGTGATGTTGTCCAGATTCAAAACCACATCAACAGCATCGTCTTTGATGGATTTGTTTATCATTATTGTGATGAGTTGTTGATTACACACGATTTCTTCGCTCCAATTTGTAGTAAAAAATAGGCAACAGATACAATGTTGCGATGGTTGAGGTGAATAACCCGCCGATAACCACGATTGCCAGAGGCTTTTGTATTTCAGCTCCAGGTCCTGTGGCAACCACCAATGGCATTAAACCAAACATGGCTGTTGTTGCGGTCATTAAAATGGGTCTTAGGCGATCACTCGCAGCGGTTGAAACCAGTTGGAACAAATCTTTGCTTTTGTATTTGACCGATTCAATATGCGATAACATCACCACGCCATTAAGTACTGCAACACCAAGTAAAGCGATAAAACCGATGGAAGCGGGCACCGAAACGTATTGTCCACTGATGAACAAGCCCAAGATACCGCCCATTAAGGCAAAGGGAATATTGGCAAGTATTAAACTCGCCTTTGCCAATGATTTAAAAGTAGAGAATAAAATAATCACAATCAAAAACAAAACCAAAGGTATCACGGTTAATAAATTATTGGTGGCTCGAATTTGGTTTTCAAATTCGCCGCCATAGACCACATAATAACCACTGGGCAATTTTAATTCGGCATTGACATTTTGTTGCAGTTCTTCAACAAATCCCACCATGTCACGGTCTGTGACATTGGTGGCAACCACGGCAAACCGCTCGGCATTTTCTCGCTCAACAAGAGCAGGACCCACTTTTAAACTGACATCGGCAATGTCTTTTAAGCGTAAAGTAGTGCCATCTGGCATAAGCACCGTCATTTTTTCCAATTCTTTAATGGATGATATTCTGCCTGCATTTGATTTTGTGGCAAACATGATGGGCGTTTTGACTTTGCCTTTAATGATTTCAGCGGCTTTAAAACCATCGACTTGAATATTCAAATAATGTGAAAGCTCAAAAACACTCATGCCAAACTGACTGGCAAGTTCAGGTTTTAACACCACATTAAGGTAATCTCCGCCTTCGATTATGGTGGTTGATACATCAACACTGCCTGTGGTTTTCTTCACTATCAAGGAAATATCGTGGGCGATTTTGGATAATTGCGTCACATCAGTTCCAAAGACTTTAGCCGTCACCGCTCCTGTGGAACCCGTTAGCATTTCTGAAACACGCATTTGGATGGGTTGGGTAAAGCCGAAATTAATGCCTGGATATTGCACTAAAATTTGACGAATTTTATCTTCAATTTCAGATTTAGTAGCCACTTCCCACGTATCGCGCGGTTGTAATTCCATAAAAACATCGGTTTCATTTAAACTCATGGGATCCAAACCCAACTCATCAGAACCGACACGAGCAACGATTTGTTTTATTTCAGAAACATTTGCCAATAAAGCTTTTTCAATTTGCTGGTCTAAATCCAAGGACTCTTTGAGTGAGATTGTTGGTGATTTTTCCAGTTGCACAATAATGTCGCCCTCATCCAAAACAGGCATAAAGGTTTTGCCTAAAAAGGTGTACAACACTCCACTGACTAGCAAGACAACAACAAAAGCAATCATGGTTATGGCGGGTGCTTTGAGCACTTTGTCTAAGGTTTTGGTATAGGCATTTTGCAGCCTGATTAAATAACCTGGTGTGGCTAGGTTTTTGTTGCTGATTATAAAGGATGCAAGCACAGGAATAATGGTTAATGAAATCACCAAGGCCGAACACATGGCAAACACAATGGTTAAAGCAACGGGTGAGAACAATTTGCCTTCAAGCCCAGTTAGGCTCAACAACGGTACAAATACCATGATGACAATAACCGTTCCTGAAAAAACCGGCGATGCTATGGCTTTACTGGCACGGTACATCAGATGTAAACGTGGCAGGTGTGCATTTTTATTTAATTGCGAAATAATGTTTTCAACCACCACCACCGAAGAGTCCACAATCATACCAATGGCAATAACCAAACCACCCAAGCTCATTAAATTAGCCGACAAACCAAACTGGTACATCAAAAAGAAAGTAATAATCACCGCAATTGGAATAGAGGTCGCCACCACTAATGAAGCACGAATATTGCCCAAAAACAATGCCAATAATACAATCACCAAGACAATCGCCTGAATCAAAGCCGAGGTAATGGTATTTACTGCGGTTTCGATGAGGTTTTTGCGGTTGTAGAAAATATTAAGGTGTGTGCCTTCGGGTAAGGTTTTTTCTATTTGATTGAGCTTTTCAACCACACCATCAACCACTTGTGCGGTGTTGGCGTTTTTTAAGGCAACCACCAAGGCTTCGGTGGTTTCGTGCCCATCCTTTGTTACCGCACCATACCTCACCAATGAACTGAATGAAATTTCACCCACATCCTTTAAATGATAGAGTTTGCCGTTTTCGTTTTTAACCACCAAATTAGACACGTCATTGATGTTGTCAAACCGACCTTGGGTGCGAATAATCAGGGATTCTGTACCGACATTAATCCGCCCAACACTGCCATTGATGTTGGCGTCATCTAGGCTTTTTTGAATGCCATCAATGCTAATATTGGCATTCGACATGGCAAGCGTATCAGGAGAAAACTGGATGGTCTTGGTTTCGCCACCCAAAACATTGACATCCGCAACACCCTCAACCGTGCGCAAAAGTGGACGAATTTGCCAATCCAAAATATGCTTGCGTTCGCTGATAGACAAGGAAGGATTTTCAATGGTGAACATAAACATTTCACTCAAAGGCGTACTCATGGGAGCAAGCCCGCCTTGAACATTGGCAGGCAGTTTATCCCAAATGCTCAATAATCGCTCATTGACCTGTTGCCGCGCCCAATATATATCGGTGCCAGTTTTAAAATCAAGTGTAATTGAAGTAATGGCGTATTTTGTGGTGGAACGCAGAATGTCTTTTTTGGGAATACCCAAGAGTTCGGTTTCAATCAAAGTGGTGATTTGCGACTCAATTTCTTGTGCCGTCATGCCAGGGGCTTTGATGATGATATTAACTTGTGTGGTGGAAATATCCGGAAAGGCATCAATCGGGATATTCTTCCACGCGTTCATCCCCAACGTAATAAGCACACCAAACACAACCAGCACAAAGACCCGTTGTGTCAGCGAAAAACGGATAATTTTATCTAACATTATTCGCCTCCAAGACCCATAAGAATACCTTGCACAGCAGCCACCGAGGTCGAAAGCACTTGTTTGTTGTGCAAATCATTAGTCGAATCCACAAAGTAAACTTTATCATTGGAGTCCATTAGTTCAACCGCAACAGGTTGTAAATTTGAGCCTTGTTTAATCAGAATATAAGCGGCTCTATCAATGGTAAAAACGCTGGATTTTGGCACTTTAAACGCACTGGTTGCCAAATGAGGAATAACACGAATGGATTGACCAAAAGATAAATGGCAGTCATCGGCGATGGGTTTGCTCCAAGCCTTGACAAAATAACCTTGCGACACTTGGCTAACTTCATCAATGGCGAGCGTACAATGACTGCTTTCAAATGATTGCAACTTGCTGGCATCTTCGACTCCAACAAAAGCTTGTACCCGCAATGAATCAATCGGCAATATTTGCCCCAATTTTAACTCACCAGCACTGATGCTCTGAGAATCTGGGTAGAAAAAATAACCATCAAGTGGGGCTTTAATGATGATTTCATCTTCTGATTTGATCGAATGAATCAACTCATTAAAGTGGCGGTAATGCCCGTACTCAATTTTGTTTTCAAAATAGTGCTTGGAAATAGCAAGCCATTTGTCATTGCTGATGCTTTTTTGTTTGAACAGTTTTTTGTTTAAATCGTAACGGCTTTTGGCTAGATTAAACAAAGATTTGGCTGACTCAAATTGTTCCATAAAGTGGTGCACTTCGCTGCCCGATAAAGACATCACTGCCATACCCGTTTGGACGTGTTGACCATTTTTGACTAAAAATTCATGACGTTGTGGCTCAAAGGGTGCAACCAATTGAAAAGCTTCTCCAGTCTTGTGCGTCACCACCGCTTTGATTGGTCGCAGTGCTAAGGAATCCACTTGCACAACCGATGAATAGTTTAAATTGAGTTGACCTAAGTCTTCTATTTTCAGGGCGTTTTGTGCTTGAGCGACCAAATTAATAGCGAATAACGTCAATAGAGTGAATATTTTGCTGTTCATAGCGATGCTCCTGCCAGTTGTTTTTGTCGTGATTGGTTTTGTTTGATATAAAGTTGGTTGAGTTCGCCTTGATGCATGGCGGCGATGAGTTCAATCATGCGTTGATAAAACAAACCTTGATTCAGCTCGTTATTGTTGCGTAACTGTTCGAGTTTATTAAAAATTTGTTGGGTTTTGAGAGCTTGTTGTTCTAATAAGCTTTGTTTTTGAGATAAAAACTTGTGTTCATTTCGTAACGCTAAAAACTGCGTACTAAAAGTGCGTTCAAAGGTGATTAATTGACTGGATAAACTATTTTGTTGCTGCAACCAGTTGGAGCTGTCGGCTTGAGTTTTGCTTTTACCAAGACCAATAGGGACTTCAATGCCAATCCCGTATTGCCTATCATTGGCACCTGTTGCTCGAATATCCAAAGCAGTTAATGAAACATTTATTGGATTGCTTGATTTGCCTGACAATTCATACAAAACATCAGCCTGTTGCGTGGATAATTGCAGTTGTTGCACCGTTGGATGTTGCGCAAAAATAGCCCTTTCATCGGTGATGCCATCTTCATAAAAGTTTTCAGGAACTGTGTCTTCGCCTGTTATTTGCCTAAATTGTTTTTGACGCAACTGCACTTGTTGCTCCAGTTCTAACAGCAACAGTTTTTCTGCCAACACTTGCTTTTCGACAAACAACAAATCCAAGTTTGAACCTCCCGATTTAACCAGTTGATTTAACAAAACCATTTGTTTATTCAACCAATTCAATTTGTTTTGTTCAATCTCATGTTGTTTAAGGGCTATTTTATACTGCCAAATGTTTTCACGAATCAGCCCTGAAACAAACAGAGCCTGACGTTTTTGAGCAATAGCAACAAACGATTGGCTTTGTAGCAATAACTGTTTATCCAAGTTTTTTCGAGCACGTGTTTTAAAAGGCAAATTAACACTTAACTCATACTCATCCGTTCCTAAATTGTTGTCACTATTCAATAAGGATAAACTAACACTAGGCAAGCCCACCAACCAATCTGATACTTCACTCAATTTTTCAGTAGAATCAAATTGAGTGACGTCTAACCGATTAAGGCTTTGTGCTAACAGCTGTTGAGGCGAAGAATCCTCAAGTGCAGCAACCTCAACTGAAAAAACCAAAGAACTCAACATCGCACTAAAAATTATTATTATTTTCATCACAAAACAGAACCTAACTAAATAAAGTGCTAATTTTAGCGACTTCTAATATAAAAAGAATTAGGCAAAAGTCTTATTTGCAAAATTAAAGACCAATTTCCATAGGGCATTTGTCCCAAAAGCAGTAAAATAGGGTTAATTTATTGAAAACTAAAACAATGAAAGACAAAATAATTGCAGCCTGTTTATTATTGATAATGGTTCTTAACACCTTGGATGTCATCACCGATATATCCTTAAAAGTACCCTTGTGGCATATTTTGGAAGAAGCCATGATTGTGCTTTTTTCAGGCACGTTGGCAGGCTATTTAATCTGGGATATGAACAGAAGAACCAAGCAACTCAATGCTTTATCCAACTCATTAAGTGAAGCCGAGAACCATGTAAAAGCCATCACCAAAGAATTTAAAGAAGTCCGCCACCAATACTCTGAAATTATCCAGCAACAATTCAAAGACTGGAAACTCTCGCAAAGCGAACAAGAAGTCGCCATGCTAATGCTCAAAGGCATGAATTTTCAAGAAATCGCCACCATTCGTGACACCAAAGAAAAAACAGCCAGACAACAAGCCTCATCCATCTATGCCAAAAGCGGCTTACAAGGCAGACACGAATTATCCGCTTGGTTTATTGAAGATTTTATTAATGATGGAACAAGCACTAATTAAGCTTGATTACCACCTGTAAACCCCCTAATTGTGATTGTTTAAATGTCAATTTTCCATTATAGAGTTCAATAATATCCTTGACAATTGCCAGCCCTAAACCTGTTCCATCACTGTGACTATCGACGCGAGTACCTCTTTGTGCCAGCGAATCAAGTAGATGTTTGTCACAGCCTTCACCATCATCTTCAATACTTATTGTTATGCCACTGTTTGAGGTAACCCGACAAACAATTTGTGCTTTTGACCATTTAAAGGCATTGTCCAAAAGATTGCCAAACACTTCAAGCATATCATTTCTATCAGCTTGTATCTCGCAATTTTCATCAATAATCAGTTGCACATTACGGTGCTTTTGAGGATAAACTCGTTTTAATACATCAACCAATAAAGAGGTTTCTTGCTGTACTTTAAACACATGCCCGTGAATGCCTGCACCCATCATTTTGGCTCTTTTGAGCTCACTCTTGCTTAAAACTTGAATCTTATTCACTTGCGAGATTAGCTCATTTTTTACTTTTGGCAAAGCCTTTAGTTTTTCGGATTCTGCAAGGTTTATCAACAGTGTTAAGGGATGTTTTAAGCTGTGAGCTAAGTTGCCTGTGGCTTTGCGTGAACGCTGCAATTGTTTACTTAGTAATTGCAGTAGGTGATTGATTTCTTTGATTAATGGTCTGAGTTCTAACGGTGCTTGAGTGGAAAGTTGAGCAATTTGGCCATTAGCTAGCTGTTGTAATTCCGTTTTAATTTGGGATAAGGGCAGTAATGCACGTTTTATCATTAGCCTTTGTAAAAGTAATGAAAGAAATAATACTACAAACGCGGTGATGGCAAAATAAAGGTTGAAGTGGCTAATAGCGGCCAACAGTTCACTGCTGTCTTCTGCAACAATCAACGTGATTTTTTGACCAAAGCGTTCAAACGCCATGCTTAGCTGCACCAGTGGTTGTTTGTTGGGCCCGACAAAATCTTGAACCAATCGCTGCCCCGTTTCTAACGGTGTTTGGGTCAAGCTTTCGTCCCATAATGAATGAGAACGAAGCAATTGATTTTTAGTTTTTATGACAAAATAGTGCCCCGAAAAAACGCGTTGGTAAATATGCCCAACTTGTAAATTTTTAAGGGAAATTTCAGCTTTGTCTTTTACTTCTAAGCTTGATAAAATAGCCTCTGCGTCGTGTTGCAAGCGGCTCACCATCATGTTCTTATTAATCGTGGTGATATAACTATTGGCAATCCACCACAAAACGACTACCAAAACGACAAGACTGCCCGTCAAGCTAAAATTCAACTGGTTACGTAAGGATTTCATTGAGTATTTACCTTAAAAACATAACCTTGAAAACGCTTGGTTTGAATTAACTCTTGACCAATTTTATGCCGCAATCGCTTAACATAAACTTCTATCACATTGGCATCACGTTCGATATCGCCTTCATAGACGTATTCGATCAGCCTGTTTTTGGATAAAACCACGCCAGCATGGGTCATGAAATACCATAATAACCGGTATTCAATGTGGGTTAGGGGATAAGTTTCATTGTTTTTGTTCGTTACTTCTTGTTTGTTTTCATCCAGAAATAGACCAGCCAATGAGATACCCGTTGAAGCATTGCCGACACTGCGACGAATCAAAGCTTCAACGCGTGCCAGCAACTCTTGTGCGTGAAAGGGTTTGCCCATGTAATCATCAGCACCAAGTTTCAAGCCATCGACTCGATCGCTCCAATCGTTGCGAGCGGTTAACATTAAAACAGGAGTTTTATTGCCTTTGGCTCGCCAATTTTCTAGCACCTGTAATCCTGAGCGTTTGGGCAACCCAATATCCAATATCACCAAAGCGTATTCAATTTCATCGCCTTGAAACTCTGCATCCACACCGTTAGTGACAGTCTCAACGACATAATTTGCTTGCCGTAAAAATGCCTTGATGTTTTTAGCCAATTCTTTATCGTCTTCTGCGAGCAAAATACGCATCAATCCAGTTCCTTTTTGATTATTTTTCCGGTTTTGGTATTAATCTTATATTCCCAAACCACACCTTGTTCATTCAAAACTTCAATTTCATAAATCAGTTGATTATTTTCAAGCTCTAATTCCACTTCCAAGACTTTGCCTTGCATGGTTTTATGGTTGATTTGCAGGATTTTCTCTAGGGGTAAGATTTCTCCTTTTTGCAAAAGATTATAGGCAATATCATGTTCATCAGCTTGAACTATTGCACAAGCTGAGAAACATAAAATAACAAATAAACCTAGTCTTCCCATCGTCCATAACCAGGGATTTTCACTTCATGCTCGTTAAACGACCCTTTTTCTGCATTTGTGTGGCATGCTGTGCAGTTGCTAAACGAACCAATGTCTTTGTTTTCTTTAACGATACGATAAGGTATTTCGTCGTGCTTGCGAACAAAATATAAGGTCTTGGTGATACGCAAAGGGGCATCACTCTTGCCCAGTGAACGCATGATACGTTTGGAACGCTTATAATTGGATTTGTCAGCTGAATTTTGCGTGAGGTATTGGGTTAATTCTGTTTGCATTTCCGTATCTAGCTCGGCATTTTCATCAAAGTGGTTCTCTAAGTCGCCCATGATTTTAACCCATGATTTTTCTGGTAACAAACCAGGTTGGTAGGCAAAGTGACAGCTGCCACATTCTTCTGTATAATTGGCATTATTCACAACGGCTACATCCAAATTTTTTGAAGAATAGCTCTTGTACTCTTTTTCATTGTATTCACTTTCTTCTTTGTCGTTAAATTTATTACCGCCCATTATAATACTTGTTGTCATTAGTAGGGCAAAAACTACAACTGTTATTATGATTGTCTTCATGAGATTCTCCTATTGTGTGATTAAATATTTTAAAATATCGGCTTGCTCCTGTGCACTGCATTCTCGACCAAGCGTCCACTTGCAATTGCGTTTAAACCATTTTTTAATTTTCTTGGTATCGGTATATCGCTTGGTATTGATGCTTTTTGCCATCGGTTCAATGACTTTGCTTGTACGAACATGTTCACCGCTTTGGGTCACATTAGAACCGTGACAACTTGCACAACTGCGTTCTTCACCATTAGATTTTTCAGTAATAAATGCCTGCGTCCAAAGCAGCCTTCCTTTTTGGCTATCAACGGTTGTGACACCTGCTTGTTGATAGTAATCGAACATTTCATCTATTGGGTTTGCCATTAACCATGTGCAATTAAGAGCTAATAGCGTTATAAACATTTTTCTTTTAATCATGATGATTGCTCCTGATTTGGTTTCTTATTACCATGAACCATGCTTGCAGTTAGATTTTCTTTATGAAGGTGACTTGCAGAAAGAACACCTAACACATGGATGACAATTAAAAATAGGGTAAAATTAGCGAAAAACTCATGCAATTCTTCAATGGTATGTGCTGTTGATTTACTGACATTTTCCATAAGAAATGCCAGAGGCCCTGAAAACTCTTCTGCACCATAAAGCATAAGGCCAAGCAAGACAGTTGCCATTAAACTAAACATAAGAGCCATAACCATCATCGCTCCTGCGGGGTTATGACCAAGATACCGTTCGGCTGACTTGTTTTTAATGCTTTTAAGATAGGATAGGGTTACTGATGGCTTAACAATAAAACTGCGAAACCTTGCATGCTCAGACCCTACAAAGCCCCATAATATACGAAAAACTAATAACCCAAGGATGGTATAACCTGCATAAACATGCACTTGTTCATAATCATCCTCTGTTATGTAAGCCACCGCAAATGCAATGACTAAAGCCCAATGAAATATTCGAACAAATATATCCCATATTTTTATGTTGTTGTTTGACATGCGTAGCACCTTTATTAAATAGAGTGTGCTCAGTATATTTGTCTTAGCTTAAACCAAGCTGAAATTGAATGGTCAAATAATCTCAGAAACATTTTTACTCATATACACAATCTTCGTGATGGTGAGGAGGTCGTTAATAGAAGACTCAAAAATAAATAATCTTTACATTAACCAGTTTATTGGTGTCTAATAAAAACTGTGCCTTTTTGAAGCTTGGTTTGTTTCTGAATCCTATTGATGTGAAATTACTAAAACCTATGCCTTCTTTGGGTAATATAAAACCTTTATCAATTTTGCCATCTTTGTTTTCGTCATGGAGGATATTGACTGCATAATTCCCCTTGGGTAAGTTGTTAAAAACCACTCGTGCTGTTTGATTTTTAATGGTGCTTTTTTGTTGCAAATAATAATGAGTAAAGTGTTCATCAGGAATGCTGCCTTCTTCATTGTACAAAGTAAATTGCACAACTCCTGCCGAATTGCGTAAATTGTCAACTTTCACAGTTAGCGTGTATTTTGAGTCTTGGGCACAACTATTAAAGCTAATCAGTATTAAAATTAAAAATGGTATTCTCATACTAATGCTGCTTTTTTAGGAATAAGAAAAAAGGCTAATAAAGCAAAGATTGCTGTTATTGTCATTCTAAACAACATGGCTCCATAGGTTTTGACTTCATATACGCCTCCATTGTCGATGTAAATGGTAAAATAAGCAAAAACAAGTATCAATAATGAAAGTGCCAGCCCTAATAATAATGATGTCCAAATCTTTTGTTTGATAAAACCATAAACGGCAACAAAGTAAATTAAACTACATAGTAGGTTGGTCACTACTATAAATAGAACATAGTTTCCTTGCGAAGCACGGACATTAAATAAATCAAAAATTACTGAAGTACTTAAAAAAAAAGTTAAGGACGCAAAGGCAAATAGAGGTAGTGCAAATAGGTATGGGAGGTATTTTTTCATCGTTAGCTCATTAGGGTTAAAAGGGCTTGTATGTGTTTATCGCCTTCTTTTTTTATATCAAATTTAAAGTCATCCATGCGCCATTTGAACATCATTAAACGAAATGTTCCCATGACAATATGTATCAGTTGTTTGGCATCAATTTTATCGGTAAAGTCACCTTGTTTTTGCCCTGTTTGTATTAGTGGCATCAGGTGTTTGTATTTAACTGCCATAATTTTTTTGATGGCTTGGTTGATTGCTCGTGACTCTTCCATTAGTCCATCGGAGAAGGCTGCCACCACAAAGTGTGAATTTTTTGAAAAAAAGTCAAACTGTGAACTAAACATGGCTTGAAATTGTTCAATTGGTGTGTCTTTTGATTGGACAGCCTCACCAAGACGTTGATCCATGTCGTGTTCCATATACGCCAACATGGATTCAATAATTTTTCCCTTGCTTTTAAAGTGTCGATACAAGGCACTTTCTGAAAACTTCATTTCCAATGCCAGATTTTTGGTGGTTAAGCCACTGATGCCTGATTTGGACAGAATCTTTCCCGCACAGTCAATAATTTCTTGTTGGCGTTTACTCATTTTAAATGCTTGCATTGGTTAATTCCCTAAACTTTTCATCTTTAAAAAAGACAATCCTAACCAAACAACAGAAATTGTCATGCAAATAGCACCAATTAAGACCAAAATAGGTGGAAAACCTAAGTAAACTTCAGCCAATATGCCAATAGGCATTAATAGACCGGTTAAAGCGAGCCATGAAATGGTTTTTACGTTGCTAAGTTTGTCATGGAATCTTAATAAGAAATAGCCTATTAAAAGATTTAAAAAGGCAAATAAATTACCGTGTACATGTGCCAGTCGAGTTTCAAAATGTTTTCCGATTGAATAAGCGTTTGCCCACTCTTCTTTACCGGGAGCAAAATCTCTTAAATAGATTAGAAAAAAGCCATAAGCCATAAAAAAGCCCATAGTTAAAAAGCCAATGGCGATGTTATTTTTACCGTTCATAATAATTTCCTCATAAAAGTTAGTGAATGTTCACAAACTTCACTATAATCCTTGATTTTAATCTTTGCAAGTGATTTAATGAAAAAAGATAAAAATCATTCAATGGCTAAGAACATGAAAAAAATACTAAAAAAACTTCCGATTTTACCTCTTATTATTGCAATGGCGGTTGCCATTGTGGTCATTGCGGTTAAAACTAAAGCTCCTATTGAACATCAAGAATTGGGTTATCCTGCCAAAGCCGTTGAGGTCATAACGGTTAAAAAGATTCCTTTTCGCGCACGTGTGATGGCATTTGGTAATGTGGAACCAGCGATTTTGATGAAAGCCAAAACCGAGGTCAGTGGTAAAATTGTGTATATTCATCCTGATTTAAAAAAGGGGGCGAGTTTAAAAAAAGGCACCGTGGTGTTGCGTATCGAACCAACCACTTATGAAATCTCACTGAATCAAAGCAAAGCCGGTCTTGCAGGAAGCAAATCCTCGTTAACTCAATTAGACGTGGAAGAAAAAAGTGCCAAGGGTGCGTTAAAAATAGCGAAAGAAAAACTGGCATTTGAACGCAATGAATTATCGCGTTTACAGTCCATGTGGGATAAAAAACTGATTGCCCGCAGCACTTTGGATAAAGAAGAGAAAAATGTTTTATCGCTGGAGCAACAAGTACAAGACATCGAAGGCAAGTTGTCGGCTTTTGCCAGTCGCAAGGCGGCGGTTGTCGCTAAGATAAAACAGTCACAGAGTTTAGTCAATAAAGGCAAAGACTCATTGGGTCGAACCGAAATAAAACTGCCCTTTGATGCAAGAATTGGGCAGGTTTTGGTTGAAAATGGTGAGTTTACGCCAATAGGTGGTGTGTTGTTTGAGGCATTAGGTGTACAAGCAGTTGAGATAAATGCGCAATTACCATTAAGGCAATTTAGGGCTTTAGTTTCAGATTTATTCGAAGGTGAAAATACGTCTTTGAGTATGCAAAACCCAGAGATCATGCAAATGGCAATTAAAAACATGAATTTAGAGGCACGTGTACGATTGGTTGGTAATAGTAGCGACCAGTCAGAATGGATCGGTGAGCTTATTCGTTTGAGTGAATCAGTTGACCCAAGCCGAGATACTTTGGGGTTGGTCGTGGTCGTGAACAATCCTTATGAAAAAGTAATTCCTGGGGTTCGTCCACCATTACTCAAAGGCATGTACACGTCGGTTGAGTTTTTTGCACCGACTAAACCCACTTTGGTAATCCCTCGAAAAGCCGTGCACCAAGATCGTGTCTATGTGGCTATGGCAGATAACACGCTGGATATTCGTCCTGTTGAAATTGCTTACTCTCAAGCTGATTTAGTGGTGCTTAAAAATGGATTAAATGAAGGTGAACAATTAATCGTCAGTGACGTTATTCCTGTTATGCAGGGTTTACCAATCAAGCAAATGTTTGTTGAAGATTATGCCAATAAGTTCAGAAAAGAAGCAGCTGGAGAATAATGATGATAAAGTATTTCATCAAGCACCCAACGGCTGGCAATATACTGATGATGGCGATTATTGCCATTGGTATTGCTTCTTTAGCTCGTTTAAACAAAGAGTCGTTCCCATTGCTCAAACCCAGCAAAGTGCAAGTCAAAATGATTTACCCTGGTGCCAACCCCAATGATGTTGAAGATGCCATTTGTAATCGAATGGAAGATGCCACCGATGGCATCAGCTTTTTAAAAGAGCAAGTGTGTGATGCCCGTGATAACATTGCTATTTTCACCTTGGAAATGCAGGAAGCAGGCGACATAGAAAACTTCTACAACGACATAAAAGCCGCGGTTGATGGTGTGCAGGATTTCCCTGATGAAACCGAAGACCCAAGCATTGTTGAATTGGGTCGGGTCAGCCCTGTTGCCAATGTCGCCATCACTTCAAAAGGATTAACCAATGCCGAACTCAAGGCCTTAACCGAAGAATACCGCGATAAGTTGTTGGCTAATCCGAAAATCCCCATCGTTACTGTCGGTGGCTTTTCTACTCATCAATTGCAGGTGTTGATTGATCCAAATGTGTTGTTGAAATACAAATTAAGCGTGCAAGATATTGCCAACCTTATTGCAACTCAAGGCATTGATTTACCGGCTGGATTATTAGAAGCCGATGAAAAATCCTACCAAATTCGTTTTGACAATATTCGTAAAACAGCAAAAGAACTATCTGATTTAGTCATTATGAATACCAAAGGTGGTGCTGAAATTACGGTAGGTGATATTGCGACAATAAAAGACACTTTTGAAAACAAAGAAGACCGCATAGAACTCAATGGACAGCGTGCTGGTTTATTAAAAGTCAGCAAAAACACCACCGATGATATTTTGAAAGTCTATGCAGCTATTGAAGAGTTTGTTCAAACCGAAAATGCTATTTTGCCCACATCAACTCGATTAACCATCACTCAAGATGGTGCGGCGTTGGTCAAAGACCGACTTAAATTATTAATCACCAATGGTTGGCAAGGTCTGATTTTAGCTTCATTGGTTTTATTTGCGTTTTTTACTTGGCGCTACACCTTTTGGGTGGCGGTTGGCTTACCTGTTTCATTTTTAGGCGGACTTGCGATGATGGTATTTTTCGGTGTGACCATCAACATGATTTCCATGATTGCCCTATTAATGGCAATTGGTATTTTGATGGACGATGCAATCGTTTTATCTGAAAGTATTGCTCACGAATACAAAAAAGGACTGTCACCAATGGACGCAGCCATTGCAGGAACTCAACGAGTATTTGCTGGAGTTTTTGCATCATTCTTAACCTCTGCTTTTTTATTTGGTTCTTTGCTAATGATGAAAGGCGATATGGGGCAAATATTGGGCGTTTTACCTGTGGTGCTGTTGTCAGTTTTAACCGTCAGTTTGATTGAAGCCTTTTTGGTGTTGCCGCATCATTTGATGCATTCTTTACAACATTCACACGAAAAAGAACCACACCGCTATCGCAAAAAGTTTGAAGCCATGTTTGAAAGGTGGCGTGAAAACATGGGCAAAGCGGCTGATTTTGCCATTTCTTATCGTTATGTGACGGTGGGTTTGGCTATTGCCATGTTGGTTTTTTCGGTGGGATTGATTGCTACGGGGACGGTCAAGTTTAAAGCCTTTCCTGATATGGAAGGCAATACTGTTGATGCGCAAATATTATTACCCCAAGGCACACCGCTGGCAGAAACCGAAAAAGTCATGGCACAATTGTTGTTGTCTTTGGATAAAACGGTAAAAGAATTCAATAAAAATGAATCCGAACCCTTGGTCAAAAACATTCAACTCAGTTATGGTGTGCATGGGCAAGTGCCTGAAAACGGCACACATTTAGCCACGATTTCTTTAGATTTACTCAATACAGAAAAACGTAACACGACCGTTGCGGAACTGACCAGTACATGGAAAGCCAACAGCGGTGATATTCCCAGTGTTTTGAGTATTCTATTTCGAGAACCCAAAGTTGGGCCTGCAGGCCGTGCCATTGAAATTCGCTTGAGTGGTGAGGATTTAGAGCGGGTTTCACAAGCATCGTGGGCGTTGCAAAATTGGTTACGTGGCTATGACGGTGTCAATAATCTGATTGATGACATGCGTCCTGGCAAACCACAATTCACCATCGAACTCAAACACGGAGCCTTAGCAGCAGGTATTGATGCCCGCAATATTGCTGGACAATTGCGTGCCGCCTACCAAGGCGTTAAAGTGGATGAAATTTACCATAAAGGTGAGTCTTATGAAATCATTACTAAATTGGAAAGCGAACAGGGCAAAGAGCTACGCGACTTTGACAACTTATCGGTCTTTACTCGCACAGGCAACCCTATTCCACTTACCAGTATTGCCAATATTATTGAAAAAAGAGAGCCCGCTCGCATCGGACGCATTAACCACAAACGTACCGTTACCATCTTTGGTGATGTCGATGCCGAAATTGCCAATACTTCCGAAGTCATCAATGGCACGATTAAAAACTTATTGCCAAAACTCAGAGAACAATTTCCTGATGTAAAAATCACCATTAAAGGAGAGGTCGAAAACGGCACAGAAACCAAAATGTCTATTCTTTCAGGTTTTGGTTTGGGAGCCATTGGCGTATTTTTACTGTTATCGTTAATTTTCAAAAATTATCGAGAACCTGCCATAGTCATGCTCAATATTCCTTTAGCTCTCATCGGTGCTATCTGGGGACACCTTATCATGGGTCTGGATTTTACCTTGCCTAGCATGATTGGATTTGTGTCATTGGCAGGCATCGTGGTCAATGATTCAATCCTTTTGGTCATCTTTGTCAAAAATCATGTCGAAGAAGGCATGAGCTTTCATGCAGCCGCTGGTCAAGCCGTGCGCGATAGATTTCGAGCCATCTTTTTAACCTCTGCCACAACTGTAGCGGGCATGGTGCCCTTGTTGTTTGAAACCAGCACTCAAGCTTTAATTTTAGTTCCATTGGTGACAAGTATTGTCTTTGGCATGTTGACCTCAACCATGCTTGTGATGTTGGTATTGCCATCGGTTTATGGTATTTTAGAAGACGTTGGGTTTTATAAAATTAAGAAAGGTGAAGCAATGGTTTAACTCGTGATGAATGGTATTCTCTAGCAGGGTTAATATTAGTCGTTGCACATCCTATTGAATTTAATTGATTTGTTTTTGATTAAATATTGAACAATAGTGTAATCACCACTATATTGCAAAGGTCTCTTTAATGTAAAAATACTATGTTTACAGGCATCATTCAAAGTGTTGGTCAGGTCGTTTTCAAACAACAAACAAAAGGGGATTTTAGCTTTGTGGTTAAAACTAATTTTAAGGAAGTATCAGATATCGAATTGGGCGACAGCATTGCGTGTAATGGTGTGTGTCTAACCGTGACAGAGATTGATGGAGATAAGATTTCGCTTGATATATCCTTAGAAACTTTATCCAAAACCCAAGTAGCTGATTGGCAAATAGGTTCAGCAATCAACTTAGAAAAATCTTTGACCCTAAAAGATAAGCTTGGGGGTCATTTGGTTTCGGGTCATGTGGATGCTGTAGCACTCTGTGTTGGTATTGAAACCAGTGCCCGTTCGACTATTTATCAATTTAAAATCCCAGTTGATTTAGATAAGTTTATTGTAAAAAAAGGCTCTGTTGCTATCAACGGTGTAAGTTTAACGGTGAATGGAATTGAAAACTGCGTGGTGTCGGTTAATTTAATTCCACATACCTTAGAGCATACCAATTTGGGTCTGTTAAAAGTTGGCGACAAAGTCAATCTAGAAATTGATACCATCGCCCGTTACGTTGAAAAGATGCTTCCTGATTTTAAATCGAGTTTAGTTAACTCTTGATTTAACCACAGAGGACACAGAGATCACAGAGGTGGAAAATAATAGTTATAAAATAAAAACAAATGAACTTTCAAAAGAATGGATTGACGCTTATACAAAAGAAAAGAGCAATGGTGATGATTTACACTGGGCTGTTGAATATGTTATGGATATGGCATATAAAAGTCACTACGATGAATTGTGGAGTTTTATTAAGCACACTAATCAACAAGATATACCACAAAAAATTAGTTCAATTTTAGCAGCAGGAGCGTTAGAAGAATTATTATCAAAAACAGGTGAGAACTATATAGATGAGATTGAAGAATTGGCAAGAAAAGATCCTAAATTCAATTATTTGCTTGGAGGAGTTTGGCAAAATGCAACATCCGCTGAAGTTTGGAAGAGAGTCTTAAAAGCCAGAAATAAATCATGGTAATGCTCTACTTTTCTGTGAACTCTGTGTCCTCTGAGGTTAATAACAAAACAAAAAACTATGAATGATATCAAGAACTCATTGAAGAATTTAAAAAAGCTAAAAAATCATATTTTTAGATAAAGGATAGTGAAAATATAAACTTATTATTTAGAATGCCCTTAAAAAATTTAACCACAGAGGTCACAGAGCACACAGAGTAAAAAGAGATGGAAAAAGATAAATTGACAGAAAAGATTATAGGCTGCGCCATAGAGGTGCACCGTACTTTAGGTCCTGGTCTTATGGAATCAACCTATGAAAATTGTCTTATTCATGAACTTTCTTTAAATAATATTTCTTTTCAGAAACAATTGCCTATGCCCGTAAATTACAAAGGAACAAATCTGGATTGTGGATATCGAATAGATTTATTAATTGAGAACGAAGTAATCATTGAACTCAAAAGTATTAAAAAACTAACATCCATTGATGATGCACAAATCCTAACCTATATGAAATTAGCACAAATAAAAACAGGGTTATTAATTAACTTTAATGTCAATCGTTTAGTGATTGGCATAAAAAGATTTAAACTATAACCCTCTGTGAACTCTGTGTCCTCTGTGGTAAAAAAAACAATATGAACACAATAATAGAACTAATCCAAGACATAAAAAATGGCAAAATGGTCATTCTCATGGACGATGAAGACCGAGAGAATGAAGGGGATTTAGTGGTGTCTGCCAATTGCATCACACCTGAAATTATTAATTTTATGTCTATCCATGCCCGCGGTTTAATCTGCCTGACTTTGATGCCAAAAAAGTGCGAACAATTGGGCTTGAACTTAATGGTGAATAAAAATACCGCACAATTAGAAACCAATTTCACCGTTTCTATTGATGCTGCCCATGGCATAACCACAGGAATATCAGCCTATGACCGCTATAAAACCATTATTGATGCGGTCAATGTCAATGCCACAGCTGATGACTTGGTTGTACCTGGACATATTTTTCCCTTGATGGCAAAACCTGGTGGTGTTTTGTCGCGTGCGGGACACACTGAGGCGGGTTGTGACATTGCGCATTTGGCAGGTTTAACCCCAGCTGCGGTAATTGTTGAAATCATGAATGAAGACGGAAGCATGGCGCGCCGCGATGATTTGGTAACTTTTGCCAAAAAGCACGATTTAAAGATTGGAACGATTGCGGATTTAATCCAGTACCGTATGCAAAATGAATGCACGGTAGAAGTGGCAGAAGAGTCTGTTTATAATACCCAATGGGGCGATTTTAAGGTTAAAAAATTTAACGATAAAATTAGCAATACGCAGCATTTGGCGTTTTATGTGGGTGATTTAACCGAAGATAGCGAATGTTTGGTGCGAGTTCAGTTCCCCAACTTTCTGCGTGAATTGCGAGGTGTTGACTCAAAGGATGGTTATTGGACAGCCCAAAGGGCAATGAAAACCATAGCTAAAAATGGTAAAGGGGTCTTGGTTATACTGAACTATATTAACCCTGCTAGATATTACCGCTCAATTTATGCAGCATAAGAAATTTTAGGATGCTTAAAATAAGATATCACTCTTTGCGGTTGATTTTGTATATCCGTCATGTGTTTTTGCATCTTAATTT
>JALSLV010000066.1 GCA_026988115.1 Lysobacterales bacterium | reverse complement strand
CAAGAATACTTGGGTTATATCTTCAAAAAACTACCTTTGGTCGAAACTGTCGATGATTATGAAAAACTTCTACCATGGAATTTTAAAACATTGTAAATATCAATAACGCTGTTTAGTTGACGCTTACCGTAATCTTAATGCTTTTATTCAGAAAACAACTGTGATAAGATTAAAATCATGAAAACCACTAAAAATAAACACGAATTAACAACAATATATGGTACGAATGCACATATAATAAGTCGTTATGCAATGAGAATAAAATGCTTTTAAATACTTCCTTACTTTTTGAATTAGCAATATACAGAATTGATGAAGAAAAATATTACGATGATTTTAAAGCATATGTAGAAAAAAATAAGATGGATCATATTTCTACTGATAGCTCTTACTATCTAAACTCTTTTGGAGGTCAGTGGGAATATAACGAAATTACTGGTTTCTTAAAATTTTATATCTCGGGTTCAACTCAAATTAGAGTCGAGTATCATGAAACTAAAAGTTCAAGAAAAGTAAAAACAAGAAAAAAAACTTTTGAAAAAAAACAAGGTTCATTCTGCACAAGACAAATTAGTAAGGATATGACAAATGACGAAATAATTATTGTGCTCAAAGAGTGTATTGAGCATTGTAGAGAAAATTTAAATAGCAATAGGTATATTAACACTGCTTTTTTTGATTCATCATATCGACAAACTGATTGGAAATCAATAATTGCATAACTATAGCGTCAACATTGACCCACAAATCTCCGCATTTTTTGTGCATTCGCAAGCTCATTTTTGCACAAAAACCGCTCCAATTTGTGGGCAAGTTACGCTAGGCGTTAGATGTAAAGGTATGTTTCAGTGATGAAATTTATTGAAGAGATTAAACGACAAAGAAACAGAGGTCGTTGTCTTCACTTTGATTCAGGAAAACGCTGTAATGAAATAATTAATGCTCATTCTATACAGCGTAAACACCTAGTAGAGTATGTTGCTGTAGATGGACATGCCTACAAAATAAATGCTGACTATAAGACATTAAAAAACAATAATGACAAAGTCGGGGCATCAAAAGTTGGGGTACGAAAAAACTTATCGACATTTTTAGGCTTTTGTAAAAAACATGATAATGAAGTATTCAAAGACATTGATGACTCCCCATTAATTCCCTTAGATAAACAGGTTATGCTATATGCTTACAGGTGTTTATGCAGAGAATATTTTGTAAAAGAAAACTCAATAAATGTATGCAAAGAATATTTAAGAAAGAACTCAGTTAATGAAAACAAAAGAATTTTTATAGAAAAACATTTAGAAGGAACAAAAAATGGTTTTTCTAGCTTAGAATTTCATAAAAAACAGTTTGATAAATCTCTGAGAGAAAAAAGATACAATGATATAGAGTATGTTGCTTTTTTTTCAGAAGACAAACCTATTATCTACTTTTCAGGTAATTTATATCCTGATTTTGATTTCTTAGGTAACCCACTACAAGACCTAGCTGTTACCGAAAATATATTTCAGCTCCTCACATTTTTTTCAGCACCAACTAATGATGGCTGGGCTTATGTTTTTGCGTGGCATAGAACAAGTACAGCTATATGTAGAAAATATCTACAATCACTTGCTACATCTATGCACAAAGGTAATAGTGAAGGTGATACTTTATTTAGACTTATAGTATCTTGTTGTGAAAACCATGCGATTTCTCCAGCATGGTGGGAAAATTTGTTGGATAAAGAAAAAGATGAAATATTAAATAAAGTTCAACTCATGGTATACCCTACTACTCCCGTTCCGCCCAGATATTTAGTAGCTGGTCTTGAGGGTATTGCAAAGTGGAAATTTATCAATGTCCAAACAAATTATTAAACTACACATCTAATAAGTTGTTCAACATTGAAAGCTAACTCAGTACGCTTTTTTGTGTATTCGCTGTCGCTCATTATCACACAAAAAGAGTGTTGAGTTAGCAAGGCGTTAAAAATAAAAAGTATCAAACCAATATGAAAAAAATAATTAGTTTCAATATAATCGCAGGAACATTCTATATATGCCAATCTCAAGATGGCAAGTTTCACCCAGTTATAATGAGGCATACAAAGAACACTCATCTATAAATTACTTATATCAACATTTCGACTTTCATCATTGGCATTCTTTACTGCAGCAAGCATAGTATCCAGTTTTTGGCGGTTGAGTACTTTGCCATTGAGAATAACTGTGTTGATGCTTTTGGTGTTTTCAATGTTGATTAAGGGGTTTTTGTTCAACAAAACCAAATCAGCTCGATAACCTTGTTTGATGATGCCTGATTTTTGTTGCATCCATTGCGCTGGTATGGCGGTGCTGGATTGCAGGATTTGTGCATTTTGCATGCCCGATTGTGACAGGGTAATAAATTCTTCATGCAGTGAAAATCCTGGCACCATTACTGGAGCATTGGCGTCGGTTCCTACTAAAATGATAGCATTGTGTTGCAGCATTTTTTTAAGCATGATTTTCTGGGCTTTGACATAGGTATTCCAATAAATCTTATTTCCCTCAAGTCGATTTTTGGGGTAATCGTCATGCAAACGGTAACGATTAACCTTGCCAATCCACCCCAAACCACGAGATGTCAGCGGTGTGCCTTCGGTGATGCCAGGATTGGCATAAGGCAATTGGATTTCTGCTAGAATGGTATCAAGTTCGTGTTTTTGCCTGACAAAAGTTTCCATAAGATGCAGAGTTGAAATCACCGCAATATTATGCTTAACCAATTGTGAGGCAACCTCATCACTTCTTTGTTGCACAAAAGCAAGAAATTCATCGGCATTTTTACTGCTGTATCCACCAAACTCAAGGTCAAGTAATTTGGTTAATTCTTCGATATGTGCCACTTCTTTTTGATTGCCTTTAAATAAATCCGATAATCGGCCTTCTAAAGTGATGTGTCCAATAATTGGAATATCGACATTTTTGGAACTTTCACTGACTTCTCGGTAATGTTTAATGGCAAATAGCGACCCCAGTTTTACCGCATCAAATCCTTGTTCTTTTGAGTCTTGTAATATTTTTTGAGCTTTTGCAGTTGTATTGATATTAATGTCTTTGCGTGTCCAATGATTAAACCAACCAGCTAAGGTACTGCTTGTTTCTAGTTTGGCGGTGGCGACAAATAATTTAGGCCCAATGCGTCCATTCTTGATTTCTTCACGCCATTTTAAATGCAATTCATTGCCCATCATTTCTCGTACTTGGGTAATGCCATTGGCTACATACAGCAACAAATCATTGGGACTTTCGACCAAATGCACGTGTGAATCTATCAAACCCGGTATCAAATATTTTCCTTGGGCATCGATGATTTTGGCGTTGGTCGGTATTTGCACATCATTCCCAACAGCGATTATCATACCCTCATCAATCACCACCGTTTGCTCAGTTAACATGCGCAAGCCATCTTCAGCTAAAACCGTGGCGTTGATAAAGGCAAGGTTTGCTTGTGGCATTTGAAATTGTTCCGCATTGACCACCTGCGTATACCCACCATACATTTGACTTAATTGATAATCGATATAAAAATAAGTGATGCCAGCTAGTATCACCACCGACAAGCTTATACGCTTAAACCATTTTTTGATTGTTGTTGTTTTCATCATTGCACTCTTTATTAAATAAGAGTGCTCAGTTTATGAATTTAGCTGGTTTTAGGCTTATCAAAAGTGGGGAAAAGCTGGGCGATTGTGGGGTATTTCCAAAAAATATTAAAAATGCTTAAAAACTATTTCTATTCACTTAACACCCATTTTAGAGCCTTTTCTTTGGTTGCTCTAAAAATTGTATTGTGCTTTTCCTTGGGTTCATTTGAATAGTGCCAGTTGAGATTGTTTGGGGCTTTATTTTGCAATACATTATTCAATTCTTTGGTGTATTGCGAAATATCTTCAGCACGAGAACCCGCAAACCAAAGTTTGATTTCTTTTGCTGGAAATTGTGCCAATAAGTCTGTCGAACTTTTTACTAAATAATGGTCATTCCACCATAAAGAAGGGTCAAAAGCGATGTAAAAATCAAATGATTGCGGGTGTTGCATAAAGGTTTCCATAACAAAAAGTCCTGCTAAGGATTCGCCTATAATGCCTTTTTGGTTTGTTGTTCGGTAGGTGCTCTTTATTTCTGGGACTAATTCCTGAAGAATAAAAGCTCGAAAATTTTTTGCTCCATCAGTCAATGGGCAATATTTTTCATCAGCTTTATTTGCGGAAAAGCCTGTTAAATCTCGTCCTCTTTGTGTGTTTTCAATACCAACAAGAATAAACGGCGGAATGCTTTTTTTCTCAATCAATTGAGCAAGAGTATTAGCAATATGTGGAAAATCTTCTTTAATTCCACCATCAGGCATATAAAGCACAGGGTAGGAAGTATTAGTTTCTTCATAATCTTTTGGCGTCCAAATATTTATAACTCTGGTTTCATTGACGAATTTCGATTTTATAGTAAGAGTTTGGTGTTCTGGGATTTGGTCTTGATTCTGAGGTTGATTTGAGCAGCCCAGTAGGAACAAGGTTATTAGCATTAAATATTTCATTTTTTTTATTTTAGATGGTTGTTTGAGATTGTTTTTAAGCATAGTGTATCATTAAATGATGCTTGATTGATGGGTTTAGTTTATTCATTGAGGTTTTTTCTAAATTCTGACGGCGTCACACCTTGGGCCGACTTAAACGCGCGATTAAAGGTCGATAAGGAGTTAAAACCATTGTTTAAGGCAAGGGTGAGAATAGGGGTGTGGGCATTTTTCGGGTTGGCAAATTCTTGCTTGATTGATTCAATGCGATAGCCATTGATGTAAGTACTGAAATTATCATAGCCTAAAACTTGATTGATAAATTCACGCAAGCGATAACTGCTGACACCCAATTGTTTGGCGAGCGACTGTATCGACAAGCCATTTTTGAGATAAGCTTTGTTGGTTATTATTTCGGCATCCAGTTTTATTTTGAGTTCGGCATCGCGAGAATTGAGTTTTTTATCCTTTGCTTGCACCACATCAAAGGCAAACGAGCCTGCATTCATGGATAATAACCAATAAGCGGTTAAGATTATGATGGGCCAAATCGCAATGATATTTACCGTTTGTTGCAGATGACTATACTGGTGGTGATTGAGCAGGAAAAAACTAAATGCCGTGATAATTAAGGTCATCACCACGGTAATATAAACCAAATATACCCGTGATTTACGCCGTTTTTCAATCAAATCATCGTTGCGTTCGGTTAAGGTGATAAACAGCAAATGCAGCACTAAGGCGATGGAAGATAAGTTTACCACCCAAGCCCACCACAGGGGTAAAGCATCAACAAAGCCAAATTGCACCAAGCGTTCCATCAAAATAAAAAAGCAATAAAACACCCCGATTAGCCCATAAGGCAGCGTTAGTTTAAAATCTTTTTTAAATATCGAAAGAATAAACAACCAAGTAAACACAAAAAAAGGAACATCTAAAATTCTCAACACGAGTTTAACAGCATAAGGCAATTGGTAGGCATAAGGCACAAAGCCGATAAAGTAAAAACTCAACGTCAAAAATGCCATAAGAAAATAAAACCCAGGCATGGATTTATTTAAATCTCGAACAGCAAAAACACACATTAAAAGCATAAAGCCCACACCTGAGAAACGAAAAAATGCATCGATAAATAACATATAGCTATCCTAATGCTTGCGATGCTTAAATGCAATTCTCATGAGTAAGGCTCTTGTAAAAGTGAATTTACATTATAATTTATGCTTTAAAATAAAGCATAGATAAGAAAAACAACATTAAAGCTATAAAAATAATGCATTAAAAAGTGATAAATAATACCAAAATCACACTATTATTGGTGCCAATATAACCAAGTTGCCGCATTCCTTGATGCATGAGATGATTGATAAGGTGTTGGAATCGGTATCGCAATGGCAAAAACTGGCTAAAAATAACGGTGTACCGAAAGTCTTAAGGCTAGAGATTGGTGGTAATTTGGTATTGGGGGAATTTGGGGGTTAGGGCTTGTTGCCAACGTCGTAATATACACACAATTGCATATACCACGGATTATAAACTGTATATATTACGAATAATGATTCCGTTATAGTTGTTTTACCAGCTTGATTTATGAAACAGCTTCAAATCAATTTTAGCGGATTTATTTATTGTAGCTTATGGGTGATTTTGGGGCAATGGGTTTTTTATGAGTTTTTGTACGAGGTTTGGTACTTTTTGAAATTGCGGATGCTTTAAGGGGTTGAGGCGTTGTTAAAGTTCTTTGCAATGACGCCATTTTTTATTCTTTGCGTTCCTTAGTATCTCAAAACAAAGCCCCTACAAATTTGGTGCCAATATTTTTCTCGCCGCGGCAAGTTTCACGCCTTTGCGTTGGGCATAGTCTTGCAGTTGGTCTTCTCCGATTTTGCCTAATACAAAGTATTGAGATTGTGGGTGGGAATAGTAAAAGCCGCTGACTGAACTGGCGGGATACATGGCGTAGCCTTCGGTGAGTTGAATGCCGATTTTGTTTTCTACATCGAGCAAGTTGAATAATAATTCTTTTTGGGTGTGGTCGGGACAGGCGGGATAACCTGGTGCTGGGCGAATGCCTTGGTATTTTTCGTTGATGAGTTGGTCGTTGTTGAGGTTTTCATCTTGTGCGTAACCCCAATATTGGGTTCGAACCAATTTGTGCAAATGTTCAGCGAAGGCTTCGGCGAGTCGGTCGGCTAAGGCCTTGAGTAAAATGGAGGAATAATCATCGTGGTTGTCTTCAAATTCTTTGATTTTTGTTTCTATGCCGATGCCTGTGGTGACAGCAAAGGCTCCGATGTGGTCTTGCAAGCCTGTTTCTTTAGGTGCGATGAAATCAGTTAGGCACAGATTATTGCCCGCTTTTTCTTTTTGTTGACGTAGATTATGTAAAGTGTATTCTTTTCCATCGTGGTTTAAAGCCACATCATCGCCATTGCTGTTGGCTGCAAAAATACCGAAAATTGCACGAGCGGTGAGCCATTTTTCGGCAATGATTTTTTTTAGCATCACTTGTGCATCTTTAAACAATTCGCCGGCAGATTCTCCTACCACTTTATCGGTTAAAATATCGGGATAACGTCCATGCAGTTCCCATGTTTGGAAAAACGGTGTCCAGTCGATGGTTTCGGCAATGGTGGCTAGCGGATAGTCTTCTAAAATTTTGATACCAGTAAAATTTGTTGGCATTGGTGGTGATTTGTTCCAATTGATTTGAAATTTATCGGCTCGTGCGGATGCCAATGGCAGTTTTATTTTTTTGCTTGGGCGTTTGCTTCGTCTTTCTCGAATTGTGGCGTATTCGGCTTTGATTTTATCGACAAAAGGTTGTTTCAAGTCTTTGGAACCGAGTAAATTTTGGGCCACACCTACTGCTCGTGAGGCATCTTTGACCCAAATGGTGTCGCTTATGTAGTTGGGTTCAATTTTTAGGGCGGTGTGTGTTCTTGAGGTGGTGGCTCCGCCGATTAGCAAAGGCGTAGTCATACCACGTTTTTCCATTTCGGCAGCCACATCGCACATTTCATCCAATGATGGTGTGATTAAGCCGCTTAATCCGATAATATCGGCATTGTGTTCGACTGCCGCATCTAAGATTTTATTGGCTGGCACCATCACGCCTAAGTCGATGATGTTGTAGTTGTTGCAACCTAGCACCACACCGACAATATTTTTACCAATATCGTGCACATCGCCTTTGACGGTTGCCATGATGATGGTGCCGTTATCACTTGTGTTGCCTTTTTGGGCTTCAATAAGTGGCAAAAGCCATGCCACGGCTTTTTTCATGACCCGTGCGGATTTGACCACTTGTGGCAAAAACATTTTGCCATCGCCAAATAAATCGCCGACTTCGTTCATGCCGTTCATCAAAGGCCCTTCGATAACCGCTAATGGGTCGTTTAAATCTTTATAGGCATCTTCGGTGTCAATATCTATAAATTCGGTTATTCCATGCACCAGTGCATAGGATAATCGTGCTTGAATGGGCAAAGCTCGCCATTTGTTGTCGGCTTGTTTTTGTTTTTTACCCTCGATGCCGCTGGCAATATCCATCAAGCGTTCGGTGGCATCATCTCGGCGATTAAACAGTAAATCTTCAATGCGTTCACGCACCTTTAAATCAATATCATCGTATAAGGTCAACATACCTGGATTGACGATACCCATGTCCATGCCTGCTTTGATGGCGTGGTACAAAAATACCGAGTGTATCGCTTCTCGCAATGGGTTATTGCCACGAAAGGAGAAGGAAATATTGGAAACACCGCCTGAAACATGGCACAAGGGCATTTCTTGTTTTATCACGCGGGTGGCTTCGATAAAATCAATACCGTAATTGGCGTGTTCGCTTAATCCAGTACCTATGGCAAAAATATTGGGGTCAAAAATAATGTCTTCGGGTAAAAAGCCAACTTTATTGACCAGTACATCATAACTGCGGCGACATATTTCAATTTTTCGTTGCTTGGTATCGGCCTGTCCAACCTCATCAAATGCCATGACTATGACCGCGGCTCCGTATTTTTGGATGGTTTTGGCCTGCGTAATAAAATTTTCTTCGCCTTCTTTAAGCGAGATGGAATTGACCACACCTTTGCCTTGAATGTGGCGTAGTCCTGCTTCTAACACTTGCCATTTGGAGGAGTCTAACATGACAGGAACTTTAGCAATATCGGGTTCGGTGGCAATGATATTAAGGTATTCTTGCATCACTTCTTTGGAGTCAATCAAGCCTTCGTCCATGTTGATATCAATGATTTGTGCACCATTTTCGACTTGGTCGAGGGCGACTTGCACGGCTTCTTCGTAGCTTTCTTCTTTTATCAGGCGTTTAAATTTCAGCGAGCCTGTAACATTGGTGCGTTCGCCGACATTAATAAAGTTTAAATCTTCACTGATATTAAACGCTTCTAATCCCGATAAACGCGTCATGGTTTTGATTTCTGGTAATTTTCGTGGCACTTTGCCGTGCATGGTTTGGGCCAAAACTTCGACGTGTTTGGGCGTGGTTCCACAACAGCCGCCGATAATATTTATCTGCCCAGCATCTGCCCATTGTTCGATGATTTCTGCCATTTCTTCGGGGGTTTCATCGTATTCGCCCAACTCATTGGGCAAGCCAGCATTGGGATGAACCGAAACAAAGCATTCACAAATTTGCGATAATTCTTGCACATAAGGCCGCAATTCATCGGCACCAAGTGCACAATTTAAGCCAATAGAAAGCGGCTTGATGTGCCGTACGGAATTGTAAAACGCTTCGTTGGTTTGCCCTGACAAGGTTCGACCCGAAGCATCAACGATAGTGCCCGAAATCATGATGGCAATGTCTTCGTCTCGTTGTTCTAAAACCTCAGAAATAGCGTACAAAGCGGCTTTGCAATTAAGCGTATCGAATATGGTTTCCACCATCAATAAATCCGCCCCACCATCAAGCAAGGCATTGGCACATTCGATGTAATTATCCACCAATTCTTGAAATGAAACATTGCGAAAACCAGGGCGGTTGATGTCAGGAGAAATAGATGCTGTGCGATTGGTTGGGCCAAGCACACCAACCACAAAGCGGGGTTTTTCAGGGGTGCTGTATTCTACACAGGCTTGTTTGGCTAATTTTGCCGATTGAAAATTAATCTGGTAGTTCTGTTCTTCCATACCATAATCAGCTTGTGCAATCTGCGTAGCGTTGAAAGTATTGGTTTCTAATAAATCAGAACCTGCTTTAAGATTGGCACGGTGAATATCTAAAATAGCCTGTGGTTGAGTTAAGGACAGCAAATCATTATCGCCTTTCAATGGCATTTCGTGATCGGCAAATAAATCGCCACGGAAATCACTTTCGGTGAATTTATGGGCTTGAATCATTGTTCCCATTGCTGAGTCTAGCAATAAGATGCGTTGTTTTAGTAAGTTTGTTAGTTGTTGTTTAATGTTCATTTGTAATCAATTTTGTTTGTTATTCCCGAGAAATCGGGAATCCAGTTTTATTTAATATTCTGGATCCCCGCATTCGCGAGGATGACATTTTAGGGTTTTATTGCCTCCAATGTGATGACTTCAAAATGGGGTTTGCGGTTTTCTTTTGATGTGACTTTGACTTGAATATTGGATAAGCCAGATTTGCTTGTCATTTGTTGCAGTTGCTTTGCGCTAAATCCATTATTGACATGCCCAAAATCTTTAATGATATCAGTATGGGAATGTTTGTTGAGTGTTGAAATTAATAATTTACCACCAACCTTTAGTGCTTGGCTGGCTTGTTGTATGGCGAGTTCTGCTTGATTTGAATAGGTTAGAACATGAAGTAAGAAAACGGTATCGTATTTTTTATCGGTATCAAGATTATGCATATCAGAAACAACATAACTGATATTTTTTGCATTAGTCAATCGTTTTTTCGCTGCTTTAATGACTGTTTTACTGCTGTCGACACAGGTATAGGTTTTTGCTTTTTGGTGTAATAATTCAGCCAAAACTCCATCTCCACAGCCAATATCTAAAACGTCGCCAAGTTCTAATAAATAACTTATGGCTCGAGTTGTGGCTTCCCAACTTCTTCCTGGTGAATATTGTCGCTCCATATCACCTGCGACTGAATCTACCCAGTTTTTATTTTTTGCTCGTTCAGATAAGACAAGTTTTAAGCGTTTTTCATCTTGTTTGACTAAAGAGTCGTTCTGACCTTCTTGTATTAAGCTTTCCCAAAGACTTTGGTGCTTATCAGAAATAAAGGTTGAATTTAGGCGATAATAGGTTGACACACCGTCTTTTCTCCCTAAAACAAAACGTTGCTCCTTAAGTTTGGCAAGGTGTGTGGAAATTCGTGGTTGTGCTAATTGGAGGGTTGCTGAAAGTTCAGCAACTGTTAATTCATTGCCTTGTAAAAGCAAAAGTAGGCGTAACCGTGTTTCATCAGCTAATAATTTAAACACATAAGCTATATTCATCTTTATATCTTGATTTAGAGATGTCTTAATTTTAGCGAACTAAAACAACGGGTCAAGATAATAGAGTGAATAATGCCGTTAATTACGCATATATTTAAGTTTCTGTCCGTTTGCTTCACCACAAAGCGTGTTGTTATTCCATTTAAGCTCGCCGTTAACCCAAGTTTTTTCGATAGATGCACTGAATTGTTGTCCATCATAAGGCGTCCAACCACAGCGATAAAGCATGGATTTATGCGATATGGTTTGTTCTTTATTCATATCAACTAACACGAGGTCGGCAAAATAACCTTCGCGGATATAGCCACGTTTTTTGACATTAAATAAATCAGCAACGTTGTGGGATGTTTTTTGTACAATTTTTTCAATGGTAAATTTGCTTTGATTCACTTGTGTTAATAAACTAGTTAAAGCTGTTTGCACCAAAGGCAAGCCTGAGGGTGCTTTAAAATACTTGTTGTGTTTTTCATCCCAAGTATGCGGAGCATGATCGGTGGCTATAACATCGAGATTTCCATGATTTATGCCATCAATAATTGCCAATTTATCAGAGCGTTGTTTAATCGCAGGGTTGCATTTGATTAATGCACCGAGTTTTTCGTAGTCATGATCATCAAACCACGTGAAGTGAACACAAGCCTCAGCAGTAATTTGTTTTTGTTCTAATGGCAGTTGTTTAAATAATGCCACTTCTTCAGCGGTAGAAATATGCAATACATGCAATTTGGAGTTATGTTTTTGAGCCAGTGACATGGCAAGATTGGTGGAGGCAATGCACGCCTCACGAGAACGAATCAGACCATGCTGATTTATTGGTACATCTTTACCGTATTTTTCTCGCGCAATGCGTTCATTTTCGGTAATTATGGGTGTGCTTTCGCAATGTGTTGCTATGAGAAGAGGTGCGTGTTTAAAAATCTTGTTGAGTGTTTTCTCATTATCTACAAGCATATTGCCAGTGGATGCGCCCATAAAAACCTTCACTCCGCATATTAAGCTGGTATCAATTGATTTTATGTCTTCAATATTATCATTGGTAGCACCAAGATAAAAGCCATAGTTGCAATGCGAATGACCTGCAATTAAGTTGTGTTTGTCTATGATGGCTTGTTCTGTAATAGTTAATGGGGAAGTATTAGGCATATCCATAACAGAGGTAATACCACCGGCTACTGCCGCTGCCGATTCGGTAATAAACTTACCTTTATCAGGCATGCCAGGTTCTCTGAAGTGAACTTGGTCGTCTATCATTCCGGGAAGGAGGTGCATGCCTTTTGCATCGATGACATTGTCATTCTCCTTAATGGTTAGGTTGTTTCCAATTGCAAGAATCTTATCGCCCTTAATGATTAAGTCGGATTCCAAAATTTGCATTTCATTGACGATTTTGGCATTTTTGATAACAGTTCTATTCATGGTGATGCTCACATTTATTTGGTTTGTTTTTTTGCTCAGGGACATGATCTATACCCCCTTCACAACCCGGATGACAACGCCCAAGTCGTTTGATGCCTAAGCCAATTCCTTTTAACACACCAAAACGTTCAATTGCCGTCATCATGTACTCAGAACAACTGGGGTAATAGCGACAATTGTTTCCCAGTAGAGGGCTGATAAAATACTTATAGCCTTTGAGAATTTGGATTAAAATAAATTTCATGTGTTTTTTGAAAAATTATGTCTTTTTATTTGCTCTTAACTTCTCTTTGCGTTATAAAGAGTCGCCTAAATTTTAGGCAGTAAAAATTTGGGAACTAAAATAACAAATTTCATTCTAACATGGGGTTTACACTGCACAAATAAATAGGAGAATTTAATGTCAGAAAGAAGCATTAATGATTTGCCAGAGGGTTATGTACCTGAAATTGAGTTAAAAGAAAATTATAAACCGTTATTAAAGGACGAATACATGTGCCCTGAGCACATTGAATACTTTCGTAGAAGGTTGGTTCAGTGGCAAGAAGAGTTAATCAAGGAATCACAAGAAACCATTAGTAATTTGCAAGATGAAGTGCGTGATATAGGTGATGAAGCAGAACGGGCATCTCGCGAAACTGAAAATACTTTAGAGCTAAGAACACGAGACCGCTACCGTAAATTACTCTCAAAAATAAGCAAAACATTAGAGGTCATTAAGGACGGAGATTACGGATATTGTGAAGATACAGGTGAGGAAATTGGACTTAAACGTCTGATGGTTCGGCCTATTGCAACCATGACAATTGATGCGCAAGAAAGATGGGAATTGCGTCAAAAATTGTTAAAAGAAGGCAGATAATCTCAGCAATTTATAACTCATATTAAACTAAATAGAAAATTATGGAAACTGCACCACAACACGCTCAATTAAAAGATTTTAGTTTAAGAACCTCCGAACTTCGGAGGTTTCTTTGACTACGATATCAAAAAAGAAAAGCTCGAAGAAGTCAATTTAGAGCTCGAAAGTCCTGATGTCTGGAACAATCCAGAACACGCACAAAGTTTAGGAAAAGAACGAGCATCCCTAGAAGAAATAGTAAACACCATTGATTCTTTAGAAATTGGCATTGCTGATGCTAAAGAGTTTTTGGAAATGGCTGAAGCCGATAAGGATGAAGAAACTTATCAAATCGTTGTACAAGATTTATCTAAGTTACAAAAAACTTTAGAAAAACTCGAATTTAAAAAAATGTTCTCTCACCTGATGGACCCCAATAATTGTTTTGTGGATATTCAATCAGGATCTGGTGGCACAGAAGCTCAGGATTGGGCAGAAATGATTTTACGTATGTATTTGCGTTATTGTGAGAAAAAAGACTTCAAAACAAAATTACTGGAATGTTCACCTGGTGATGTGGCAGGAATTAAATCAGCCACAATCGAAGTGCAGGGTGAATACGCTTATGGTTGGTTGCGAACAGAAATTGGTGTTCATCGTTTGGTGCGTAAATCGCCTTTTGATTCGAGTAATAAACGCCACACCAGTTTTGCAGCTGTTTTTGTGTCTCCAGAAATTGACGATGACATTGATATTGAAATAAATCCAGCGGATTTACGTATCGACGTTTACCGTGCATCGGGTGCCGGTGGTCAACACGTTAATAGAACGGAGTCTGCCGTTCGCATCACACACAACCCAACCAATACTGTTGTGCAATGCCAAGACGATAGGTCGCAGCATAAGAATAAGGCATCAGCCATGAAGCAATTAAAAGCAAAGTTGTACGAATTGGAAATGCAAAAAAGAAGGGATGAGTCTCAAACAACAGAAGATTCAAAAGCCGATGTTGGTTGGGGTTCGCAAATTCGTTCTTATGTACTTGACCAATCTCGAATAAAAGATTTACGTACAGGAGTTGAAAATACCAACACGCAATCTGTGCTTGATGGTGACTTGGATAAGTTTATTATTGCCAGTTTAAAGCAAGGTTTATAAAATTAATGAGACCGTTGCATAACTATATGGCGAAAGAAAAAATAGAGAAAATTTGCCAGATTGAGTTAAAATTTGAAGGTAATAACCAGTTATTGGCGAGATTTTTAGCGAAAAGCTGGTGAATTTAATCATTTTTTACTCGTCACTATAGTTATGCAAAGGTCTCTTAATAACCCTGAAAGCACTTGTTTTCAGGGTTGATATGTTTTGACCTGTCAAGTTTAAATACATAATTTCACATGTTCTAGTCTTTAATCTCTAAAACAATCCCATTGTTGATTTTTGATTTTATCTATCATAAAATTAGTTAAGACAGAGCAC
>JALSLV010000065.1 GCA_026988115.1 Lysobacterales bacterium | reverse complement strand
CAGGTTAATAAAGCTTGTTCATCCAATAAAGCTTGAGACTTAAAGCGACCATCCCAGAATCGACCCTTGCAGTTATCCTCAGCATTTGAGCGTCGTGCGATTGACTCATTTATGCCGCGCATATACCATGAAATATCCATCAAACGTTCGCGATACAGTTCGATATTGACATAAATTGCATCAAGCTCTGCTTTGCTAAGTGCTTCTTTGTTATAGTATTTTTCAGTTAGGTAAGACAAATTATACAACTGCTTCCAACGACGCAAAACCTCGCGTCTATCCCAGTCCTTAGCCTTTTGTTCATCCACAAAAAGCACCACGTGGTAATGGTTTGACATCACCGCATACGCACAGCAATCAATAGCAAAGACATCGGTTTGGGACAATATTTTCTCGCGAATCCATTCGCGGCGATGGTCGTAATTCACCCCTGTGTATTTATCATCCCCAAATAAAAAAGCCCGCCGAACACAGCGCACGTAGCAGTGGTAATACGGTGTATCCGATAAGGATATTAAACTTCGTCTTGGTACTGTCATAAATTACTCCTAAATCTTATTCTTCCTATTAACATAAGACCCATTATACGCATTTGATAATTATTTTACAATGGGTGTCCCAGTATATTCAGTATATTCCCCAGTATATTCCTTGAATGAACGACCTGGCTCTGAACGACCTGGCTCAGCCGCACACCCCTTAAACTCAATAACTTTTAAACTGTTTTATCAAATGGTTGCCATTGACTTAGTACATCGTTAATGTTTCTTTTCCAGTATAACCTAGGCATTTTTTTATCTAGCTCCTCATACTTATCAAAAGTAAAGATTTTTAATCCACATAAACAGGCTTTTTTTGCTTTTGGCTTATCCCAGATGGGGAATGTATTTTTTTCATCCTCGTTTAACTCTATTAACTCTAAATAAGTTTTGTCTTTGATAAATTTTTTAAATTTTTTAAGATGATTCATATTAAAAAAAATATCTATTAAAATAATGAAATCATTCTCAGAATTATAGTCAAAACTTTTATTTATCCAACAATTCTCCCAGTTTACTTCAAATACTAACTCCCATACTTTTCCACCATGTTTAGTTAGGCCAATATAAATTTCAGCTACTGTGAAATCATCATCATTTAAATAAGTCAATAATTTATTTTTGTATTTACAATATATGATTTTCCTTTTTAATAAATGATTTATAGATGTTTTTAGTAATTCTGTAGTAGATGCATCATTATCAGGAACATTAAACATATCACAAAAATTAGGGATTAAAACACCTCTAACTGGAAATAGTTCACGAAAATCAGAAATCACGTGAATCAAAACAATATCGCTTTTAGTTAATTCAAACATAAGCAAACCTTTAAATTTTCATTTCTAATGTAGTCGAAATACTTTATATAACTGTGCTCCTGAAAGTTCATCTTCACAACATGTACAGAGTTTAAGGGGTCAGTACTTTTTATAACGTAATTGGCAACACCTACAACAAGAAACCTTGGTTTTCTTGGCATGTTTATATCTATAAAAGAAGGTATTATAGCAAAGAATCACTTAAAACGGTATACCCCCTTTAACTCACTATATTTCCATGTAATTTTAATGGTTTGAGATAAAGCATACAGTGCATTATGGTGACTTGAGCCTTGCAGGTTGTTACTTAACAAAGTGAATTGAATCAACCATTTATTTTTAAATATTGCCCCTTTGGTTGTGTAACGGTATTTTGGCATATATTCATTACTGGTAAATGTTGCCATTGCTCCTTTGCCATCATTTACGGTAAAGTTTTGGATATTTACTTGGTTTTCTTGTGATTTTTTTACAAACCGACTGCCCAATAATTGAACCAAATCATTTATCTCTTTTTGACTAAAATTTTTATTATCGGGAAACACAAAATCAATCATTAATGAAGCCTGCAGCGCTTTGTTTTGATTAATCATTTTGACGTGATAGAGCTTCTGGCTATAGACCTTATTAAAGTATTTCCAGTCCTTTGGCAAGGACAATTGAATACGGTATCGCCCAACGCTGGCATTTAAGGAGGTCTTATCAGAAGCCGTAAAACGCCTTGCGGTTGTTGTTTTCTTAGCACGCTTTATTTGGGGCGTCTTTTTTGCTGCCTTTTTGGCTAACTGATGCTTTAACTTCTTCTTTTTTGTTATCTTTTTGCTTATATTGGAATCTTTTGGTGTCTTGAGGTAGTAAACGTCAACCGTGCATTTTTCCTCCTGAAAGGATACCGTTCCATTAGCGAGAATGCATTTATGGATTTCGAGTTTTTTGGCACTGCACAAACAGGAGAACAACAAAATCATGAACAGCGTCAACTTCATTACCAAGCGCTTACCTGAGAATTGGAATCTTGGTGGTGTGACAAATAGTCCTCAAGGTTTGAGTGTAATTCTTTTTTCCTTTGCTGGCTCGCAAAAGACCCATTAATGGCATTTTTAGCCATTTTTATAATACCATCTTTTGTTACTGATGTATTTTCGGCAATACTTATCATATTTTCGGTTAAATAAGCATTAAAATGAGCTGGATCATCGGAGTGAATACTGACATTCAGACCCTTCTCTAACATCAAAGGCAAAGTATGCTGTGACATGTCTTTAAAGATTTTCAATGCCACATTAGATTGCGGGCAAACAGTTAACGGTAATTGAGTTTCGCGCAGGTAATCAACTAAACTCTCATCCTCTAAACAACGTATACCGTGATCAATCCTCTCAACTTTAATATCATTGATGGCCGACCAGATGTAATCAGCTGGTGCTTCTTCGCCAGCATGGGCAATGACATGAATACCAGCATCTCGCACCTTGGCAAATGTCTCTTTAAATAACGAAGGAGGATAACCCACCTCTACAGCTGACAAACCTATGGCAAGGATTTTGTCTTTAAATGGCGACATTAAATCCCAGTCGGCTTGTGCCACTTCTGCACCCAAATGACGAATAAAACAAGGCATAAAACCACCCGTAATGCCATAATTATTTTTCGCATCAATAAAAGCGCCATGCAAAGCGTTAATGACAAATTCTGGCGAATAGCCATAGTCCACATAGGTGCGAATATCACAATGCACCTCAGTGTGCTGAATATTTTGTTCCACACATTTCTTGAAATAGGTCATGCACACATCATACAAATCCTGCTCAGACTTAATCACACGCGTGCCCAACATATACATATCGATAAACTCGGTTAAATTATGAAATTCATAGGCTGCCTTTAGCTCATCAATACTATTGTATTCAATTTTATAATTATTCTGATGCGCCAGTTCCCACAGGGTTTTGGCTTCCATTGAACCTTCAACATGCATATGCAATTCAACTTTGGGCATATTTTTGATAAATTTTTTCAACATAACTGGATTTGTTTTATATAAGTGGTAACATCATACACGTAGCACTTTTATTTACACAAGTTTTTAATCGGATTATTGCTCCACCAAACCTTGGAAACGACTACTATTAGATAGGATGTCTTGTCCTAGCCATTTCTTCTTTTCCTGTATTGGATAATTGATAAATACCTCTGGATTGCTTTTCAAACCAACCGTAATAATTGTTGTATAAAATGTCTCTGGCTTTAGGTTCTTGAATTTGTTGTGAAATTACAGATGCCTTGGTTGCACCATTTTTATTTAAGTAAAGAGCAACAGCAGAAGCCCGTTGTCTATAAGCAGTCACTCTCCCATATCGAGTAGATGAACCACCGAGGTTTGGATCGCCTTTCCTTTGAAAAAATTCGCCAAGTAAGTGCGTTAGCTTCGCCTTTGATTTTCGAGGTTTATAGGTAATTGGGTCACAAACAACATCAACACATCCTGTTTTAATGGTTGGATCAATTACAATCAACCCCAAGCCAAGCATCTTCAATAATTTTATAATTTTGCGTTTACGCTGTTTATGTATTTTGTAGTGCCTAGGTATGCCAATATAGACATTAGGGGATAAAGATAAACGATCTACCGCTTGCAGTACCACAGATAAATTAAGGGACAGCTTAAACTCAACAATTATTGGATCTTCTTCACCTCGAACAGCCATGACATCGCACTGCCCCACCTCGCCTTTGACCTCATATCCTTGGAGTTCTAGAAATTGTTTTAATGGAATGTAAAGATCGGACTCTTTCATTGAGTTGGGATTATTAATTTGATTTGTTAGATTTCCACGAAAAGGACGCACCATTTTGCAAAGACCTGATATACAATTGTTCAACTTGCTCTCGCGCCCAAGGTGTTTTACGTAAAAATTTAAGGCTAGAATTAACACTTGGATCCTTATTAAAACAATTGATTTTAACTGATTGACCAAGTTTCTCCCAACCATAATTTTGTTGTAATTCAGTAACAATAAACTTCAGGGTTTTCCCATGTAAAGGATCACTCATTAGCAATCATCTCCTTTAGTAAAAGGTATATAACTTATCATGCAAAGATTATAACTTAGAATATCCAAAGACAGGCCATTTTATCTATCTAGTGGTGTATTTTAATGCGTATGGCATAAATACCTTTCTGTATGTTTGGGTTAGGTGCTAAATAAACCATAAAGAATTTGGCAATGTCATTGCCTACCGAGTATTGTTTGGCGATATGAAACGGCAGGAATATTCCACAACTTCCATGTGATTTTACCAATGAATTCTTTTAAGTGCCAAAAAAAAGGCCTCGAAAATATCGAGGCCTAAGGGATTAAACTGTAATTTTGAATTTAATCGTTCCAGTAGTGAGTCAGGTTGATTGGAAAAATTGCGAGGTGGTGATTGAACAATGATTTATTAACTACATAAAAAACCCAGTTAAAAATAACTGGGTTTTAAAAATGTGAGTAGACTCAAATTTAAATTAGATTGCTTTAGTAGCTTACTAGGTCAGTTTTTAAAATATCAAGTTGGTGATTTACCAATGCGTTATTTTAGAGACTGAGATAGCAAGCTAATGAAGTAATATCATTAAAATTTTACATCATTCCGGGCATTCCACCCATCCCTCCCATACCGCCCATGCCGCCCATATCTGGCATTCCACCACCAGCGGCATCAGGAGCAGGAGCATCGGCTACCATGCATTCGGTAGTAATCATCATGCCAGCAACAGAGGCTGCATTTTGCAATGCGCTACGTGTAACTTTGGCAGGATCTAGGATGCCTTCGGCAATCATGTCGACATATTCGCCTTTGGCAGCGTTGTATCCGTAGTTGCCTTTGCCATTTTTAACTTCATTAACAACAACGGATGCTTCTTCGCCGCAGTTATTAACAATCTGACGTAAAGGCTCTTCCATAGTGCGTTTGGCAATAGCGATACCAACATTTTGGTCTTCATTATCACCAGTTAAGTCACCAACAGAAGCCAATGCGCGAATTAATGCAACTCCACCACCAGGGACGACCCCTTCTTCAACAGCAGCTCTTGTTGAGTGTAATGCATCTTCAACACGGGCTTTCTTTTCTTTCATTTCTATCTCAGAACCAGCGCCAACTTTTATTACTGCAACACCGCCAGCTAATTTAGCTACGCGTTCTTGTAATTTTTCTTTATCGTATTCGCTTGTGGCTTCTTCGATTTGTGCGCGGATTTGATTAACACGTGCTTCAATCATGCTCGCATCACCTGCTCCATCAATTACTGTTGTGTTTTCTTTGCTGATTTGGATTTTCTTAGCTGTGCCCAAATCTTCTAAAGTGACTTTGTCTAAGGCTAGACCCACTTCTTCTGAAATAACTGTTCCACCTGTTAACACAGCAATGTCTTCTAACATGGCTTTGCGTCTGTCGCCAAAACCAGGGGCTTTAACGGCGGATACTTTTACGATTCCGCGTAAGTTGTTAACAACCAATGTTGCTAGTGCTTCGCCATCGATGTCCTCAGCAATAATCAATAAAGGTTTGCCTGCTTTGGCTACAGCCTCTAGTGTTGGTAATAAATCACGGATGTTCGAGATTTTTTTATCGTGCAATAAAATGAATGGTGCATCAAGCTCTGCTGTCATTGTGTCTTGGTTAGTCACAAAGTAAGGAGACAAATAACCACGATCAAACTGCATGCCTTCAACAACGTCTAACTCGTTGGCAAGTCCTGAACCTTCTTCAACAGTGATAACGCCTTCTTTACCGACTTTGCCCATGGCTTCGGCGATAATTTCTCCAACATTTTTATCTGAGTTAGCAGATATTGTGCCAACTTGAGCGATGGCATCGCCATCGGTACAAGGTGTTGACATGTCTTTGATTGCATCTACTGCAACGATAACCGCTTTGTCTATTCCGCGTTTTAAGTCCATTGGGTTCATGCCTGCTGCGACCGCTTTTAAACCTTCGCGTACGAAAGCTTGTGCGAGGATTGTCGCTGTAGTAGTGCCATCGCCTGCGGCATCATTAGTTTGAGATGCCACTTCTTTCACCATTTGAGCGCCCATGTTTTCAAACTTGTCTTCTAAATCAATTTCTTTAGCAACCGATACGCCATCTTTTGTGATGGTTGGTGCACCAAAGCTCTTGTCTAATACAACGTTACGACCCTTGGGTCCTAATGTTACTTTTACTGCGTTTGCTAAAATATTAACGCCACGTGCCATTTTTGCGCGTGCGTCTTCTGAAAATAATACTTCTTTTGCCATTTTAATTTCTCTTTTGTTTATTCGTTTATGTAGTAAGTGGAGTTATTCAATAACGCCTATGATGTCAGATTCATTCATGTATAAAAATTCATCGCCATCGGCTTTAAATTCTGTACCTGAATATTTACCAAATAAAACAACATCGCCAACTTTAACTTCTAAAGCGCGAACATCACCATTTTCTAAAACTTTGCCATTACCCACCGCAACAATTGTGCCTTGTGCTGGTGCTTCTTGACCCGATTCTGGGATAATAATGCCACTGGCTGTAGTGGTTTCTTTTTCTTTACGTTTTACTATTACACGGTCGTGTAAAGGACGAATATTCATTTTTTTCTCCTATATTTTTTTATTTAATTAATTAAGATTATCGATAAGTAACTTATTAATTATTAAGTTGGCAACTAGATAGGGGTGATTAGATTGAATTCAAGGCAAAAAAACAAGTTTTTTCTGCTCTTTGTTTAGCGCAGTATTATTTTAATTTATCTTGAGTGAGTTTAATTTGATTTTGTGTCTGTAAAGAATCACTCTTTATTGCTTTAATATAACCATACACTGAAAAAAATGATGCAAAAATTAAAGCCATTAATAGAGCACTTGATAGCACAACTAATTTATTTCGAGTAAAGAATTTTTGAAATAAATATCTACGGGTATGTTTTGTTGCTGAAATAGGTTTGTTTAATGACCATCTATGTAAATCTTTGGCAAAATCAAACATGGTGAAATAGCGTTTAAAGCTGTCTGTTCTTAAGGCTCTAATTAAAATATTGCATAAATCACTATCAAGACTAGATTCCCCAAGAACTTTGTTTACATACTTTTCATCCTCTTTTTCATCATAAGTCTCGGGTGAAAATTCAGGCAACTTACTGCCTTTTATTAACAATTGAAGTAGTGTGGTAGCTAGAGAAAACACATCTGTTTTGGTCGTGAGTTGTTCTCCTTTTATCTGTTCAGGTGAAGCAATCTCTGGGGTGTAGGTATTGGCTGTATTGCCACTTGATTGATAAGTAAACGCAGAAATACCAAAGTCAATAATTTTTATATCACCATCTTTATTTACCAATATATTGTCTGCTTTTAAATCGCCGTGAATAATTAAATTTTCATGGGCGAACTTCATAGCATTAGCAATTTTTTTAACCTTACACACAATGCAGGTTATGTTAATATTATGCTTTTCAATATAGGCATCAAGGGGCATAGCATCCTCAATAAATTCAGTAACAAGATAATAGATTCCTTGCTGTGTTTGCCCTCCATGCAAGAATGAAATAATATTGGGGTGGTTAAGTTTGGATAAAATTTGTTGTTCTCGGTGAAATGATGACAAAGTCGCTGCTGATAGATTCAAAGACATGACTTTTAGTGCAACTGGTTTTTGAACTTTTGCATCTACTCTGTGCGCTTTATACACATAGGACATTCCACCTATGGCAATCAATTCGTCAATTTTGTAATTGCCAACTGTTGAGCCGGTTAAATCTGTTATTGCTTTTAGTTGTTGAATAACGCTATTAGAATTGATAACCTCTAATACTTTATTTTCTTTATCAACTGCTTTTATGAGTTTTTCTATTCGATTCTTAACAGGATCTGAAATATTATTGATGAAATTAAGCTGCATAAGCGCCTGTTCTTGGGATAAATCAACTAAGCTTTCAAATACTTTGGTTGATTGTTGCCAAACTGTCATGTTGCTTTTAATTATCATTTTAACTAATCCTCTTCTTCTAAAATATTCACCAAATAAGCACGTGCAATTGTCCATTGTTTGTGAATATGGCTTTTGCTACAATCATAAGTCTGTGCTATCTCTTCCAGAGTCATACCAGAAAAATACCTCATTATAGTTATATTCGCTAAATCTGGATTTATTTCCTCCAATTGTTGTAATGCATCATCTAACTCTAATAACTCTATGGCAATTCCATCGTCGCCGACCACTTGTGATACGCTAAAATCGGTGTGTTCTCCTTTTCTTTTTTGGCGGTGATGTGAGCGAACAATATCAACCAAAAAAAACCGCATACACCGGGCAACCGTATTGTAAAAGTGTTTTTTGTTGTCGTATTGCTGGTTTTTGCCTGATTTTAATTTTAAATAACATTCATTGACTAAGGCGGTTGGCGTGAGTTGCTGCCCTGGATTGATTTTCATTAGTTCGTAATGAGCCAGTTGTTTTATTGATGGATAGAGCTTATTAAATAAATCATCATAACTAGAACCCGTAAAGTCTTCTTGACTGATTAGAGTGATTTTTTTTAGTGTTTCCTGCATGTCTCTTTAGTAGTAATTCACTATTGAAAACCATATCTTACATCTAAAATAAAACTTTTAAGCATTTTTAACGAAATTATAACTAACTTCTTAAAAGAAAAGCACAAATTATGAGTTTAAAAATAAAAGAACTGTTTTTCATTAGCTTAGTCTGTTGGGTTAATGTTATACAAGCGAGCCAACCCATTGCAAGTATCAATGGTGCAGCGTGTATTTTTAACACCATAGCTGATGCCATTGCAGCAGCACAACCCAATGATGTTATCAATATTAAAACCAATTGATATTACTCAACCCTAAATTGTTTTTCACAAAGGTAATTAACATGCAATGCAATCAATCGAAATTTTTAATAGGGTTAGTTGGTATTTACTTAAGTAGTACCAGTTGGACGGTAAATGCCAATACCTGTGGTGCATCACAATCATCAGGAGGTAGCGTGGATGCCTCATTAGAAATATTAACAAGACCAGTAGGAATTTCACCTGAAACTGTGTACTTTAGTGCTCAAAACTCAACTGACCCAAACTGCGTAGACTATTCAGGTGGTAACGATATTCAGGCCTGTCGCACTGGCCAGTATTTTGGCTATCATTTTGATTTTGATGACCCCGATTCGGGTAGCTTTGCCCTCACAGACAACAGTAAAAACAATCAGATTAGCGGTGCACCTCGTGCTGCCCATACTTTTGTCTGCGAAGGTGCGGGTAATAGCAGGTGGAATAATTTAAGTCAGCAATGTGAGTTTGCCGTTAAAGTTAGGGTACAAAATCCTGCGGGTGATTGGGATGATGTTTGTGTGAATGTGGCGACCAAACCTCAGGATGTTGAATATTCAGTGGCAGAAACCTATTGTATTTCTAGTGGTTCAGATTTCACAGACTGCCCTGTTGGCGTACCTGTAGCAAATCGCCTCACTAATTCACCACCGCAGAATTTATCAACTGACCTCAGTCACTCCAGGATTCTGTATCAACGGGGATCTACTGGGATGTATGCACCGATGTGTATTGGTTATGATGAAAGTGATATTCGCATTGATGCATACGGAACGGGAAGTGATCCATTAATCCAAGAAGTGGTGATAGGCACAGCCCAAGGGTGTAATGACAGAATACCGAGCAATGCTCAAGTCAGTGGCTATGATACTCTTAGCAAAAATTCAAGCGGTCATGTTATCAGTGGTTGGGCATTTGGTAATGGCGTGGCTAACTTAAGGTTGCGTGCTTTAACCGTGGGTATGAGTGCCACTTTATTGACTATGCATAACCTGGATCTGGATTGGTCTGATGGCGGTCCTTTCAGTACGCCAGCAAATGGCTATGTAAGCTTGAACAGCTCTGGCTTTAATTGTTACAACAACAATGACCTTGATTGTGACTTGGTGCCTTACCCGTATGGTATCTTTTTATCCGAGGTTCGCAGTGTTGGTGATGTTGATAATATGGGTGTTGTCGGTCACATACCTGGGGTAAATATTGGCTGTTTCAATGACTGTGGGATGGTTAATTCTGCCATCATGGGATCGTATGGCAAGGCTTCATTCGAACATAATTTACGCATAATGGGTGCTTGGGGTTTGGTGATTAGCAATTCACATTTTGCTGGTGATCACGCTGGCACCAATGGTCCCAAAAGTAAAATCACATTGCGGCAGATTCGAACCGATGCTATAGCGAGTCAAGTGGTTAATCCAGAAAATTTCATATCAGGGAATCATGCTGGAAATGGACCGGGTTGGCAGCGCAACAGTGATGTTGGGCAGCATTTCTACCCGCGTTATAATTTCTTGGTTGACAATATTTTAGGCGATACCATCAATACGGTCACCCAAGATGCAGGGTGGATTGATCTTCGCCCAGGACATCAATACAGCAGTGTTTTTGGGACGGAATTTTTACTCTGGCCGAGTGCGGACTTTAATGCAACGCAATTGTTTTTGGGTGGTCGCAATATCACCACCCATAATACCACTTTTAATGGGGCAAACATCACGTGTCGTTTTAACTCCCGTGCTTGGCCAGAACCCAGTTATCAATTTGATGAAAGTCTGATATTTTCAGATGCTCCCAATGGTCGATGTAATGGTGCTGTTCGTAGTTTGCCAGTTCCACAGCAACCAGGAATTGTTGAACTTGATTTAATATTTATTAATGATTTTGAATGAAGTTTAGCAAGCCTATGTAGTGGTTCTGAACTTAACCACAAGTATCATAGCTATAAGCAAAAACAATAGCCATTGAAATTGATTAACAGGTATTATCTGTGCCACAGGACTACCTGCCAAGCAGGTGACGGTAACAGAAACGGTGGCAGTTGAATTTCCTGTTAATGTATAGGTAAAATTATCGGTGGTGATTCCATTGTTGCAATAGCCATTATTGGACTGATAGGTCATACCAAATGGTTCTAAAATTGCCACACCATTTGTAGGTTGTGTAAATGTTGTTATTTCCTCTCCTTTGTTAATCGTGTCATTTTCAAATATATCAATAATTTGTGCGCTACTGTTTTCATTAACAGTAAATTGGTCATCAACTGCAATAGCAGCTTCTACTAGGTTAGACAGTAAAGTGAATATGAAAAGCACTAGAACTTTTAGGTGTATTATTTTAAGCATTTATTGTTCCCAAGTATTTTTATTTATGAATGGTATTTTATTGTTTCGTTTAAATTTTAAATATTTCCTCACTATATTAAAAATCTTCAAAACCATCTACAAACATCACTTCAAAAAAATAACGCTCATCTGCCCCTGCATCGAATATACCCATGCCGTCAATTTTATCAGGATCATCCCAAGCCCTTGTTTCCATATCCATATCTAGGGAGTTTAGCATTGTAATACCTGCACACAAATCAATGGCAGGTGAGCCAGCGGCTAAGTGAAAATTACCCAGAGATCGATTCACAAACATAGGGTCGTCAATCAATACATTTACACCTGTAAAACTAGCCGCTTCATGTGACACGAGACAATCGATAGTTAGATTGCCGCTAACAGGGCCAAATAAATTACCTGAACTTGGGTCATGGACGATTGAAGAACTTAAGGACAATGAAGAACCTAAAGCAGGATCAACATCAAAAACACTGTTCACTGCATTATTGTCTGCAATGGTACTGTGACGTATTGAGAGTGATGCTCCGGTTGATGCACTAAAAATCTGAAAATCAGAATATCCATCAGTCCCACCATTGCCATTGTCGTCAAATACTGAGTTTTCTATGGTTACTAACGCATTTTCTCCATTGGCAGCAATCGCTGAACCAAAGTCAGCTCGGTTTTCTTCAACATAAACATGGCTTAAATTCATGGTTCCATCATTGACATAAAATCCACCACCAAAACCAATAGCCGTACCTGAACGATTGTTAATAACTAAATTGCAACGATCAAGTTGCCAGCAACCACCAGGCCTTCTTTCAATTTCAAAAGTTGAACCAGAACCCACATATACACCACCACCATTTCCTCCAGCTTGATTATCATTTATCCATATACCATTGGCATAAAATTGATTGGAACCTCCTGTGCCATCCAAGTAAATTCCACCGCCTGATTCGTTGCCACTATTGTTATTGTCAGAAAAATTTCCTTGTACAAAAATAGGCACATCATTAGAGCCTAAACAATTTGTACTATCACACATTTGCTGACCAAATAAATATAGGCTGGCACTATGTCTTATGTTGATTGCACCACCTTCTTCTGCACTGTTATTGTTAAAAAAACCAGGAAATGAGCTTATTATTGCTGAGTGAGATTCAGAATACATACTAACCTTGCAATGCCCACGCATATAAATACCTCCACCAATAGTGGTCGCCATGTTATTGGAAATAGTACTGATACCTGTTAAGGTTATTTGGGATCCTGAACCTGTACAATATAAACCCCCTCCTAAGTTAAGGGATGAATTGTTGAAAATTATCAAGTCTTGTGCGAAAACATCGATATTTGTCTGACTCGCACCAAACCCTGGACTAATAAACATACCTCCTCCTGTATTACCAGAATTACCTGAAATGTACACCCTCAACAATTGTAGTTCAAGTTCTGCTTGGTCAACTGATATTGCCCCACCTAGAGTTGGGCTTAGGACTGTTGCGCCAGTTAATGACAAATTTTCCAATCGAATTAATCGGCGTGTCGTATTTCCAGTAATTGCTATTATATTTGTTGGAGCTGCACTACCATTGATTTCAGTTAGATTCATGTAGTCCTGATTGTTCATCTCTGCATCGCTACAAGTAGCAAAGCCGCCCCTGAGTATCAGGTCCTGATCATCAAGAACAATATTTTCAATATAGGTTCCATTAGATGCCACTCTAACCTCGGTTGCTCCACTAGAAATAGCATCGCCAATATTCCAAACAGTAGAGTCAAAGTCGCAGCCAGCATCAGCACCAATGGTTACAAAATCAGTGGCTCCATGCAGCACAATTTGTTCGCTAGTAGTTAAAAATGAGCGATACATATCAAGATCATGTGCCACTTTGTCATTGATATTAATGGTTGCAGCGTTTGAGAGGTTTGAAAAGTAAATAATTAGAACAAATAGTGAGGTTTTATATTTTATATGTAACATAATATTTTCCATTTATTTGACAGTGTTTTTTAATTTAGCTATAAATACAACAGCAATAAGTAAAAACAATAGCCAATAAAATTGGTTAACTGGTACTACTTGTGCCACAGGACTTCCAGCTAAGCAGGTGACAGTAACCGATACGGTTGCCGTTGAAGAGCCCGTTAATGTGTAGGTAAAATCGTCTGTGGTAACGCCATTGTTGCAATAATTAATATTTGGTTGATAATTTATACCAAGCCCCGGCAGTACACTAACCAAACCATTCGCAGGCTGAGAAAATGCCGTTACACTCTCGCCTTTGATTATCGTATCATTATCAAATACTGTGATGAGTGTTATTCCACTGTTTTCAAGAACCACAGTTTGATCATCCACTGCCGTTGCTGACTTAACTTGGATAGAGAACAAAGTGAGTATAAATAGTAGTGGTATTTTAAAGTCTGTTATTTTAAGCATTAAATTATTCCTCAGTTTATTTTTTTATAAATCACATCCTGTTGTTTCGTTTAAATTAAAATTATTTCCTTATGTTTTTAATTTACTCAAAGTTTTTCAATAATAAGTGTGATTAATATTTTATTTTATTCACCCGAAAATTTCATATGCTGCATAAATTGAGCGTTAATAGTAAGAAACGCTTGTCAAGATTTTTTGGTTTTTAGTGAACTTTTTTAGGTATATATCGAATAGAAAAATACTGGTGTACGAAATCAACCATAGATAACTGTTGTGCGACAGCAAAAATATAAATTAACAATTTTTAACTAACCTTATAGGAAAAAAAATGAAAAAACTTTTTAATAATGCTAATGCAAAAATACTACTAATAAATAATCAGGCTCCATTCATGAAACAAAAATCTTTAAAATACATGCTGGTAAGCACAATTATAATTTTGCTAAATAGCTATTCAGCAAATGCTGATGATGAATTTTCTGTTGGGCTAAGTTTAAGTAAAAACAATATAAAAAATAATTATATTCTTTATGTTGATGATAGTCTAAAGCTTGATTTTGGTTACTCATTAAACAAGGTATTTTCTCTGGAATTGAGCTATTATATTGTGGATGACCTTGATTTTGACTTATTAACCTAGCTAGATAATATCGCTCTATTATGTTATAATAGTAGCATGAAAAATATAGACTTAAGAACACTAACACCAGAGGCTAGAAAAGAATTAAAGCGAGTCACTATT
>JALSLV010000064.1 GCA_026988115.1 Lysobacterales bacterium | reverse complement strand
GCATGTTGCTAGTTCGGATACCGTAATTGTGCTTTTTGGGTCGCAAACGGGTATTGATGGCGATTAAATCATCAAGTGTTAGTTTTGAGTTTTGACTCAACGCCTCAAGACCATTGATAAATCGAGCCACAGCCGAACAGACAGTTTTCACAAAGCGATTCGAGCCCACACGCGCACCAGCCCACAGATACAATTCATCAATGGCACAATCAGCAAAACCGCTGGAGGTGTTTTTATCCCCTGCTAAAAACTTGAGTAAATACAGGTTTAAAAAACCACCAGCAAAGCTAAGTGGTTTTAGTTTAACGCTCACATCAACCCGTAAGCAATCGATGATTTCACCAGAGATTTTAATCGGTGTAAAAACAGGGCAATTCTCGATTTTTGATGGGGAGAGTTGTCCTGTTTTATTGAGATTAACTTTAACCTCCATCATCACCCATTGGGCGTGGGTCAACAGGAACGTTTAACCCAAAAATATTTTTTAAATAGTTATGCGCACTGTTTATAGTAGCAGTAGTATATGCCACATCTGGTGTAAGTCCAATGGCTCTACCATTAGCCATATAATCTCCCAATAGCCCTGCAATAAATAATTGTGTTACACCTGCAATGGTTTTTTCGTCAAGCACTAATGCCTCACCATATAAAACATGAGGATATGTTTTAGATTTATCCGAATAAGCAATATTTGAAAGCGCTAAATGCGCAGCCTCTCTATAATTACCTAATTTCATTGCTTCTATTGAAGCAATAGTTAAGGCCGCAGGGTACTTACTTCTAGCAAGCACTTTAATTTGATTTTTATAATTGGGATTATTAACCAAATCCAACATGCTTTTTGTAGGATATCCATTATTTTTCATCCACCTAGCTTCTATTACAGATTTCGCATTAAGGAAGTCATACTTACAAGAATCTTCAAGCTCATCATCAAAACAACCATACTCTTCAGACCAAACATACTCTAACTCTCTATCTTCTGGGGGTTTGAGCAGTTGAATTAAACCACTATTAATTAATTCTTTAGGCAGCTTACTTTTAATAGCTCTTACGTTTTTCTCTTTAGATTCACGTTTTACTATATTTTCCACGTCATCAACATGAATCGGAATTATGTTTAAATCCTGAATATTATTTTCTGTCTTAGTATCAACTAAAAAGTATGCACCATATATTATAATGACTGAAATCAATAAAAACTTAAAATTCTTCACCTTACTTCTCCTTTAACATTTAACTTATTCACAACCTAGCTCTTCTTTAAGATCAAACCAGACTTTACACTGTTTTACTTTAATAACCTGATTGAAGTAATTATAACCCCAATTGCCTAATGGGTCACCAGCTGACAAATGCTGAATCGTAAAACTAAAACTAGCTCGACTCCCACCTAAGCTAGCCTCCAATGTATCAATTGTATAAGTAGAGTCTGAATATGAAGGCATCAGTGTAAATGAAGCCCAGTAAGCTCTTGCCATACAAGTCATTCTATCAGGTGCAAAATTTAAAAACCCATTATCAATTATAGGAAATTCAGATATACAGTAATCAGACACGTAATCCCAGTATAAATCATTAGTTGAATTGTATGTTTGATTAAACCAGTAATTTACAGAAATACTTGATATCAAGCCATGGTAAAAACTAGGACTAGCAGTTGCCCACATGCCTCCACTTGCTGGAATTAAATTAGTCAAATTATTTGCAAAAGAATTTGCAAGAGCATTCCAATTATATCGAGTTGGACCTATTGGATCAAATATACAACTTGAATCACGCTGTGCATCCAAGTCCACACATTCTTGTCTTGTTTCAGGGTTTCCACCATTATCTGTACCTCCGCCATCATCACAACCATATTCATCACATCCTGGAGGATAATCTCCTGTTGGATAGATGACCCAATCCCAGTCTATGTCATCAGACCAATGTTGATTTGAACCAGAGCCCCATGCTATTACCTCACCATCATCATTACAATCAACATCATTGTACTCACAGAGGGGACCGCTAGAATAATCAGGGTCAGACTGAGCATCTGCGGTTTGAAGAAAACTCGGTAATGCAACTAGACAAGAAAACGTGAACGCTGTTACTTGCATAGTTTTCTTTAATAAGTTGCTCGTTGATGAAGGTTTATTTTGACCTAAGGGCTTTAAAATAATGGATTGCTTCATGACATACCTCCATTATTTTTATTCTCTTCTTTCTTAATAAAGATTTTATCAACTTTGGCTTTGTATATCAGGTAATCAGTTGAATAAAAGACAGAACTACTATTTTCATAGTTCGTTTCTAAACGGGATCTTTCTTCCGCTTGATGAATTAATTCACAGTCATCTTCAGCACAAGTATAATCATCACCTGTCTGAGCATCTGCGGTTTGAAGAAAACTAGGCAATACAACCAAACAAGAAACCGTAAATGCCGTAACTTGAACTATGCGTTTGGTGAGTTGTCTAAGTGTGCTGTGCTGTGCTGTGCTGTGCTGTGCTGTGCTAGCCATGCCTAAAGCACTTAAGATTTTATTTTGTTTCATTTATTTCTCCATTTTTTAATATTTTTTAAAAATTTTATAAATGCAACTGTGGTTAAAAGTCATTGGTCAATTCGGTCGTTTTTCGTGGCGGGATAGCTCACTTTTTGTCAAATTTTGGCAATATCCGTTAACAAGTTGCTTTTTTATAATATCTTTACAATCTCATCTGTCAAGACTTTTTTAGCAACTTAGGATAGATTAGAATATGCTAATATTTTATTATCAAAAAACATAGTGGAGATTTATTGTTATATCCTTTTATCTTTTTAAGTCAAAGATTGAGGTCGTTTATACACTGCCGATGGGCTTGGCCCATCCTACCCAAGCATTTGTTTTTTGCTGTGCCACTGTGCGATAACTTCTTTTATTGGATTGTCGGTTTTATCCGACGCTTATTTATAAATGTTGAATTTAGAGTGGGATAAATCCCACTGACCAAATACTCAATTTGAAGACTGAGGTAGCTTATACACTGCCGATGGGCATGGCCCATCCTACCCATGTATTTTTTTTGCTTTTCGCTGTGCCACTGTGTCGCTGTGCGATAACTTTTTTTATTGTCAATCAGAGCCAAACTTTTGTGTTAATAACTACGATGAGTTGTTTAACAGCCGATTTCCAAGTGCTGTAAAAGCAGATGTTTTATTGGTTCTACCATATATTGAAACCATCTATCAGGTCGATTAGTTGGCTCTATATCAAATCAAGTGACTCGATAGCTATAGTGATTGCGTAAAACAAGCTCACAATCCAGATTGGGGGCGTGACTTTAGTCGCGTGTTTCTTTGATTGAAATAGCATGCAGGACTAAACAGACCGCAAAAGTAATTGTTTGGCTTTTGATGGTGGGCAAGCCCACCCTACGACTCTTGTTCATATTTTAGCATAAAAAAAGCCTCGATAACGAGGCTTTTTTTTACACTTATAAACTCAAGTTATTTTCTTGTATAAGTAAAACCCACTTGGTATTGGTTCATGTCGATTGAAATTGTTTGACCTGGATCAAATGGGTTAGGTCCAGTAACCTTTTCACCAGCACCGTACATAAATGATAGGGTCATTTCATTACCGTTAGCCAGTTGCTTTGTGAAGCCTGCTGTTAGGTGTGATTTGATTACCGCTGGGGCTAAGATGTTAAATATCACATCAGATGATTCGATTGGTTGATCCGTAATGCTGTAACCCACTCTCAAAATTAAATCATCACTTTGCGACCATTCGTAACCCGTTTTAACAATTGTCATGTCATTGTAACCAAAACCAAAACCGTTACTTCCACCGCCACAACCAGGACCTTGTGCTGGTGCTTGGTTACCACCATTAAAAAGTGTAGCGTTCAATGCATCTAAACATTGACCTTGAGTTAATGGTGTTATGTCATTGCCGATTGACTTAATATCGGAATAATTGATGCGTTGGATATCGGCAACAAACACACCTTTTTCACCGACATCCGCTGAGATGCCAAATGTCCATGTTTCTGGAATATCAAAGTCACCGTTTTCTGCAAACAAGCCTTTGTATTCATCAAACTCGCCCATGCGCATTTTTGATTGATAAGAAGCTCCAAAACGAATGCTATCAGAGATTGCGCTGTTGAATCCTACTTTAAATCCTGCTCCATAAGAAGTCGAATAACCGTTATTTGTTAAATTGTTCGGGGAATTTGTCACGCCTGCAAAGCTGCCCAATCCTTTAGCTTCAAAACGTTGGAATACTCCAATGATACTTGCACCAATAGAAGAGTTTTCACCCACTTTCATTGAGTAAGTAGGAGCGACAAACAATTGCATTAAATCAATGCCTAAAGTACCATTACCAAATGTACCTGGAGCTGTTACAATTGTACCTGTTCCCGGGTTAAAAACATTAGCAGAGCCACCTTGGTATTCGGTATTCATGCCGCCGTTACCGTAAACCATTACGCCAAAGGATGAACGGTCTGATAACATTTTGTTCCAACCAAAACTTGGTACTGGGAATAAAGTGTTTTCTGATTGAATTTTGCCTGGCCCTATAGAAAAGGGCAGTTGGCAAGGATCCACACCAGGAGCATTACAGCTTGGTATCACTCCAATTGGTGCAAAACCATTTGGTAAAGCTGGATCACCTGTGACTTCGTATTCGCGTTGCGGGCTAAATAGTGCAAGCCCTATATCCATGCGATCCCCAGCAAAAACCATATTAGCTGGATTGGTTGAACCCGCTAATGCATCGACATTTTTCGCTTTTGCAACGCCTGCTCCAGCAAGCCCTGCTTCTGATTGAGAGTAAGCGTGCGCAAAGTAACCATTGGTTGCAGAGGCTGTTCCTGCCAGTGTTAATGCTGCGGTAATTGCAACGGTTAATATTGATTTTTTGTTCAATAGTGTCATAGTGTTAAACTCCTTGATTTAGATTAAGTTAAGATAGCGTTAAAGGTTAGCCTAAATTAAAACTTTTGTAAACAATTTGCTCTAATATTAGATAAATGTAATATATAAAATCAAATTACATTGAGATTTTTTTATTTAAATCTTGAAAAATTACAAAAACAACTCAAAATTAAAGCAATTAAACGAAACATTATAAATATGTCTGATAAAGATTTATCTTGGGACAATCAAAGCCTAGTTTTTGAAGAATCCCAGGAAGAGCTCAAAGAGCCAAACATGTACAAGGTTTTAATCATTAACGATGATTTCACTCCGATGGATTTTGTCATTGATGTGTTGGTGCGATTTTTTCGAATGGATGAAGAACGCGCTACTCAGGTGATGATGCATGTGCATACGCGCGGTAAAGGTTTGTGCGGAATTTTCACCCATGAAATTGCTGAAACCAAAATGCTGCAAGTCAACCACTACGCCAAAGAAAATCAACACCCTTTATTGTGTGTCATGGAGCAAGCCTAATGTTAGATAAAGAACTAGACAAAAATATCGGCAACATCTACCAACAAGCTATCTTTAATCGCCACGAATACTTAACCATGGAACATTTGATGTTAGGGTTGTTAAAAAATTCAAACGTCATTAAAGTATTGCAAGAAATAGATTGTGATATTGAGTTGTTAAAAATAGAACTTGAGCAACACATAGAACAATACATTGAGGTGTTACCAAAAGATATTGACTTTACACCGCAACCCACCACCGCCTTTCAGCGTGTCATGCAAAGGGCTATTTTTTCAAGCCAATCTGCTGAGGTGGATATTGTCACGGGTGAACGTGTGTTGGTTTCTTTCTTTGAGGAACATGAATGCCATGTTGTTTTCTTATTTGCCAAACAAGGCATTGAGCGATTTGACATTGTTAGCACCATCGCTCACGGTGATTTTGCTCCAATGGATGGTTATGACAATAGCGATGAAGAAAGCGAAGACCAAACCGATGGAGTGGAAAGTTATTTAATTAACCTGAATGAAAAAGCCATTGCTGGCAAAATAGATCCACTTATTGGTCGGCATCAAGAGTTAGAGCGTGTTATCCAAATATTACTTCGTCGCCGAAAAAACAACCCTTTGCTGGTTGGTGAACCTGGCGTGGGTAAAACAGCGGTAGCTGCAGGTCTTGCTAAACGCATTGTCGATAAAGAAGTCCCTGAACTCATCCAAGAAGCCATTGTATTTTCATTGGATTTAGGCAGCATGTTAGCAGGCACAAAATACCGTGGAGATTTTGAAAAACGCATGAAGAAAGTGATTCAACATGTGCAAAATATCGAACACTCCATTCTTTTTATTGATGAAATACACACCATTATCGGTGCTGGAGCTGTTTCGGGTGGCACCATGGATGCATCCAATATGCTCAAACCAGCCCTGAGTAATGGTGAACTGCGCTGCATTGGTGCAACAACAGCACAAGAAGCGCGCAGTGTTTTTGATAAAGACCGTGCACTGGCACGCCGTTTTCAAAAAGTGGACATTAAAGAACCCAGTGTTAGCGAAACCATCGATATTTTACAAGGATTAAAGCCCCAATTTGAATCGCACCACGATGTTAAATACAGCAATGAGTCTATTACCGAAGCGGTCAAAATAACTTCTCGCTACCTAAATGATAAATTTTTGCCTGACAAAGCCATCGATGCCATTGATGAAGCGGGTTCTTGGCAACGCATTAAAGGTTTGCAAAAAACACCAATAAACGCAAGTGATATTCGGCGAGTTGTTGCATCCATGGCAAAAATCCCAGTTAATGATTTGAACGGTGATGATATTCAACGCTTACAGTCCATTGAACGCAACCTCAAAATGGTTATCTTTGGGCAAGATGAGGCGATTAACACCTTATCCACAGCAATTAAAATGTCACGAGCTGGTATGGCAAAAGCCGATCAACCCATCGCTAATCTATTGTTTGCAGGACCAACGGGGGTCGGCAAGACCGAAGTGGTTAAACAGTTGTCCCATTTATTAGGTTTGAAATTATTACGTTTTGATATGTCTGAATACATGGAGTCTCACAGTGTTGCTCGTCTTATTGGTTCTCCTCCTGGTTATGTTGGTCACGAAGAAGGCGGTTTGTTAACGGATAAAGTTCATCAAAATCCACACAGCATCGTTTTATTGGATGAAATTGAGAAAGCCCACCCTGATATCTTCAATGTTTTATTGCAAGTCATGGATAGAGGGACTCTAACAGATTCTAACGGTAGAGAAACCGACTTTAGAAATGTCTTACTTATTATGACCACCAATGCAGGGGCTGCTGAACAATCGCGTGATTCCATGGGCTTTACCGAGCAAGACAACTCCAGTGATTCAGAACAAGCCATCAAACGCTTGTTTTCACCCGAGTTTAGAAATCGCCTTGATGCAACCATTCAGTTTAATCATTTAGCACAAATGCACGTACTCAAAATTGTGGATAAGATTATTATTGAGCTAGAAACTCAAATGTCAGACAAGTCATTGCGTTTTAAACTCAGTAACAATGCCAAACAATGGTTGGTTGATAAAGGCTATGATAAATCCATGGGAGCCAGGCCAATGCACCGAGCGATAGAACGTTACATTAAAAAACCTTTAATTGACGAAATATTGTTTGGAAAACTCGTTAATGGAGGATTGGTTGTCATAGACTTACTCAATAACAAACTGTCTTTTGCCATTAAATCTAACACCCCTTTATTGGAGTCTAATAAAAAACCAGTCAATTAAAGGTTTATAGCCTGTTTTAACTTGGTTTGCCCTCCACAAAGTGGAGCATGAGTTTGATTCTTTGATTGCAAGTTTGGTGGGTAAACCCACCTTACAAAAAATAAAGGCAAGTGAGATATATCACACAGCAAAAATAAAATAATGCAAACTTTAAAAGGTGGCTTATTTATGAGGCAATATCAATGCATAAATAACGCGTTAGATTGCATTAGAAATAAGTCATATTGAGGCAAAAAATGTGATTTTACAGGTGTAAATGACCATTTTTGAACGAAAAGGTGGCTTATTTATGAGGTAATATCACGTGTTATTTTTATTTTTTTCGGAAAGTGATGCGACCCTTAGACAAGTCGTAAGGAGTTAACTCGACAGTAACAGTATCCCCTGTTAATATACGAATATAGTGCTTGCGCATGCGACCAGAAATGTGCGCCGTTACTACGTGACCATTTTCTAGTTCTACTCTAAACATTGTGTTAGGTAAAGTCTCGGTGACTTTGCCTTCTAACTCAATTACATCTTCTTTTGCCATACAACCTACGTGTTTATTAATCGATGCGTATAGTAGCAGATAAAGATGAATATTACATTAATGAATTTTGCTAATCATTATAAATTTGCACTTTATCAAACCTTTTGGGGCAAATATTCCTTAAATTTCCGAATTGAAATCAATTCTGCCCCCATTGACTCTAGGTGATTACTGTGGGCTTGGCAGTCTAATATTTTAAAATTATTCTTCAATAAGTACCTACATAATTCATATAAAGCAAATTTTGAGCCATTGGTTTGGGTACTAAACATGGATTCTCCATAGAATATATTTTCTAAGGCAATGCCATAAATTCCTCCTGCTAACTTTCCATTAATATCAATTTCTAAACTGTGCGCTATACCCATTTCATGTAATTTTTGATAAGCAACTTTCATTTCTTTGGTAATCCATGTACCTAAACCATCTTTTCGTGTTTGCGCACAATGGTGAATCACTGTTTTAAAATCTCGATTAAAATGAGGCGTATACTGAGTTTTCTTTAATGCCCGTTTAAAACTTCGTGAGGCATGAAATTTTTCAGGGAAAAGCACCATGCGTGGATTGGGTGACCACCACAGCAGAGGCTCTTGTTCAGAGTACCACGGAAAAATTCCATGACTGTAGGCATTAATTAAAGTCTCTGGTTTAAGGTTTCCACCAAATGCCAGTAAACCATTGGGCTCACTTAAAGCTTCTTCAATTGGAGGAAATTCATTCTTGCCATCCATTGTCGGGAGAAAAAATCGCATAATTTTAATTTTTCATAATACCTAGATATTCTTAAAAAGAAATAACTCTATTGAGAATTCAACTTTCTTTAACCTCATTTTAAATAAACTCAAACCCCGATAGTAAAACACAATTATAACACAATCCTTTAACACTCTTAGCAAACCAATAAAATATATAATCACTAATGATATGCCTACGAAATTATTGACTTGTTATACCTCAAATCTCGATATAGAAATCACAATGCTAGCACAAGTCCTTAATGCACCTTAGAAATCACCAATCAGGTGGATTCAGTTTTTGTTGAGTCCTTATGCACAACAATTACTTGCACTATTAATTACGATTCTATATCTGGATTTGTGTATAAGGATTTTGGACAAATCATACAAATTTGCATCATATTTACAATAAATTGCATCATTTGTTATAACCGCCCACAAGGATTTTTTAATAAAATGTGTCTTAATTAATTTTAGGAGATTTTATCGTATGAAAAAATTTATGTTTTTAATTGTATTATTTACAACCAAACCTTTTGCTGCTAATGTTTTCTATAATGAAGCAAACTTTCTGAGCCAAATTAATTTTTTTTCACCCATTGGTCAAACCTTTCTTGTAACAAATCCCAACACTTTGTTCTTTGGATTTAATTACAGAGATTGCAATGCTTTATTAGGGGCTGCTACAATCACTTTTTCCTTGTTTCAAGGAGAAGGTGTTTCAGGTACCCCAATATTACAAGATAGTTTTCAAGCTTCTCCAGAAAAAAATGGCATGGTTTATTTTGATGTTTCTTCGGTTAACTTTATAGCCAATACGTTTTATACTGTGCAAGTTGCGTCAAGCATTGAAAGAGGCTGTTATAGAGAAAATGTGCAAACAGTAGTAACTCCTCCTCCTGGACCGAACTACCCAGATGGGCAAGAAGTGTACCAAGGAAACCTTAACCCTGATAGAGACTTTAAATTCCATCTGCTTGATGATGCTGTTGACCTCAAAATTGATGCCACTCATCCTAATCTAGTATTACAAAACACAACTTTTAATATTAATGTCATGCTCGAAAATCTATCGGGCAGTACCTCAAATAATACTAAGGTTCAATTTAACTCTGCCTTAAACATACTTTCTACATTAGGTTGCCAAGAGGATCCTAATGGTTACCCACTTTGTACAATAAGCAATCTAACAGCAGCACAAAATACTGGAGTTACTCTGCTTGCAAGTGGTCAAACTTCAGGCATGAATTTTTTTGATGCTACAATAAGCAATGATACTTACGATATTGATTCCTCAAATAATTTATATGCCAATAATGTAAATATATTATCTGAGTCTATATTTGTAAACGGGTTTGAATAAAATTTCTGCTATAGTTGATTTGTAATGGTTCAATCTATCTTACAATAACACACTTTTGTATTGATTTTATTAGAACCCTTAGCCCGATAGTGAAAACACAATTATAGTACAACTCCTTATTATGTCTAGCAATTCCAAATATAGCTTCTCACCACTGGTTTTAAATTGACTAAACGTACTAATTGATTGCACTATAATTCGTGTTTCCACATCAGGATTAGGGTAGAATATAAACTTTATTATTTTGGTGGATAGATAATGATTCAAAAAATATCAAGTGATGCAATTTGGCAACCAAAGGAAGAAAAAATACCTTTTACTAATATCACACTGTTTGAAAAATTTATTAATAAAACACACCAAAAAACTCTTGGCAACTATTCACAATTGCACCAATTTTCAGTAAACAAAACAACACAATTTTGGCAATCTGTTTGTGATTTTTGTGAAATTGACTTTATCCAACCTTCCAAACAAGTGGTCAAATACGGTGAGCACAAAATTGACACACAATGGTTTGTTGGCGGAAGTTTAAATTACGCTGGCAATATTCTTAAACACCGAAGTGACAAAGAAGCAGTTACCTTTGAAAATGAAAAGGGCGGAAAATCATCAATCAGTTACAATGAACTTTACCGAGAAGTTGCACAATTACAGCATTTTTTACGCAACCAAGGCATAAAAAAAGACGATGTCGTGGCTGGGTTTTTGCCCAATATTATCGAAGCCATTATCGCCATGCTTGCCACCACCTCTCTTGGCGCAATTTGGACCTCCACTTCCCCTGATTTTGGTTTTGAGGGCGTGGTTGATCGCTTTGGGCAAGTCCAAGCCAAACTCATGTTTGTCACCGATGGTTATTATTACAACGGCAAAACCCATGATTGTTTGGAAAAAGCCAAAATCATTAAGGATAAAATCGATTCAATAGAAAAAGTTATTGTGATTGATTTTACTCATTCACAAGAAAAAAACCGTCATTCCTGCGAAGGCAGGAATCTAGCAAGTGAAGTCAATATAACTCAAATGGATTCCCGCCTCCGCGAGAATGACGAAAGTGTATTCATCAGCTGGAATAATGCACTCAACAATAACAACAGAGAAGTTCATATCGAAGCTGTTGATTTCAAACATCCACTTTATATTCTTTATTCATCTGGTACTACAGGCAAACCTAAGTGCATCGTCCATGGTCATGGTGGAATTCTGCTGCAACACAAAAAAGAATTGGTTTTACACAGCAACGTTAATCCTGATGATACTTTGTTTTATTTTACCACTTGTGGATGGATGATGTGGAATTGGATGGTCTCGACCCTCACCACAGGTGCGAGCCTGTATTTATATGACGGCTCGCCATTTTACCCCGATGGCAATCGTTTGCTTGATATTGTTGATGATAATAAAATAACCCACTTCGGGACTTCGGCAAAATGGATATCAGCGATAGAAAAGGCAGGTGTAATACCAAATAATAAACGAAAATTCACTGAATTAACCACCATTTTCTCCACAGGTTCGCCACTGATGCCTGAAAATTACGATTACGTTTATTCGCAATGGAAAAATGATGTCTGTCTGTCCTCAATATCAGGAGGAACCGATATTTGTTCCTGTTTTGCCCTAGGCAATCTGGCCCTACCCGTTTATACAGGCGAGTTGCAATGCCTTGGTTTGGGTTTGGATGTGGCAGTTTTGGATGATGACGGCAAGCGATTATTTGATGAAACAGGAGAACTTTCGTGCATGAATGCCTTTCCTGCCATGCCTGTTAAGTTTTGGAATGATAAAGGCAATAAAAAATACAAAGCAGCCTATTTTGAAAAATTCAACGACATTTGGTGTCATGGCGACTTAGCTAAGATAACCAAACATGGCGGACTGACCATTTACGGACGCAGTGATGCCACTTTAAACCCAGGTGGTGTTCGGATTGGAACAGCTGAAATCTACCGCCAAGTCGACAATATGGATGAAGTGATTGAATCTATTGCCATCGGACAAGATTGGGATAATGATGTGCGCGTGGTTTTATTTGTTATTTTGCAAGATGGTTTAAAACTGGATGATGATTTAATCAAGAAAATAAAATCCACTATTCGTGCAAACACAACACCACGGCATGTGCCTGCCAAAGTCATTCAAGTCAGCGCTATTCCTAAGACTTTAAGTGGTAAAATTGTCGAACTAGCGGTTAAAAATATCGTTCACGATCGAGCTGTGACCAACACAGATGCTTTAGCCAATCCTGAAGCCTTAGAACAGTATAAGAACATAAAAGAGCTATCTTTTTAGTTTTGGCAACACAAAGAAGTAAGTCATTGCGAGGAGCTCCGCGACGCGGCAATCTTTTTGAGATTACGATAAATTCAGCAGATTGCCACGTCGTTCCTCCTCGCAATGACGAGTTTTTTTTGCTATGGGTTTACTTCCACCAAACAATTATCTTGTAATTCATACTGGAAGAACAAAAAAAATCTAAAACATTTTAAACATCAAGAGCTTGATCTTTTATTACCCAAATCCCGATAGTGAAAATACGATGATAGCACAAGTCCTTGATGCACCTAGAAAATCCAGAAAAAACTTCATCACCAATGAGGTGACTTTAGTTTTTCTTGATTTCCTATGCACATCAGTTACTTGCACTCTAAAACGCATTTCTATATCGGGATTCGGGTATTATAGACTTTTTTCCACTATCGACTTAATTATACTCGCTTTGACAAAATGGTCTAGTTTGTGCGTTTGTATCCACCACGTTGCCACTTGCATAAGTGATTCTGGATCATCATTTTTATTAGCAAAAAAAGCATAAAATGAAAGACCTACATTATCACCTTTGTCCACTATTTTTTTAGTACAAACATTGATTATTTTCATTCTTAGTTCTTGATTCATTATTTAGCTGCTCTACTTGTTTTCATGCGTTTACTTGTAATACTCCTAGAAGGGCAAACACAATAAGTGTCAATGTTGATAGCATAGACAACATAAAACCCAAGCCTCTTTTTTCAGGGTTAGATACATAGGCTCTCCAATAGATAAATCGACCAATCAAGTAAACACAACCAATACTTGCTACCAAATTAGCTTGCCAATATTTCCCTGCAATGAGTAAAACGGGAAGAAAGGCAACAAGTGTTTCTAGCGTATTCATTTGCACTCTGTACATGCGTTCAAACGCTTCATTGCCCGTAATTGCTGGAGCTTTAATTCCTGATTTTCTACGCTCACGACCTGTCATAGCTCCGAAAAAGAAAAATTGAACTACTGCCAATACCGCGATTAATTCAACATATTGCATTTCTATCTCCTAAAATTTATTGTATTGATGAATTATACACAGACTTACTGACAACGTTGTGTCAGCTTTATTTTAGATATTAATCTAAACTAATGCTTCCTCGCCATCGCACTTAATGTCCATGAGTATGGGGTTTGTGTTACGTATTTCTCCGCTTTTACGGTAAATGGCGAAGTTTGTTTTGGCTTTATATTGGTTGTTGATGCATAGGCTTTTGCATAACCTACCGTTTTTCCTTGTTTATCTTTTGCTAAGGCGATTATTTCGACAAAATCCACTTGATAGTCAAAGGGGTTATAAACTATGCCTGTTAATTCAAATTGCATTTTGGTTTCATCTACAATAGAAACATTAAATTCTTGAACAACTAAAGCCTGCTGAGCTTTGTCGTATAAACTTGCTGGGCTTGATTGTGCACTCATTTCACTGTGAAATTCTTCTTTAGGAACTTTGGGTATGTCAATTAGCACTGAGGTGGATTCTCCTGCGGGCAATGTTTCGAGTTTTGACCAAGCCGTATAGCTTTCTATTTGTTCATTTTTGTTATTGAGAAGCTTCAACACCACACGCGGTCTTGCTATACTCTTATTGGTTTGATTTTCTATGGATACAATCCAAAATTGACCTCCGTTTTTATTTTTTCTATTAACGGAATTAACGACTTGAAGCCTTGCTATAGTTTGTCTGCCTTGTGCCTGTTTAAACTGTTCACTGGTAATGGTCATTGCATTTTTTTTAAGTTTCGGCACTGCATCGAGTGATTTTTTAATGGCAATGTTTGGCGCCACAGGAGCTTCTGCCGGTTTTGTTATTTCTTGAAGCGCTTCCTGGGTTTTATTAGATACGTAATAGAATGCTCCACTTGCAAGTAAAACCACAAACAATGCTGAAATTAGTGTTTTTTTTAACTTACTGCCTTTGTTGACGACTAACGACAGGTTTGCACCACATTGAATGCAGTTTATGCGATTTTCACCAAATTCTTCCATATTGGCAGCACCGCAGCTTGGGCATTTACTTATATTAATTTCAGCCATAGTTACATCCTGAAAATATTTCGTAATACATTAAACAGTATAATCCAAAAGATTATCGTTCCAATCGGAAAACCTTTCTTTTTCTTGGGTAAGACTTTTGGTTTTTTGGTTTCTGATTTTGGCGTTGTTGGCGTTGTTGCAACTGAGTTTTTTAAATTCTTTAATTTTCCAATGATGTCTCGAATATCTGCTGTGCCTTTTGTTATATTAATTGTTTTTTGTGTCGCCGCAGGTCGGGCACTCATGTGTGGTTGGATGTTTTGCAATTTTTGCTTGGCTCTTTTTGAGGTTTTCCCTCGGCTCTCGGAAAATTCATAACCGCATTGAACACAACGCGTTAGTTTTTGACCAGACATCTCAACTAATGCTGCATCGCACTTTTTGCATTTTATTATTTTAAAATCACTCATAACTCTATAAACTCTCTTGCTTCTTCAAACACACTTATATCATCAACTCGTTTAGGGGCTTGGGTAACGAGATAAGATTTCCACTTTTTATTGCCTGCAATGCCATGGTATAAATTCAACACTGGAGGCAATAACCAATGCAGTTTAACACCTTTTTGAATTTGATTTTGACAATATTTCATGTAACCTTGTAAAACTTTATCACGGGAAGGATTTGAAGCGGCAATTAAGGTGCTTTGCAAATCATGCAATAACCACGGATTATTCCAAATAGCTCGACCCAACATCACTCCATCAACTTGTTGTAAATGCTGTTGTGCTTCCGTAATTGTATTAACTCCGCCATTAATGACTATCGTCAGTTCTGGAAATAAGGCTTTTATTTTATAAACATAATCATAATTGAGCGGAGGAATGCTGCGGTTTTGTTTTGGGCTTAGACCTTTTAATAATGCTTTGCGGGCATGTATGATGATTATTTTCACCCCTGAGTGTGCAATTTTTCCAACAAAGTTTTGTAAATTATCAAAGCTATCGTTGTTATCCACACCGATTCGGCATTTGACTGTAATAGCAATATCAACGGCTTGTTGCATGGACTTTAAGCATCCAACAACCAAGCTAGGCTCGTTCATTAAACACGCGCCAAATCTCCCCTTTTGCACCCGATCACTGGGACAACCCACATTAAGATTGACCTCATCGTAACCGTATTGTTGCGCAATAACACAACTTTTTGCCAAATCTGTTGCATCAGATCCACCCAGTTGCAAAACCACAGGGTGCTCTTGTTGATTATATCCAATGTACTTTTGCGTATCGCCTTGTAAAATAGCTGGCGTGGTTACCATTTCAGAATACAAAACCGCATCTTCCGAAATTAAACGGTGCAAATAGCGGCAATGTTTATCAGTCCAATCAAGCATTGGCGCGACACTTAAGGTGTGATTCATATCAAAACTGAGAAAAAAACACTATTGTAAGTCATTTTGGCTTTCTTTTAGTTCACAGCATGACAAGTTATGAGTAAAATTACTGTTTTTACAGATTTGAGAATACCATTATGGGAAGAGCCTACCAAAACAGAAAAGAATCCATGGCAAAAACCTCTGACATGAATGCACGAATTTATTCGAAACATTCACGTGGAATTTATGTGTGTGCTAAATCAGGCGGTACAGATCCTGAAGGAAATGTGGCTCTAAGAAGCTTAATCGAGCGTGCCAAACGAGATCAAGTCCCGGCTCATGTTATTGCTAAAGCCATTGATAAAGCTAAAGGAGGAGCAGGAGAAGATTTTGCTGTGGCGCGTTATGAAGGCTATGGTCCAGGAAAATGCATGGTTATCGTTGATTGCTTAACCGACAATCCAAATCGCACTTTTGGCGATGTGCGTTTGGCTTTTACTAAAACTCATTGCACAATTGGCACACAAGGTTGTGTTTCTCACATGTTTGATCACGATGCTATTTTTGTCTTTGATGCCGATGGCAAAGACGATGAAGATATCTTAGAAATTTTAATGGATGCCGATGTCGATGTTTCTGATGTTGAATGCGAAGATGGTAAGATTTCAGTATTTGCTCCCAATACAGAGTACTTTAAAACCAAAAATGCTTTAACAGAAGCTTTAGGCGAGATTAAATTTGAAGTCGATGAAATTCAGTTTATCCCTCAAAGTACGGTTAAAATTACCGATGAGGAGGATTTGGCAAACTTTGAAAAGTTTAACGAGATGTTAGAAGATTTAGAAGACGTACAAAATGTTTTTCACAATGCAGAAATTTAAACTTTACCCAAATAAGCACGTCATAAAAAAAAGCCTTTGAACTTTCAAAGGCTTTTTTTATGACTTTAATTGTCAAAACAATCTTAATTGTGCCAATTTGTTGTGTTAAACAAGCCAGCCGTTATTGTGGTTATCTCATTTGATGAGTTGACAGGAAAACCCGTAGCTCCTCGAACAGATGTATCCCCTGTTGTAAGACTTGTATCAGAGACAGAACAAGCACCTATACCTCCTGAGGTGGCACAAGAAACAAAACCAACGGCATTTGTTGCCGCTCCATTTGAATCTGTTAATTCAAAAAAGACCACTGAACCATCTTGAACAAAATTACCATTAGCATCTTTTAAAACAGCACTATAAGTGACATTGTTTCCAACCATTTCACTATTTGTGTTGACACCAAATGTTGAATTAGCAATATCGGCAATACCTGGATTCCAAGTCGTTGACGAATTTAATCCTACTGTTACGCTAGGAATATTGTTTCCATTTATACTGGCAGCTACATTTGTTGTGCCTACCAACGTACTGGTTGCAACAACACTACAAGTACCCGTATTATCAGTTATACAATTAACATCTGGGGTATTGGCATTGCCTGTGTTCGTCATGGCAAAAGAAACCAATATTCCTGAACCAACAGGCGCACCTGTGGCATCGTTAATCACAGCGCTGTAAGTGACATCTGTTCCAGCTGTTTCAGAGCTAACACTGACGCCAAACGTAGAATTAGCCGCTACTGGTACGGCTGTTATATCAAATTCATTTGAATCGAAATTTCCTGCAAAAAATTGGTAATTGAATCGGAGCCGGTATTTATCATTCAGTTGATTAACCAAGTCAATACTTAAATCATTAAAAGTAACCAGACCATTAGTCATTACAATATCATTGGAACCAGACAATATTGCACCCGATGCACCAGAAAAAGGAACAATACTGACATGCACTCCTCCTGTATTTGAGTTGACTAGGTTGCCATTTAAATCTTGTAATTCTACCGTAACTGGATTTATCGTGCCTCCTGCTACTGTATCTGCTGGTTGCGTAATTATTGCTAATTGTGATGCAGCTGCAGCTGTTACATTAATGCCATTAGAGTCGGGAGTTGTAAAACCACCACCGGTTGCGACTAAAGTATAACCTGTACCGACTAAATCAATGCTTAAATCAGAAAAAGTTGCTATCCCATTAATCGCTGCCTTGGTTATTGTTCCAGACAAACTACCAGAGGATGGATTATTTTGAATAGTAATAGTTACTGCACTGGTATTATTGGCATCAATAAGTCCACCTGCGTCTTGAAATTCGACAATAATTGAGCCAAGTGCACTGCCTGATGTCACGCTGGCACTTGGTTGTCCTGTCATGACCAACTGCGTGGCTGTAACCAACGAGCTGCCAAATTGTTGGTAAGTGGTATTGTTATCCAAATAACTATCTGTAACAGCGGCATCAACCACAAAAGCCGATGCGAGCATATCCAACTTTAAATTATTAGCAATATCATTGGCATCAACCAATGCCAACCTTTTTGCATACACTATTAAACTGTCTCCAGAGGCAACAACCGCATTATCTAATCTGACTGTTTCACTCCCAAAAGTAAATGTTCCACAGCTTGTCGTGGGTTGTGAACCGACAGGAACGGTACAAGTCCAATCTTGTACGTCATCAAAAACAGGTCCATTATTTGCAATTAAGCTATAATATTCTACAAAATCCACGGTTAAATCAGGGTTGCCATTTAATGAATTATTGCTAATAATATATTGGTATTCAACCGTTTGATTATTTGATACAAAAATAGGAGTCGAAGGAAATGGCTCAGTAACCATTGGGTCAAGAGATGAGTCTACTACTTTCAATAAAGTTAATTTAATATCATTATTCGCTAACAAACCATTATTTTCAAAACCATCTTCATACAACACATCTGGGTTAGGGGGTATATTATTTAAGGCATCTGCAACTGTAGCACAAGCAATGGTATCATCCGTTGTGATATTAAACTGATTATTGTCCAAGTCGTATACCGTGGTGATGATATTATTTTGCATGGTGGTCACTTCAATACCATTACCATCTTGAACCTGAGTAATAATGTTTGGAGAAGCAGAGTTCGCTTTACTGGCACAAACAAGTGGATCAACAACATGAAAACTTAGGGTGCTAGGCGTACCAGTATAATCGTATTCCATCAAATTGGTCGTTGGTGCTCCCAAACCATCTAAAACAGGTGCAAGCCCTAAATATTCAGAACCATTAATAGAAATATCATAAGCCGATGCATTTAATGTCATTAGTGATAAACTTGCAATAACCAGTAGTCGTTTGGTTTGACTAATTAACTTAGCCATTGGTGATGGTGTACTATTCATAAATCTTGTCATTTTATACGTTGTTTTGTTGTATTTGGACGCATTTTAGCTTCTTTTTATTTTTACTGTGTTAAAACTTTGTTAGTTTAGGTAAAATAGTGTTAATTAATTTAAAAAAAATAAAAATTCATGCGTAATTTAATAATATTAGCACTAATCTTACCATTTTCGTCTTATGCTTTAGAAGACATATTTAGTAAAATGGATGAAAAAACAACTGTAACTACTGGAATTTACAAGCTTTCTTCATCTGAAAAATCCGCTTTGTTGGATTGGCTGCAAAATTCTCAAGAAGAAACACGAGAAGAAATAAAGCAAGAAGTCCGTGCAGAAGTAAAAAAAGAGATAAAAAAAGAAGTGATTGCTGAAGAAGTCAAAAAAGAAAAGAAACGTTTTATGGGCTTTCGAAGAGAAGAGTCTGAGCGTGAAGCCATTAAGTCCACTATCATTGGTGACTTTAACGGATGGAAAGGTAAAAACATCTTTAAATTAGCCAACGGACAAGTCTGGAAACAAACCGAAAGCTCATCCTTTTACATCCCTAAAAGAACAAACCCAAAGATCACCATCAAACCTAAATCCATGGGCAGTTGGCTATTATACGTCGATGGCTTTGGACGCGGTGTTAAAGTTAAACGCATTAAATAAATTCCTATTAAATCTTGATGGCACGAAACTTCGTGTACCATCAAGATTTACTGTTCATTAACCTGGCAACCAGGTTAGCTATTCAGCTTATTTAAAACGCTTTTTTATCCTATCGAGTATCACATACCAAACTGGTATCAAAATTAAGGTAATAACGGTGGCGAATAAAATGCCGAATGCCAAAGATATTGCCATGGGTATTATCACTTGCGCTTGTAAGGATTTTTCCATCAGCATTGGCACTAAGCCAAAAAATGTCGTTAACGAGGTCAATAATATAGCCCGAAATCGCCGTGTGCCAGCCTCAAGTGCTGCCTCAAGTGTTGTGTGTCCTGCCAAGCGGTATTTATTAATAAAATCCACCATCACCAAAGAGTCATTAACGACAACCCCTGCCAAAGCAATCACACCAAACATGGAAATCATGCTCATGGTATAACCGGTTATCCAATGACCTAAGATGGCACCCGTTATGCCAAAAGGAATGACCATCATAATAATCAAAGGCTGGGTATAGGATTTAAGCGGAATAGCCATTAACATATAAATAAATAACAAAGCAATAACAAACCCCTTAGCTAAACCAACTTTCAATTCAGCCATCTCTTTAGCGACACCATCGGGTGATGATTTTATTGACGGGTATTTTTGTTTGAGCTTTTCTAAAAAACCACCCTTTTCTTTAATCTCCGCCATAATCGCATTGGGGTTTGCTACTTTTAAATCCGCATCACCTGTTATTGTGCTTGAGCGTTTCTTATCGATTCGGGTTATCACATCACTGGCTTTGCCCATCGTTATGGTTGCCACACTTTTTAAGGGAATAGCCGTACCATCTTTTAAACGTATGCGCATATTCTCTAAAGTGGCTAAGGTTTCACGTTCCTTTAATGGGTATTTAAGCATAACCTTGACCTCATCAATCTCGCGTTGCAAACGTTGAATTTCATCACCATAAAAAGCCTGACGTACTTGATTAGCCAAATCCCGTTGCGATAAACCTAAATTGCGACCTCGTGGTTTTAGGGTCAATTGCACTTCGTCTTTACCAGCTTTCATGGAATTGCGAATATCTGCGACACCATTGAATTGTCTTATCTTATCCGCCAGTTCACTGGAGGCATTTTTAAGTTCTTCGATATTGTCAGAGGATAATTTAAAGGCAATTTCAGGTCCATCACCAGGCCCTCCAAGGGCTCGATAGGCCAAAACCTCAGCACCATTGATTGTTCCGACTCGCTCTCGCCATACTTTCATTAAATCATCACTGGTAATCAAACTGTCTTCTTTAACCAGCTCAACCACTACACGCCCATCGAGTTGATTTTCTTTGACAACCGACATATGAGTGACGACAGCTCCTTTTTGTTTACCAAGTTTTTGTGAAAATTCCTTATCAATGGCAATTAACGCATCTTCTAGTTGAGCAATGGCATCTTCGGTAATAACATCAGAGGTGCCTTCGGTCATTTTGACTTGACCGTAAATATAATCGGCGGAGAATTGTGGATTCATCACAAATCGAACAACGCCTGTTTTCAGCATGACAATGGACAAACCCAATACACAAATAAACACAAGCGTGGCTAAAAATGGACGTCTAACCGCCTTATGCAATAGGGGTTGGTAACGATTTTTAATGAAATTATCTAAAAAGGTATTAACTCTGCGTTGAATACGTAAGAGCCAACTTGGGTTTTGGGTTTCAATATCGGTAAGCTTCATGTGTGCCAAATGTGCTGGCAAAATAAACTTGGATTCCACCAAGGAAAACAACAAATTTAAAATAACCACCCAAGCAATGGCTTCAAAAAAACTCCCAAACATAGTCCCAACAAATAACAAGGGCACAAATGCTGCGATGGTTGTTAACACCCCAAAAGTGGCTGGCAATGCCACTTTTTGCGCCCCTTTGACCACATTTTCTACGGTATGACCCTTGTCTTGAATTTCTTTGTAGGCACTTTCACCAATAACAATCGCGTCATCCACCACAATACCCAACACCAAGATAAAGCCAAACAACGATAACATATTAATGGTAACACCCAAATAACCCATAACCATAAAGGTTCCCAAAAAGGCAACAGGCAATCCAAGCATGACCCAAAAGGCAACTTTAAGGCGTAAAAACAAGGTTAATGTAATTAACACCAATAAAGCCCCTAAAAACATATTTTTGGTCATTAAATCAATGCGCCCATGCACATAATGCGAAATATCCGACCAATGCGCTATGTGTAAATCATCACCTAAGGTTTTTTGTTTGTCTTCCACGTATTTTTTGACCTTATCGGTGACATCAATAATATCATCATCGCCAATGGCATTAATGCGAATGGATAACGCCGTACCACCATCAAATTTGGCAAAACGAGAGGATTCGGCAAAGCCATCGGTAACTTTTGCAATGTCTTTGAGTTTTAAAACCGCACCATTGGGGAAAGAACGCACGATAATGTTTTCAAAATCTTCTGCTGAGTCTTTTAAACCCAAAGCTCTCACCAAAATATCGCCCTTTTTAGATTTAATCGCACCTGCGGGTAAATCTAAAGACGAGGACCGAATGGCTAGTGCTATTTCATCAAAGGTTAGATTATATTTTCGCAATGTCTTTTCAGAAACTTCAATACTGACCTCTAAATCGCGAGCCCCTTCGACTTTAACAGCTGAAATCCCTGGCAAGTCGATAAGGTCATCGCGCACATCAAAGGCAAACTCACGTAATTTCTTGGGTGAAACATCTCCGAATACGGACACATAGATGGCTTGAAAGGCAATATCGAGTTGACTAACTATGGGTTTTTCCACTTGTTCAGGAAAGGAATTAATGCCATCAATTTTATTCTTAATATCATTGGTAACCGTACCTAAATCATAAGCATCATCCACTTCAACTAACGTAGAGCCAAAGTTTTCTGCAGCACTACAGGTAATTTTATCAATGCCATTAATACCATTGAGGGCTTGCTCCACTTTTAGGCACACGCCTTCTTCCACCTCAGATGGCGAGGCACCAGGAAAAGCCACGGTAATATTAACCATACTAACCTGCGTGGTTGGAAACATTTCTTTGCGAATGGAGGCTAACGAAATCAAACCCACTAATATGATAATAACCATTAACAAATTAGCCGCCACAGGATTAACCGAAAACCAATAAATCAGACCTTTGCGCCAGTTATTCATGCTCATCTCCTGATTTATTTGGCAAGCGTGAGTTTATCGCCCACTTTAATGTGAGACAGTCCCGTGGTAATCACTTTGTCCTTGGCATCAATGCCTGAACTAATGTAATTAAAATCTGCATCGGCATAGGCAACCTTAATTTTTTTATATGCCAAGGTTGATTGTGCTGAAAATACCTTAACTTGATTATCAAGTGTAACGTAACCTCGTTCGACTGGATAAACCTTAGAGAGTGTTTTGCCTTTTAAGTTAATGCTCACATAGGTATTGAATCGCAATGGAATCGCTTGTTGCGTAAAAGGTTGCGACACCTCAATCACGGCATAGTTGAACAAGGTTTTTGCATCGCGTTGGGCTTCGATACTGGCAATTGTGCCCTGCCACTGAACTTCGGGCATTTCTTGACTGGTGATTTTTACCGATACTTTTTGTGTTCCATCAAATTTATCCAATCCACTGTTATGCAGTTGTTCATCCGATAAACTCATGCGAATTTCCGCAATTTCAGTTGAAGCAATACTCGCCAATGGCGTTGATAAGTTAACAAATTGCCCAACATCCACCATTTTGGCAAGAATCACTCCAGAAAATGGCGCAACAACCGTGGTTTTCTCCAAATTTCGTTTAGCAAGTTTTAAATCAGCACGCGCTCCGGATAAAGCCGCTTTGGCACTGGCAACTTGCGGCAAGTTAAGATTTAATGGGTTTGGCTTGCCTTTTTTACCGTATTTCTTCCAATCACTTTTGGCTAAATCACTTTTGGCTTGTTGTAAATCCAAGTTGGCTTGTTGGGCTGCCACATTGGCTTGAGCGCGCGTGACTGCCAATTGGTAATCAACAGGATCAATTTTAATCAAGGCATCGCCCTTGTTAAATTGACCACCGTTAATAAAATTATCCGACACAAAAACTATCCTACCACTGGCTTCGGCAGAAATATTAATTTTGGTTTTGGGAACAACCAAACCATCGGATTTTATTGGTATGACAAAATCAATGGGGCTAACTTGAATAACTTCCACCGCAGGAATGATTTTTGCGTTCGCTTTTTTCTGTTCCTTTGGTTGCATTTTCATCATGATAAAAGCCAAGAGTGCCGTGACAAATAAAACAACCATCACGGGTATTATTTTGTTTGATTTAGTTGTTGATTTTGGGGTTTCCATTGGTGGCAATTGATAATTTGATTTAGACATAAGTTTTTTATTTCAGAAATATTTGTTATTTTACATGGTTAGGAAATGACTTTAAATAGACCAAAAGTCATTGATTTGTTGATTAAGGGCTAAACAAGCATGTTTGGCTTTATCAGCAAAGTCATCTTGGTATTTGCCTGCATAAATAATCCCGCGCGAGGATGAAATAATTAAACCTGATTGTTTTGGGTTTGTATTTAATCCCGCTTTTAAGGTGGCTGCAACATCGCCCCCTTGTGCACCAATTCCAGGAATAAGCAAAGGCATATCACCAACTATTGAACGAATTTTCGCCAACTCTTGAGGATAGGTTGCTCCCACCACCAGCAACAGGTTTTTATTGCCGTTCCATTTATGAGCAGCATTTTCTGCCACTTGCTCATACAAGGTTTTGCCATTTTCTAAAGTTAGGTTTTGAAATTCGCTAGAACCAGCATTAGAGGTTTTACATAAAGCAATCACGCCTTTATCGGCATAATCCAAAAAGGGTTGCAAAGAATCTTGACCAAGATAAGGATTAACGGTCACCGCATCGGCTTGATATTTTTCAAAGGCTTCAATGGCATACTGTTGGGCTGTTGTTCCTATATCGCCACGCTTTGCATCGAGAATTACTGGAATATAAGGGTACTTTTCATGAATATAGGCAATAATATTTTTTAAATCATTTTCAGCAGAAATGGCTGAAAAGTGAGCGATTTGAGGTTTAAATGCACAAATATTGTTGGCAACTGCATCGACAATTTTAACAAGCCAACTAAATAACTCCAAGCCAAGTGCATTAATATTGCCCCTATTGGGGTCAAGACCCACACAAACCAATGAATTGTTTTGTGCTTGTGCTTGGTATAATTTATCAATAAACTTACTCATCATGACTTGAAAACCCTATGGAAAAATCCTATTTTAACTGAACTTGACAACAATTTATATGTCCATTAGTGCTATGAAACAAATACTTATCTTTTGCTTAACTTTATTAACCACAATAGCTCAGGCAGGTCTACCAACATCAGTAGATGGAGTAGCGGTGCCTTCACTTGCACCAATTTTGGAAAAAGTGACACCTGCAGTGGTCAATATACACTCAACCACACGGCAAAAAATTAATACGCGAAGCCAATCATTTTACAACTGGTATTACGGCTTACCCAATGTCCCACAAGAACGCGTTACTCAATCATTGGGCTCTGGCGTTATTGTGGATGCAAAAAATGGTTATATTTTAACCAACAACCACGTCATAGATGGTGCAACAGATATTCAAGTCTCGTTGCAAGATGGACGCAGTTTTTCTGCTAAACTTATCGGTACAGACGAAGGAACAGACGTAGCGGTTGTAAAAATTAATGCAAAAAACCTTTCGCAAGTCAATTTAACCGATTCTAAACTGCTGCGTGTCGGTGATTTTGTTGTTGCTGTAGGCAATCCATTTGGATTAGGTCAGACTGTGACTTCGGGCATTGTTTCGGCTTTGGGCCGCACCAGCTTGCAAGGTCTTGGTTATCAAAACTTTATTCAAACCGATGCTTCCATCAACCCTGGTAATTCAGGTGGCGCACTAATCAACCTCAAAGGGGAATTGGTCGGCATTAATACTGCTATTTATTCACCCAGCGGAGGCAATGTCGGCATTGGTTTTGCCATACCCTCATCCTTGGCGAATCGTATCATGAAACAATTGATTAATTTTGGTCAAGTTAGGCGTGGCTCACTTGGTGTCGAAGTGCAAGACATCACCGCTGATTTAGCTCGTGCCTTTAATTTAGACAACAAAGGTGGCGTCATCATCACGGATGTGGAAATCGAATCCCCTGCAGATTCCGCTGGTTTACAGGCAGGAGACATTATCACAGAACTCAATGGCATCAAAATTCAGAACCAACACGATTTTGACAACCAAGAAGGCTTGTTTGAACTCAACACTCCAATTGACATCAACTATATTCGCAATGAAAAACACAGATATTCTCAAACTAAAATTAATGCATTTGATCGCAAAGAATTTGATGGCAAAGAATTGCACAGATTATTGACTGGAGCACACTTCATCAATTTACCCGCGCGATTAAAAAGCCAATACCAAGGTGTTTTGATTGATGAAATTAAACGCGGAAGCCTTGCGTGGAATCAAGGATTGCGTAGTGGCGATTTAATTACAACGGCAAACAAGAAGGAAATAACAAACCTGAAACAACTTAAGATTGTGTTGGATAAGTCACGAAAATCACCCGTTTTAAATGTATACAGAAATTACAGAAATTATATTTTAGTCTTAGAATGATGGCATTAAATAGACTTTGAGTTAATAAAATTTTATCATACTGGGTGTTTTATCAATTTGAAAACCTCAGTGACAGGATTTACATTTAATCAACTATTTGAATATTGCAAAAAAGGAGAAGTGCAAAATGTACTCGATGCACTCGGCGATAGAGATACGCATACTGTGGTCGATGAGCGTGGTCACAGCTTGCTTTGTATTGCATTAAAAAACGGTCATACTTTACTAGTCAAAGCATTCCTCTCTGAAGGATTCAAATTTACAACGAAAAACCCGCCCCTTGTATCTGCCTGCCAATACCTAAAAGATGAGTGCGATTGCATAAATCTGGCTTTGCAAATAGATGACAACATCAATGCGGCGACACCTGCCAACAGAACTGGCTTGATGACCGCCTGCCTTCTTGGGCATTTAAACAAAGTACAACTGTTATTATCATTGAATGCAGATATAAATCGTCAGGACATATACGGCAACACTGCACTCATCGAAGCGGTTCAATCAAATAAAAAAGCCATAGTAAAATTAATTCTGCAACATCATCCAAAAATTAATCACGCTAATAGCCAAAAAGAAACCGCTCTGATTTTAGCATTAAGACAAAAAACACCCTCTGAAGATATTGTTTTGCAATTATTGCAAGCCCAAGGGGATCCTGAAATAGTCGACAATAAAAATCGCTCTGCTTGGTTAATTGCCAAACAAAAGCACCCTAAAATCTCACGTCTAATTGAAAAACACTTAAATAGCGTTAACCAAATTGAATTGCCTTTTTTTACTAACAGTTATGAAAGCACTCCAAAACAACCCGTTGATGACACAGAAATTTCTGCAGCTGGGAATTCCAAACAATCAAACGATGAACAAAAACCATTAACCACAGCAAAACCAACGAACTCAGAAAAAACCAGCAATGCTTCGCTACTATTATCCAGTCAACAAATAGAAACCCCAAGCAAAGCCAATAAACCGCTATTTATTCAAAAAGAGCCAGCCCAATCAAACCAAAAAGAGTGGTTTCATGCCGCAAAACAAGGCAACTTAGGCGGTCTTAATCGCATGATAATCGAAGGGATAGACATTGATTGCACTGACAACAAAGGTTGCACTGCATTAATTCGAGCTTGCGGTCATTCCCGTCGGGCGGTTGTTTCTTTTTTATTACAACAAAATGCCAATATTGAAGCACGATCTGATAATGGCAGTACGGCTTTATCCTCAAGTATTATTGGCAATTGCCGCCGTGTGGCGGGTTTGTTGTTAGATAAAAACGCCAATCCAAATGGACAAGGCCCTGCTGATTATTCCTATGCCACCATTGCTGCTGCCGGATGGAATGATGCCATGTTAAGTATTTTATACCGTTATAAGGCGGATATTTTCATTGTCAATAAACACCAGCAAACCTTATTACACATTATCGCACAAGCTGCCGAATACAATAACAACATCAATAATGCCAAGTCCTGTTTTACTTTTTTGCTTGATCATGGCTTAGACATCAATGCTAAAGACAAGTATGGCAATACCGCACTTATGCTTTTATGTGGTGCACATAAAAAGAGCTATAATGTTGATGACAGAAGCATTGCTTCGTTGACTTATTTAATCCTTAAACTCGGAGCAGCCGCTGCGCCAACTAATGAGCAACAACGCTCCGCTCTTGATGCCGCTCACTACCACAAATTGCTTCAAACTAAAGGCGTTTTAATGAATGCCTTATCTTGGAACGACAGTTAATTTGGTAATGTGAAAATGCCAAGTAAATCACAAATCCAAAAAATATTTGCCCAAAATCATGCCTTGGTTATCAAAGCTGTTTCCTTTCAAAGACCTGAGATAAAAGGACTCACTGCCGAAGATATCGAACAAGAAGTCTGCATTAAATTATTAAATTTAATAAAAAGTGACCCAAAAAATGAAAAGATTTCGTCTTATAGTTACATATACAGAATTACAGCCAACGTCATTATAGATTTGGCTCGTAAAAATCAAAAGCTCAAAGGTGAAATGACAATACCTGATGAAAATGACGACGAGTATTATGCTCCCAGTCTTATTTCAGAGGCATCTAACCCAGATGAAGGTCATGCCAATGAAGAAATGATTAAACGCGTACTGATTGTAATTGAAACATTAAAAGAAAGTCGGCGTATCGCAGTAAAATTGCGATTGCAAGGATTTTCGGTAAAAGAAATAGGTGAAATGACTGGTTGGTCTTTTCACAAAGCAGGCAACCTCTCAAAAAGAGGAATGAAAGATTTAAAAGATAAACTGCATGAATTAGGCATTGAATATGAAATTAACTGAACAACAATTATCGCAACTCTTTAAGCAAGCCAAGACATCGCCGATTGATTCGTCGATTGAAAGCTTAAATGATTTCTCTCACGCATCTGATGCGAGGATAGCTGTTGCCGAAAAAATCGCAGATAACAGTCACTTAAGTGCGAGTTACCAAGTGATTAATCAATTGCAAGATTGGTCCAAGTCTGTTGCTAGCGATGTAGCATCAGCCAATCAATCAACACATTCTTCTGTATTTGAAGAACTGTTTTCGTGGTTGAGACCTGCATTAGCCACTGCAGCTTTAGCCTCTATTGTCTACATCAGTTATCCACAGTTTGATTCTTCGCAAGTCACACCACTGACTTCTCCTAGCAAAGAAGTGTTTACTGCCAACTTTGAAGACACCGTGCCTAATAGGTCTGCTCAAACACAAACCAAAACATCAAACAAAGTAACAGATGATATTATTTACTCTGGTGGCTTTGGCTAAAATTAGCCAATAAAACCTCTCTAGGAGAGTGTATTGTAACCCTTGGGTTATAATACACTTTTTTTTATACATGAAAACACTGGCATGGCGTTATCCACACTCATTCAAGAACTCCAAAAACAATACCAACTTGACAAGAGAGAAATTGAAGTTGTTATGACCTACGTGTTAAAAATCAATACCGCGGGATTGTTTATTTACGATAAAGAACTGCAACAACCGCAATTAGACACAATTCACCAATTACTGGAAAAAAGACAACAAGGCATACCGTTTGCATACTTAACGGGCACAAAAGATTTTTGGTCACTGAGCTTAAATGTAAATGAATACACTTTGATTCCACGACCCGAAACAGAGTTGATTGTTGAATACGTTTTGGAAAAAACCCCTAGCGATTTTGATGGCTCAATTCTTGATTTGGGAACAGGCACAGGCGCCATTGCCTTAAGCCTAGCACTTGAGCGACCAAAGGCAAATATTTTTGCTATCGACCAATGCAGCAAATGTGTTGCAACAGCCATGAGCAACAAAGATAAGTATCAGCTTACCAATGTCACCATATTGCAAAGCAATTGGTTTGAAAACTTAACTGGCAAACGCTTTGATTTTGTTATTTCCAACCCACCCTATATTGCCAAAGATGATTGCCATTTATCTAATTTGCAATTTGAACCACGAAGTGCCTTGGTAGCCAATAAAAAAGGCTATTCAGATTTAGAGCATATCATTAACCACGCCAAACTCCACATGACAAAAACGGCACAATTGATTTTGGAACACGGATACAATCAATCCGAAGTTGTGCAACAAAAACTTAAGTCCAATTGTTATTTAAATGTTAAATCTCACCGTGATTTAGCAGGCATCCAACGAATTACCACAGCTGATGCGCCAAAATCTTGCTATTGAATGTTCAAAATTATACAATCCATCCATTAATTGCATTAACCAGTAACATTATTATGAAAACATCCTTTATTCAAAAATTATCAATCGCACTACTCTGTGCATCACCCTTAGCTATTGCCCAAGTTGCACCTACAGACCAAGGTTTTACTGATGTAGAAAACTTACCTGGTTGGGTTATATCAAACCAATCTTCCCCCATGGGAGACTCTGCTTGGTTTCAGGGATCTGATCAACAAACCATTTTTATTGCCCAAGATGGTGAACCTAACTCTTATATTGCTGCCAACCACCGCAACACACGTTCATTGGCTGGCACTCCGGGAACTATCTGCAACTACCTTATCATGCCAGAATTAGGCAATCTTGAATCCGTCTCTTTTTATACGCGTTCTCGAATAGCCAACAATAATTTCACTGTATTTCCCGATCGTTTATACATGGTTTATAGCCCAACAGGTGAAATCAACACAGGCAATTGCACTGACGGTTTTGGTGACTTTACCGAAACTTTATTGGTTATCAATCCTGACTTAAGCAAATCAACGGATGCCAGCGTTGGTTACCCTTTACAAACTTGGCAACAATTTAGCGCTAATATTGGTGGTGATGGGCGCGTCGCTTTTGTTTACTATGTCGAAGATGCTGGGTTTTATGGCAACAACTCCAACTACATTGGCATCGATTCAGTACAATGGGTTCTTTCACCAACACCTGTCGGCCCAATAAATTTTAATCCTTGGAAATAAATTTAATTTAAAGTTTAGGTAAGAAAAACACCTCTTTTACAGAGGTGTTTTTTTGTGCAAAATTATTGCATTTTTGCCTTTTCATGCTCTTTTTTAGCCGCTTTCATAGCCTTTAATCCACCACCATTAAAAACATTGCTATAGCCCAACTTCTTCAATTCTGCCAAGGCTACAGAAGCCCGACGACCCGAACGGCAATATAAAACCACCGAACGCTCTTTGTTTTTTCCAATTCTTTTAACAAGTTTTGGAGTGTTTTCGTATTCAATATTAATCGCATGAGCCAAATGCCCTTCCTCAAACTCTTGTTTGCTTCTCACATCTAAAATTAAAGCTCCTTTATCAATTTTATCCCATGCTTGAGTCTGCTCAGGCCCAAATTGCGTACACGAGGTTAATAGCATAAATGATGCCAGTAAAATTAAATTGAAAGTGAGTTTCTTCATAGTTCTTTCCGTAATGTATTTTTGAGCAGATATTAACCCTACTAGATAATACCGCACATCAGTCTAATCCTATTTGTTCTTGGCAAGGCATCAGCATGAAGGTTTAGCCATCCTATATCAAATGCTGATAACGCAGTCCAAGAGCCAATAGGATTAGACCTTTCATTTTTATTTCAACAAGATAGGGAGTTAAAGAAATCCCCATCTCAGCGTTGTAGCCTTTATCAAGGGAACAACCATTAATTGCAGGCTACGCCTTGATATGGGAATTTCTTTAACTCCTGATGAACAGTATTATCTAGCAGGGTTAATATTAACACACAAAAGAATAAGAACCAAAATTATTGGTCCTTATTTGTTTTTACAGCTTTTGTTCTTGTGCGCTTCTTTTGGCTTTGTTGCTTTTATCATGAGAGTAATTTTTTTATAAATCAGTATGCAAATTAATCTACTTAATAGAGTCCTAGAACACACCTGATTAAGTGTTTTATCAAGAAACATTGCTTTGAGCATTTTTTTAAGGTATAAAGACCAATAGATTTGCAAACAAGGATTCTCATTTCAGAAATGATTCAATCTGGCAATAAAATATTGTTTACTATTTTTGGCCTTTCAATTTACTTAATTAAGCCTGTTTTTTACCTCATCCAAATTTCTATCCTGGCTTTAGTGTACTTTGTATCTGGAAAGCTAAGTTTTATGATAGCAGGTAATGATCTTGTTGTTACCATAGTTTACTTTGCATCTGAGGGTTTTGCTTTGGCTGCTGTTCTTATTTTTGGCAGAAAACTATGGCTTGGTATCTTTTTTGGGCAATTGATTCTTGCTCTTAGTACTAATATGCATTTTTATCCTGCTATTCTTATCTCTGCGGTTAATTCTATTGAGGCTCTAATTGCCGTGAGTTTATTCAACTATTTTGGTTTGGATAAATCACTGAAACACCTCAGAGACGTTATTGGTTTATTGTTGTTGATTGTTCTAGTATTACAGCCTTTTAGTTCTATTTTGGGCAATTTTATTTTATTAGTTTTTGATGTTTCTAATAGTTCTTCTTTTTACAAAAATGTTTTTTCTTGGTGGTTTGGTAATGCTATCGGGCAAATACTCTTTACGCCATTTTTGCTATTGCTTTATGCGCATGGCAAAGATTTAAGTTTAAGAGATGTGACGTTAACTGTATGCTTTTTCTTAGTATTAAACTACTTAATACTCGTCCTTTTTCCAATAAAAAGTTTACCAATCTTGTTATGTTTAACCATGCCAATAGTTGTACTCATTGCAGCTTTTCGTAACATTACAACGGCTTATATTGCGACAATTATCATTGCAATTATCGCTTTGTATGCAACATTTAAAGGCACAGGTGTTTTTCAACACCACTCCAATATTGATAATATCATTGATTTAAACTTTTATATTTTGTCGCATATCCTGCTCGTTCTTATTATTGGCACTCTGTTTGATGAAAAAAGAGTGGTGGAGGAAAAATTAAAGTCAATGGCTTTGTATGATAATTTAACTGGGCTAGCCAACCGAAATTTGTTAAAAGAACACATGCAACATATTGTTTCCTTAGGTCACTTATACCAAACCAGAAGTGCTGTTTGTTTTTTTGATATAGATGGTTTTAAGCAAGTCAACGATACATATGGACACAATTTTGGTGATGAAGTTTTAAAGCAAACAGTAAAAAGAATTCAAAACAACATAAGAGCTGATGACCTTTTGCTACGTTTAGGTGGAGATGAGTTTTTATTAATTTTTGTGGATATAAAAACCAATGAAGCACTTAACTCTATTTTGAAAAAAATATTAGTCGTAACAAACCAACCCATAACCATTAACCACGATACAGTCACAGTCTCTTTAAGTATTGGTGTCTCTATTTATCCTGATAACAGCAAAAAAACGGATGAATTGATTAAATTTGCAGATGATGCAATGTACAAGGCAAAACATGGAGGCAAGCATCGGTTTGTCTACTATAATGGTATTTCTCATGTGTAAAATTATTAAGCCTTGCCTTTGGATAAAAGATGATTGAAATTCAGAAAGAAATAAATTATTTTCACATTATACTAATGGCTCTAATCTATTTTTTGATTGGGCACTTGGTTTTTTTTATATCAACAAGTTTAGTCAGTAGTTACATTGTAAGTTTAGTGATATTTTTGCCAGAAGGATTTGCCCTAGCGGGCGTTATTCTTTTTGGTAGACCTATTTTGATTGGTATATTTTTTGGTCAATTTTTATTAGCAATTACCACCAGCATGCCCATTTTGCCTGCCTTATTAATTTCTTTGGTTAATACTGGCGAAGCATTTATTGGTTGGTATTTGTTTAATCATTTTAAACTAAATAAAACCTTGTCATCTGTAAGAGATGTCATTGGTTTATTGTTGCTTATCACTCTTGTTTTACAGCCCTTTAGTGCCTTTTTCGGCAATGCTGTTTTATATTATTTTTCAATAGTGGATAAATTAGAATATTTAAATAGCCTCCTTTTTTGGTTTTTTGGGAACATACTTGGGCAATTTTTAGTCACACCCTTAGTTTTACTTTTATTTGCCAATTATAAGTCTATCAGGTTTCTTATTCTTATCGCTGTTGTTGTCTTCTTCTTACTGTTCAATTACTTTTTGTTTTTTTTGTTGCCCATAAAAAGTTTGGCAATACTACTGAGTTTAACTGTACCTCTTATAGTGTATTTGGCAGCGGTTAAAAACAATACCTATTCAGTTATAGCTGTCCTTATTACGGGGCTTTTTGCTAGTTATGCAACCAGCAACAGCTATGGACCATTTGCTACAGGAAATCCTGTGATTGATGTTATTAATCTAAATTTCTACATTTTATCTGTTGTTTTATCTGTTTTGTTGATTGGTACTCTGTTTGCGGAAAGAAGAAATACGGAAAAAACGCTCTTTAAAAGGAATGAAGAACTCCACGACTTGGTACAACTCAGAGAACAAGTGGAACGCATGAATCAGCATGATTTAAAAACTCCACTAAATGCAGTTATAAATATTCCGAGTCTGATTATGTTGAAAGAACAAAGTCTATCAGAGCAATCCATAAAACTATTAAGTGCTTGTAAAAGTAGCGGTTATCAAATGCTTGATATGATTAATAGTTCATTGAATATGTACAAAATAGAAAATGGTTCATACCAACTCAAACCAGAAAAAGTTGAATTAATTGCACTCATTAAACAGGTGTTAATTGAATTAGGCAGTTGCACCGTTCAATGCCCTATATTATTAAATAATACCCAGATAAAAGAATCTAATAAAGTTGAAGTTTTTGCAGAAAAACTGCTGTGTTATTCACTTTTTTCTAATCTTATTAAAAATGCACTTGAGGCATCTGATTTTAACGAGTGTATTAAAATAAATATTACTTACAGTTCTTCTACTAAGTATTGTGAAATTATATTAGTGAATCAAGGAAGTGTACCTGTTGAAATCAGGGGTAGGTTTTTTGATAAATTTGTGACACAAAATAAAAAAACAGGGACTGGTTTTGGAACTTATTCGGCAAAATTATGCGCTGAAATTCAGAATGGAAGTATTTCTCTTGACACAACAACAGAAAATCAAACAAGAATTACCGTCAAATTGCCGACGTGGGAAACAACTGAAACGAAGTTGTAGCATCAAAGAATAAGAACCAAAATTATTGGTCCTTATTTGTTTTTGCAGCTTTTGTTTTTGCTTGCATCTTTTGGCTTTGTTGGTCTTATCATGCACGCCACCTTTTTTCATAATGGCTAATCGTGCGACCACGTTTCTTACCTTTTTCATGGTTTTCTCCTGTTTAATTAGATTCCTGCCTGCGCAGGAATGACGTATTTGTTCTAACCTTTTACACACACCACTTGTTTAAGCGTGTGTTCTATAGACACCAAATCGTGTTGGTTGTTCATTACCGCATCAATGTCTTTGTAAGCACTTGGGATTTCATCCACTACACCTTTGTCTTTGCGGCATTCAACACCACTGGTTTGCATTTGCAAATCAAGGGCGTTAAATTGCTTTTTGGCTTGGGTTCGACTCATCGCCCGTCCAGCACCGTGCGAACACGAACAAAACGAGGCTTTTGAACCCTTGCCTCTGACAATAAATGATTTGGCTCCCATGGAACCAGGGATTATTCCCAACTCATCGACTTGGGCACTGATTGCACCTTTACGCGTTACATAAACTTTTTGACCATAATGGCTTTCATAAGAAATATAATTATGGTGGCAGTTTATCGCTTTTTTGGTTAAGGTAAACTTTGGTAGTTTTGATGCTCCTAAGGCATTAACCACTAATTTCATCATCTCACGGCGGTTTATCCAGGCGTATTCTTGCGCCCAGTTAACTGCTTGTACGTAGTCATCAAAATATTGCGTGCCTTCATTAAGATAAGCCAAATTTTTATCAGGTAAATGAATCTGATGTTTTTGCATATCTTTTTGTGCCAAGTTGATAAAATAACGACCAATGGCATTACCAACCCCACGAGAACCTGAGTGCAGCATAATCCACACCTCATCGTTTTCATCCAAACAGATTTCAACGAAATGGTTGCCGCCACCCAAAGTGCCGAGTTGTCGATGCCATGTTTGATGAAAGGTGCGAAACATCTTAGCAATGCTTGGATGCTTATACAAAATTTCATCAAGTGGTTTATCAAGCGCCTTCACGGTTGATGATTTGACCACCGCACGGCTGTGCCAATTAAAGCCCACAGGAATCAATCGCTCGATATTTCGCCTGATACTGTATAAATTATCTGGCAAATCACTGGCTTTCAAACTGGTACGCACAGCATTCATGCCACAACCAATATCCACGCCAACGGCGGCGGGAATAACGGCATTGAGTGTCGGAATAACCGAACCAACGGTTGCACCAATTCCAACATGCACATCGGGCATCGCTGCCACATGATGGTGCACAATCGGTAAATTGGCAATATTAACCAGCTGATCAATTGCTTTTGAATTGATGTCATTGGTGTAAATCTTAATAGGCACGAGTGCCTTGTTTATTTGTTTTAAAATGGGCATATCTGCTTTCCTTTAAATTTGATCCAGATTGTCATCCTCGCGAATGCGGGAATCCAGATTGCTCAAAGAGACTGGATTCCCATTTTCATGGGAATGACAAAAAGGAAAAGCTTCAGGCATAAAAAAAGCCTGAAATAAATGTGCATTTCAGGCTTTGACTTTTAAAGTTTTCCCGAAAGGCACGATTCTTTTTCAAGCCTTCCAGATATATGTGCTGGGAGGCTTAAGTGTTTGTTCTCATTTGTAAGTGTTGCATGTGTTACCTCCTAAATTAATGTGGTGTGATTTAAATCATTGGTGATTTAATTTGTGAGTATCTTAAGCATAATTGAAACTTTGTCAATATTTTTTATCTTTGTTTGCTAGAGTCATCACAGTTTCGTGCTTATTTTTACCTAAAATAAGTAGATGATTTTTACAATTTAGGTCATTTTTATGAAGAAAACACTGTTACTAATGGTCTTATTATTAGGCATTAAATCAAATAAAAGCTTGGCTACTATCTTTGAAATTAGTCCAACCGACAATATTATAACTGCCACTAATGCATTGCAACCAGGTGATATTTTAGAATTAACCACAGGTCTTTATTCCGTCACTTTGCGTTTTGGCGTAACGCTAAACTGCACAGCAGCTTTACCTTGTATCATTCGTGCAAAAGCGGGTCATACTCCGCATGTCAATCGACCCAATGCTAACCAAAATATTGTAGATATTGAGAACAGCACTTATGTCACTTTTAAAGGCATTGAGTTTAGTGGAGGTTCTCGTGGTTTGCGTGTAAATAACTCCAGTTTTATAAGCCTAATTGATAACCATATTCATGATACTGGTGATGCTGCCATTACTGCCAATGACAACAACAAACTGTATCAAGGTTTGAATTTCACTCATAATCACATTCACCACACCAATGGCACGGGTGAAGGCATGTATTTGGGTTGCAATAATAATGGTTGTCAAGTTTTTGATAGTGTATTTGCCAACAACTATATCCACCACACCAATGGCTCATCGGTTTCTCAAGGTGATGGAATTGAACTTAAGGAAGGCAGTTATAACAATGTCATCCGCGACAATGTTATCCATGACACGGGTTATCCTTGTTTGATTACCTATTCAACTGTTGGCAATGGTGCTGCCAATATTCTTGAGGGTAATGTTATGTGGGGCTGCGGCGATCATGCAATTCAAAGTGCGGCAGATACCATTATTCGCAATAATATTATTCTCGGTGCGGCGTTTGACGGCATACATTGCCAAGCCCATCAAAATGGTGTGCCTAGCAATTTAGAAATCACCCATAACACCGCTCTCAATACTAATGGTTCGGTGATACGCATCAGCTCAATTTCTGGACCCATTACTATTGCCAATAATGCTTTGTATTCACAATCTGGCGTTGCCATTCGAGCATCAGGAACGTTAAGTGACTTAACCGTTTCCAACAATATTGGGCAAGGAAGCCTGATTGGTGTATCAAGTGGTTTTGATAATATGGGAAGCTTGAGCTCTGATTTCAGCAACGCCTCCTTTAGCGGAGTCTTACCGCAAGACGTCTTTCCTAAAGCGGGCTCCGCTTTAATCAACACCGCCGATGCCCAATACAATGCCGCTATTGATTTTAATTTAAGCTCAAGAGTTGGCTCGCTTGATGTTGGGGCTTATCGCTACGATACTGCTGGCAATTCTGGCTGGACAATTGCACAAGAATTTAAGCCCGCCGATATTATTTTTGAAAATGGTTTTGAATAGCATGAGGATTTACTGTGATTAAATATTTATGGTTGCTGTTATTGTATGCCAATTTTTCGTATGCCGATAACTTGGTTGAATTGTATGGAGGGTGTTCTAACACAGTTGTAACACAAGTTATCAATGCAAATCCAACAAACTATCTTACTTTACTCAACACACTACAAGGAGGCGATAAATTAAAACTCAGTGCTGGAGTCTATCCAGTTGGTCTACCAATCCACAATTTTAATGCAAGTCAACATAACTGTATAATTATTGAAGGCCCTGATGTCGGTATTGCTGAGTTTACGGCTAGAAGTTGTTGCAATACAGTAAGTATCAAAGATTCGAGTTATGTTGTAATACGCAATATTTTAATAAATGGTAATGAATTGTTTGTCGACGCTATAAAAGCCGAAGGCAATGCAACTTATGCCCACCACATTACCCTAGAATACATTGATATTATAAATCATGGAGTTAACCAACAAGCGGTCGGAATATCCACAAAATGCCCTGCTTGGAACTGGGTCGTGCGGCATAATACCATAACAGATTCAGATGGAACATCCGCAGGCACAGGAATGTATTTTGGTAATTCAGACGGGGAAAAAGCTTTTGTAAACTCGCTTGTTGAATATAATCTGGTGACCAATACCACGGGCTACAACATGCAAATAAAACACCAAAACTCAAGGCAAACCAATTTAGGAGCCCCTGCAAATGGCACAACCGTTATACGGCACAATGTTTTTAGCAAAGTCCAAAATTCCTCAACTGGAGGAGCTGCACGACCTAATTTATTAGTGGGTCATTACCCAATTAATGGCGTAGGAAGCAATGATGAATATCATATTTATGGCAACTTTTTTTATCAAAACTCAAGTGTTAGCGAAGGTTTGTTTCAAGGCACTGGCAATATATCTTTTTATAACAACTTACTTTACAACAATTACGGAGCTGGTGCTTATGTTCAAGCTCACAACGGCAGCGGCGCCAGAAGTGTTAGGTATTTTCACAACACTGTCGTCACAAATGGAACGGGGTTAAGAATTTCAAATCCACTCTCAGGGTTTCAACAAATAACACTGGCAAATGCGGTATTTTCGCCCAATCCACTTGTCGGAGGAACTCAAAGTGATAATTTTGTTGATAGCTTTGCCAATGGCAGCATTTATCTCACCAATCCGGTTGTAACTTTGCCAGGAATGAATTTATACCCTGTGCAGAACCAGCTTACAGGCAGTGTTATTGATGTGAGCACTATAAATTCTTATACCGACTGGAATAAAGATTTTAATGGTGATGTTTTTGACAACTCCTATCGAGGGGCATACTCAGGTTCTGGAAACAATACTGGCTGGGTATTGAATTTAGCTATTAAATCACTTGCAGAAATCATTTTTACCAATGGATTTGAATTATAAGTGTTAAATCTTATGAACTTGCTTCAACCACCTCAATCGTGTATGGTTTTTTTGGATTAATTGATTTATATTTAGTTTAGGGTAGTTTAAAAATGGGAGGGTGTAGAAACAACGTGAATTGAGTCACAAATATTAAATGTTAATCAGGATAATATTCTCTATTATTTACATTATTATGGTGAATTATGAACCCAATTCCGACTCTAAAGATGCTCTTTTTCTTTACCATCATTTGCTTGCCATTAGTCAGTTTCGCTATTGATCCAATCGTTTATTCGCGATGCATGCGTACAACAGGATCAATTGATATTACTGGTAACGTTACTGTCAATGGTGTAACTAATACGCAAACTCGAACTAATATGCGTGGATTAGATATTTATGATGTATTACCAGATGTTTCGCATTTCTTTGGAGGCTTTAGTGCACCATGTGATTTAATTTATCGCAATGCCAGTGGCATTGAAACAGTTTTGTACAATTGTTCTACTGCTTTTGGAACTCCAGCCAATGGTTCTCAAAGTTGTGCGGCGCTTGACCCAGCTATCTCTTTTGATGGGCAAACTGTGATTTTTTCGGTTTTTGAAGGCACACTTGTCACAAAATCACGTCATATTAATGCTCGTGTCATTAACCCCAATGCTGACTCTGCAAATGCCGCATTTGTTGAGTTTCCTAACTTATACCTTAATACTACTGGAGCTCATTTACACAAAGTTGACATTGCTACCGGTGCGATTACTTCGATGCCTTTTGTCAATGGTATTTATGATTCAGGACCTGCATACCTGACTGATAACCGTATTGCTTTTACATCTACACGAGATGGCAACACCCATACATCGGTTTGGCGTATGGGTAGTAGTGGTAAAGGAACACGTATTTGGGCAATGGATTTGTTTCCATTTGGTAGTAATTTAGATTTATCCAGTCATCATTCCTTATCACAAGAACAGCACCCTTTTTTATTAAAAAATGGACAGCTCGCCTATTCCAGTTGGCAAATTTTTGGTGGATTACCTTTTCGACACACCAATGGCTCTCCTGGTTTTTTTACCACGCTTGCTAATTTGTTCCATATTTACATTCAATCACCTGATGGTGCTGAGAATTTTGCTTTTTATGGGCAACACAGCGGCGACCACCAAAATAGCTCATTTGGTGAAGACCACAATGCTGCTCATTTTATTGGGCAAACCAGTGATAGTAGGGTTTGGTTTGCTGATTATTATCGAGCTAACAATAACGGCTTAGGTGTTTTAGTTGGCGTTATGCAAGAACCCGAAGGTCAAGAGGGTATTAATCCCAATGACGCAACAAACCGTGGTGATATTTACGTTCCAAGAGATGTAATAAATTTCGCTTCATGGGCAACCAATGGTGATGACATGGCAAAATTTATGCCGTTATTAGGCAATGGCTCGACACCAGCACCCAGTCCAAATTATCCCGACCATTCATTACCTTTTGCGGGTAAAGTTGGTCATCCTGCAGGTTTACCTAATAATAAACTTATGCTTTCTTGGGGCAAAGGCCCTTGTACCACTGTTATGGGCAATGGTATTTTCTCCCATCTCGGATTAATAACTCCTCCTTTAACATCTGGTTCAGGACAAGGAACAGCTATAAATTTAATGGCGTCTTTAATTGAACAATTAGGTATTACTGACTCCCCAGGCTGTGACATTGGCATCTATAAAGCAACATCGATTCCTAATGAGCATCCAAATGACTTAGAACTTATTGTAGATTCTAAAAATTGGCATGAAATTATGGCAAAGGCAGCGGTTCCCTATTCAGCCATTCATGGTGTTACTCATCCAGTATTTATACCAAGCGCGGATACTTTGACTCAACATAGCTTACTAACGACAGGAACACCTTTTGGGCTGTTAGGTGCGGCATCAATTACCGATAGAGAAACGCACCCAAGAGATGGCATTACTTTTGTAGGGGAGCATCAGTTCAATAATCAAGGAACCGATACTATTGATTATGTCGATGATGACTTGTGTGGTGTACGCATCTTAGGTGTTATGCCCAACAGAAGCAGCAATTCATGGAGGGATATTGCCAATGTCGCTGGTGAACGGGTGGCAATACTTGGTGAGTTTTCTGTCCTCAACAAAGATTCAAACGGTAACAGGATTACTGACCCCAGTGGCAATCTTGATACCAGCTTCTTGGTACGATTTCCAGCCAATACACCTTATTTAATGCAAGGCATTGATTGCGATGGTCGTACATTAAATACCGATCAAACTTGGCAACAACTTAGACCAGGGGAGAAAAAAACTTGTGGTGGTTGTCATGTCCATTCACAACCTTCGCGAATAGAGTTTCCGCAATCCTTTGCTGCCACCAACAATTATACAATTCCAAAATTGGGTGAAGGAACAGTCCCTTTATTGGCAGGCTTAAATGGCAACAACGTAAATACGGTTAATGGCGTAGCGACAGGTGATGCAGCAGGCACTCCAACCTATGGATTACAAGTGGTTTATGACCGTGATATTCAACCGATATTCGACAACCATTGCATCTCTTGTCACAGTGGGGCGAGTGCGGCGGCTGGACTGGATTTAGATAGACCCACTATACCTCCAGCTTTTAATACGGGTTTTACACTGGATACAACGACAACTTGGGGTTGTTTGGTTCGAGATTTATTTCAAAATTGTGTTCCAGCTAATAAAAAAGTCGTCACCAATGTGGGTAATGGATTTACCCTAAGGCGACCACAATTGACTAAATACATACGTGCGCTTAACTCGCGTGGAAGTTTGCTTTACTGGAAGGCTGCCAATCAACGAACAGACAATAAATTAGACAGTGATGACCCCACAGATATAGACTTCGGTGCCGATCATCCGACATCAATTACACCCTATGAATTGGGCTTATTGTCTCGCTGGATTGACATAGGCAGTGCAGGAGGACAGTTGGAATTGCTCGATACACAAAAGCCAACATTGCATTTAGCAGCAACGGTTAACAACAATGAAGTCACCGATCTTAAAGTCGGCACAGTAGATTTAGGCAGTGGCATCAACACCAACAGTTTGGTTGTTTGCGTATTAGATATCAACGACAATTGCATCTCTAACCTTGCAGGCAATGCAAATAGTGAAGGTGTTGTTTCCATTGCATTAAGCACAAGCCTTAACAATCCATCAACAAAGATTTTTGCAAGTGTTGAAGACTTAACTGGTAATGTCACCGAAGTTACAAGAAATATTTCTTGGTTTTTAGCAGCACCTCCTACGGATTTGATTTTTAAAACAGGTTTTGAATAACTAAATAAACTTAGTAGAGGAGTTTACTGTTATCCCAAATCCTGATATAGAATCGCAATAAAGCGAGCAAGCAGTTGATGTGCATAAGGAATTAACAAAAACTAAATTCACCTGATTGGTGATTAAGCCTTTTGTTAATTTCTTAGGTGCATTAAGGACTTGTGCTCTGATTGTGATTTCACTATCGGGATTTGGAGTTATTCAAAACCATGTTTAAAAATTAAATCAGAGGAATAAAAACGCAAATTTGTGCGAGTTACATTGCCCTGATTATCGACTATTTCAATAAAGATATGCCTCTCAATTGAATCTACTGGTAGAGGTTGATTAAATGAAATTTGATAAATCCCTGTACCTATTTGACTCACTAGCGTGTTTAATTCGGTATTAGCCGCATTGCCATTAACTGTAAAATCTGCAGTTACCGATAGTGTAGCAAAATCAATACCCGAATTGGCATCGGCTAAAGCAAAGATTATTTTATCAACAACTTGGGTATTAATATTTTGTCGCGGTTGGCTTATAGTGAGTGTTGGCTTTATGTTATCAATAAACCACCCAAGGTTTGTTCCTCTGCTTTGGGAAATATCCAAGGGTGCACCTAAGTCTATCCAGCGTGCAAAGGTCATTTTTTCTTGCATGGTTAAACTGGGCATTCCTCCACTTGGATGAGCACTGCTGGCGACAAAGTCTAAATCTGCGGTATTTGCACTGGCACCATTTGGCAATGTGGTTTCATCACCTGGGATGGCTTCTGTTGGGTGGTCGGCATTTGTCCAGCCATCAAGGCGTTGCCCAAATAGTTTCCAGATTAATAAACTTCTGCGGCTTTGAAATTTACGAATGTAGCGACTGGCATTGGTTTGTCGCCAAATTTTGTTAGGTATTACGGGCTCATAACCATAATTGGCAGCACTATCGGCGGCAAGTCGCACGTAATCTCCGGGTTTGTTGTCGGTAATAATAGCCGTATCATCAAGAACCAACTGTCCAGCTTGCTGACTAGCATTGTGGCAACTAATACATTTGGATTGCAATAAAGGGCGAATATCTTGGTAAAATTCTACATCAACTACAGACGTGGCAACATCATCAATACCGTTGTTGCCTAATTCATCACGGGTAATTAAAGGCGTTGAAGTACTTAAGTCCACAACACTGTAATCGACGCTAACTGCTTGGGTGGTGGAAAAATCCAATGGCATTTGTGAATGGGCATGGCAACCACCACAATCGGCACGTAATTCACCAGGACGTACTTGATGCCATGTTTGTGAAGCATTAAGCACCATGCCATTTCTATCAAGGGTTTGAAATGTGAATGGCGTGTCGGCAGGAATTTTTGCTAAAAAGCTGGTATCAGGATTGCCTTCGTCATCTAAAATTGGGTTGCCCTGGATATCAAATTTTCGCAACGGGATTTCTCCCAAAATTCGCAACTTTTCATTGGCATGGCTAATAAAATCACCCGCGTGGTTTGAAGGGGCGTTTTGTGGACCATATCGCCTATCAGTTATTGGTTCCATTGCTAAGATTCGGATTGCCCAAATATCACTGTTGCTGTACTTTCCTGCATCGGCTCCTTGCCACTTCCAGTTACTGCTTTTATCATTTTCTGATGTATTAAAGGCATCTAAACCATCAAAGTTGTTATCACCTCTACCAGGAAATGAGTCTCTTTTATAGACACTGCTGGTGCCAACCAAACCATAAGGCGTTCCTGCGGGCAATTGCTCATGTATGCTGCCATCGTTGGCTAGCCATGTTTTTTTGTCTGGTTCTGCTTGCCCATGAATAGCTGACCAAGGTACAACGGCTCTGGGCCATGCTTCATTATAATTGGGATCATTTTTTACTAAAATCAATTCATTTGGACTCCAAACGGGAACGCTATTTTCAATGACATAAATCCCAGCATCGTAATAAGGAGTCTGTAATGGGCGATTTAAATCATTAGCTGGACCTGGGGTATAAACCACCAACAAATCATTATTAGTGGTTGCGGAGGGGTGGGTGAATTTCCCCACGCGCGGACCGTTTATATCGCCACCAATAGTAAATAAAGGTGCTGCATAATCACTAGGATGAGTCATCGGTGTAATCGCATGGTAGCCTTGCGGTGTAAATGAATCTCGGAATGTGGATGGGCCAAAATTGCCAGTATAATCAATTGATATATTTAATGAGGATTGCGGACTTCCAAAAGGAGGAATAGAAGAATCTGGTGGAGTTGCTGGTAAGGCAAATAACGCACCAAAACCATTGTTATTGAGGTTATAATATTGATCAACCACAACTTCACCAGAGGAGTTTTGGGTCATGAAATGGTAAGCATTTGGAGAAGTCATAGCACTAACCAAAGGTGCCCAATTTGTACCGTCAGGGTTAATTGTCCAAATGCCCCAAATACGGGAATCACGTAAACCTTGAGATTCGTAACTGGAAAACATCAGTCTTCCATCATTTAATATAGTCGGGTGTAATGCCGAGCCCAATGTCATAGGAGCTATTTCATGAATGTTTTCTCCATCAATATCCATCACAAATAACTGTAAGGTAGGGTTAGTAAATCCTTTGGTCGGGACATAACCATTGCGATTACTGGTGAATGCAAGTTTATTATCGGGCAAGGGCATCGGTCCTAAATTCAAGATACCATAGCCTAAGCGATTAAATTCTGACGATGGATTAAGCGGATTACTTTCATCCCAATTGCCATTGCCAGTATTGGGAGTAAATTCACCGTGAGTGAGTTGTTGAATTTCGCGAGTGGCTAAATTTAACCTAAATATATCAGCACCAAGCAAGGGCAAATTACCGCGTTGGGTATTAACTTGGGTCAAATCATGAAACAGGCTATAATAAACCCATTGGGCATCAAAAGAAATAACTGGATCAGTGACACTGCATATCATGCAATCCACTAAAATTTCTTCACTGCCATCAGGATGCAACAACACCAAATCAGCACCAGCATCCAATTTTGCTGGATGAAAAACTTCAGGCCAAGTGGTATTGACATCATCGCCAAAACGCACTTGACGTACATAGACAATGTCGTAATCAACGATACAAAAAGCATTAAAACTAGCTAAAAATGACAATAAAATCATTATTTTAAAAACTTTCATTTCCACACCTCATTTTTTTATAAGGCTCATAATAGCTAAATTTTTAAAAGATTAATGCAATGGATATCACATATTTGGCACTATTGCCCTTGAAATAGTTTCACCAAACAGTAATTTTATAGTCGTTTCTTTATTAACTAAACTTTTAATAGATGTCGTTACAAAATTGGCAAAACCATAAGGATAAAAGCGAATAGCAAATGTATTGACGAAACCTGTAGGCTCTATATAAAAAGGTTCAATGGTTTGTCCGAGCACCATAGCACGTGGTTGTAAGATAAATTCATTTTCAGAAGTATATCGTTTTATATCGTCTCCAAGAATAAAAGCCATTTCAATACAACCATCAGGTATAATCCGTTGTTTCCCCGCATCATTTTCTGCTGGAACTTCCAAAGTCCAATAACAATCAACAAGTGATTTTAAATCTTAATGTGGTTGAAATGTTTGATAATTCACTATCCTTCTTAAATTCGTTTTTTTTGTTATTACCGCCAACGATTTGTGTATGAAGCGTTGGGCATTTCGAAGCACTTCATTTTCAGTTTATCTCTATTTTTATTTAAAAGCACTAACTTTGGTTTAATCACTTATTGCCCAATGATTTATATACATTGTTACCAACTGGCTTTCTTCTTTTTCGTTCTGCTGATAGCGTTGGCAAAGACATACTCTTTTGCAATTTTGGCTTGAGCATTGGCTGTAGCGATTGCAAATGTGTATGGCTTTATGCGTTGGTTATTTCAGATATATTTCATCTTTCACATAACTTGCATTTAACCAAAAACAATGCTTGGTATATTCCATTGCATTTGAAAATTGTTCTTTTACTGGCAAATCATAACAATCTTTTTTATTTAATGCTTTTGGTCTTACGTGACTAATTCTATTTTCTGTTTTTTTAGGAAAATATGTTTTTCGTATACCTTTATTTGTTATTTCTTTAATTATTTTTCCTTCTTCAATAATTCGTACCGTTTTGTCCCATACTTTCTTTGCTTCAAGGATGTCAGAATAAGGCATATTCCAAAATTTAACTTTCTTAAGAACAAGTTTTTCGCCTTCAAATTGATAAAAAACAAAAAAGAATTTTTGCTCTAAAATATGTTTAAAATCACTTTCTTCCCAATCCATTTCTACAATCTCTCTATATTTGAAATTTTTGAAAGAAATATCTTCTTTTGGTAGATTATTTTCCTTTAATCTAATTGTTTTTACTTGAATATCGGCTTTTTCAAACTCTTCAATTTTCTTGTTTAAGCCAATTCCTAAAATTGCTTTCGTAAGGTTAGCAAAATAACTCTTTGCTTTTCTATTTAATTCAAGATTGAAGTTCTTTTCAATTTCAACTGATGTTTTTCCGTAAAAAGGTTCAAATTTTGATATTACAATTTCTTCAATTGAAGGTAAATGTTCAAATATTGTTTCTTGGGTTAGAATTTTACCATAAACGGCTTGTTCTTCTTGTGCAATATTTGCAATAATGTGATTTACATATCCTTGTTTTAAAGAATATGCTCTTTGTTTTGCTTTGACTTTATTAAAAGGCTGATTTCTTAAAGATTTTTCTGCTGTTGAGCCTTTTGTACAAGCACCTAAATAAAATGTATCTCCTTCTGATAATTCGTGTGCTTTTCCGTCTTTTATCTTTTGGTTGATTGTCTCCCAATCTCTTTTTATGATTAGTAAATCTTGATTTGGATATTCCCAATTGTCAACAAGTTTTATTAAATAATCAAGTAAATTTTGTCCTTTATTATGTAGGTAGAATATCAGTAATAAATGAGCGTTCTTTTTCCAAAAGGTACTACTTTCAAAATCTTCTTGATGAACATTTAGATAATCTATAATGTTCATTACAAGACGTTCTTTTGAACGATACTCTCCGTTTTTTAATAATTTTAAAGGCGTACATTTTAATTCAAGTCCTGCCTCTGGAAAATCTGGTTCTGCCTTTGAATTTGGCTCATATTTAAAATAATGTTTTTCTACGAGTTTTCCATAACCACCTTTGTCTTTTACCTTGTATTCATTGAAATTAATATCGCAAGACGACCTTAGTGATTTTCCTTTTAGTTTTTTTGCAAATTGAATAATTGAATTTGCAGAATTAATATCATACATATTCTTATTCATTTATCTGATTATAAAGTGCTTTTCCAATTTTCTCAATTACTCCAACTACAAGTGCGTTTCCCATAAAAAAGGCTCGTTTTGTATCTGTAATTCCTTCCATTTTTGTGTGGTCGTCTGGAAACATATTTAATCGTTCCAATTCAACTGGTGTTAATCGTCTTAAACCTCTATCTGAAACTATTACGTGTTTAAATCTTGAAGGTGATTTTCCTCCTTCTCCTGTAATTATAGTTCTTGAAGCGTTATCTAAAGCGTCAGGATAAATCATTCCACCTTCAGAGTAATTATATTTAAAACCGTCTTTAGAAATTCTTAAAATAGATTTTGGCCCTTTTAAATATTCCCACATTTCTTTTTCTGTAGTTATTATTTTTTCTTTTCCGTCTTTTTCTAAAATAGATTTAGGACTTTTTAATTTATTGTCTTTAATAAAGAACTCATCTGTTACTTCTCCGTTTTGAAGAACATCTCTTAAAATCGTTCTTTTTCCGTTATAATTTGGACTTGTTTTAGTTGTATAAACTTTCCCTTTGTAAAGTAATCCTGTGTTTTGAAATGGTGAAAGTTTCCCTTCTTTATTAAATTCAGTTGTTATCTCTTCTAAACTTCCTTTAATTTCAAATTCTTTTAGTTTATTAATTTTTTCTAAAGGAAAAGCATTTGCAATTGTTCCTTTTTCTTGAAGCCAATCTGTTTTTTTTGATTTTGATATTCTTTTATAAACATCAGTTGATTTATGATAGCCAATAATGAAAGTTCTTCTTCTTCTTTGTGGCATTCCATATTCTCCCGCATTTATAACTCGCCATTCTATAGCATATCCTAAGTCATTTAAACTTTTTAACATCACTGCAAAATCACGACCTCTTTGTGATGCTGGAGATTTTAAAAGTCTATCTACGTTTTCTAAAAACAAATATTTTGGTTTGTTTTTTTTGTCTTCTAAAATTTTATGAATTGACCACCAAAGAACACCTTTTTTTCCTTTTAAACCTTTTGAATTATGTAATGTTGTCGCAACAGAATAATCTTGACAAGGAAAACCGCCAACCAATAAGTCGTGATCTGGAATTTCCTCAACATTTCTTGTTACAACTTCATTTATATCTTCATTTGAGTGATTTTCTTTTCCAAATTGCTTTTCGTAAACCATTGATGCGTGTTGCACTTTAGTTGATGGTTCCCATTGGTTACTCCAAACAACATCATAATTATTATATTTTTCAAGTCCAAGACGGAAACCTCCAACACCTGCGAATAGTTCGGCTACTTTTATTTTGTTATTTTCCATTTTCTTGAGATTTATAATAATTAATTTTTTCTTCTGCAACTCTTAAAATTTCAGTTGTTGCTTGTGTATATTTTAAATCATCTGCTATTTTTTCAGAATACCAATTTATGATTAGTTCTTGTTCTGAAAGTTTGTAGAATTTTGCAATTCTAATTAATTGTTCTTTGGTTGGTTTTCTTTCGTTTTTTTCGAATTTACTTATCAAAGATTGATCAATATCAACTTCTGCCGATACTTTTCTAAGAATCATTTCTTTTTCTTCTCGTGCAACTTTTAAAATATTTCCTAATGATTTCATTGGACAAATTTATTTTAGACTAATATTGTCCAAAAGTAATTATATTTTTTGAATTGGAAAGGTTTTGGGTGGGAAATTTTACTCTTTTATTTTTTTTGCGTTGGAATTGAGCGTAGAAAAAAATAAATGTGTAAAATGTGCGGTGGGCTTTTTAGTACGATTTTTCTCGTTCTAGCTTGTTGGTAACGTCGTAATATACACACAATTGCATATACTACGGCTATATGTTATATTATTTTGCATATACTACGTAAAATATACTTTATTTCATGAGAAAGCAAGAAATTATTAGCAGATTTATAAAACAGGCTCGAATTGAGAACTATTCTGAAGCGACTGTTAAGAACTATGCTTCGGCTTTGAAATTGTTTTTGCAGTGGGTCTCTGAATTGAAGGTCAGCAAAATTTCCCAAGACCATATTCAAAATTATTTGTACTATTGCAAGCAAGAAAAGCAGTATTCTTTTTCCTCAATGAAACAAGTCTTAGCGACTATTCGATTTTTGTATGGAAAAGTTTTTCATCAACCCATTCCTCAAGTTTTGGACATCAAATTACGCAAGCCTGTTTATTTACCAACGGTTTTATCCGCTAAGGATATATCTGAACTTATCCGAGTTACCAATAATTTAAAACACAAGATTATTTTATTGTTAATCTATTCTGGTGGCTTACGATTGGGCGAGTTGTTGAATTTAAGAATTGGTGATATTGACTCTGAGGCAATGAAAATTCATATACGTCAAGCCAAAGGCAAAAAGGATAGGTACATCATGTTATCTGAAAAGACTTTGTCTATGCTACGAAACTATTATAAAAAATACCAACCACACGACTTTTTAATTGAGGGTCAAAAAGGTGGAAAATATAGCCCAACTAGCGTGCAAAGTGTGTTTAAAACCGCCCTTAAAAAATCCGGCATCAAAAAGAAGGTGACTGTCCATTCTCTACGCCACAGTTTTGCCACGCATTTGTTGGATGAAGGCACCGATATTCGGTATATTCAGGAGTTATTGGGACATAAGCGTTTAGAAACCACGCAAATTTATACCCATGTTTCTTCGCATTCGATTAATAAGATTAAATCACCTGCGGATAAGTTGGATATTTAGTTTGGTTAGATGTAATGAGGTTGTTGCATTTTTTGTAGACTTACAAGGAGCTAAAAATAAGAAAAAGGCATGTTGATTAATTTTTCATTAATTTGCAAGGGTTTATCAATATTGCTGATGACAATACCATAATCACAATTATAGTCTTTTATGAAGTTTTGAATACCGCGCAAATCTCGTAATTTTACATTTCCAGAATGCTTGATTTCAATGGGTAACAACCCAAACTCACCTTCTAAAATCAAATCAACTTCCGAACCAGTACCAGTCCGATAATAGTAATAATCAAAATCAACGCCATTGCTTTTTAAATTCCTGATTATGTTTTCTATAACCATTGCTTCCCAAGAATGACCCATTGAAGGATGTGCCAATACATCATCTATTGAGTTTAAGTGCAATAAATGATTAAGAATACCAGAATCCCTTAGATAGCCTTTAGGGTGTTTGACGATACGTTTTTTGGCATTTTTTTCATAAGCAGGAATATTACGCCAAATAAATGTACCATCAATGATATTAAAATAATCACGCACGGTAGGTTGAGAAACGCCCAATGCTCTAGCTACTTGTGAATAATTAATAATCGAGCCAGATAAATGCCCAAGCATATTGATAAACAGCCTATATTTTTGCTTATTTAAACTTGGAAATAGCTGCATAATATCTCGTGATAAATAGGTTTGCATATAATTTTGCATCCACAATTTGTGAAAGCGTTTTGATTTATTTGTCCATAATTCAGGATAACCACCGCGTAACCAATACTCATGTAGTTGTTTAAGTGAAATGGTTGGTAAAGGTAAGCTTTGAAATTCATCGTAGAGTTTTTGATTGCTTATTAAGTTATAAACCTGAGTTTGTGGTTGTTCAAATGCTTCGCATACACTTAATGGTGACAACTCAACTATAGCCACTCTGCCAGCCAAAGATTCTGAGATTGAATGAAGTAAATCAACAGAACTAGAGCCTGTTATGATAAATCGGCCTTTTTTAGCACGATTAGCATCAATAGCAACCCGTAAAGCAGGGAAAACCTCGGGATGTAATTGTGCTTCATCCAAGGCAATAAATTCAGGGTTCAGGCGAAAAAATAAATCCGCATCTCTGCTAATAATATCAAAATCACTGCCTTTTTCTAAATCAAATATTTTCCAAGTTTTCGGTAACTGATTAATCAAAGTGGTTTTACCGCACTGGCGCACACCCGTAATTGCTACACAGGGGAAATAGGTAAGTAGTTCATTAATATAGTCTAAAGCATTGCGTTTCATAGGTTGCATTATAAAATGTTGTGTTTGAAAATGCAAGGTTAATTAACAAGCTGGTTTATGCAAATAGTGTATCTAATTTTAAATTTATAAGTTTAATCCCTATGTAGAGCATGGGTAAGCGTCAACCAAAGCACACTCTATAAATATTCAATCAAAAAAGGCACAATTCTCAGATTTACTATCGAGGAAACTTATGCTTGCAATTACCAATCAAAAAATATATCTTTATCGTGACTATGTT